>NZ_CP022961.1:999375-1332500 GCF_002285795.1 Plantactinospora sp. KBS50
CGCCCTGGTCGGGCCGCGCGCCCGGCTGATGTGGGTGTCCACGTTCCACAGCGCGTGCGTGCGCATCCTGCGGGCCGAGCACGAGCACGCCGGGCTGAAGTCGACCTTCTCGATCTACGACGCGGACGACTCGCGCCGGCTGATGCAGTTGGTGGCCCGGGAACTGGACCTCGACCCGAAGCGCTACTCGGCCCGGTCGCTCGCCGCGCAGGTGTCCAATCTGAAGAACGAGCTGATCGACCCCGAGGACTTCGCGGATCGGGCCAAGGGGCCGAACGAGCGGGCGGTCGCCGAGGCGTACCAGCTCTACCAGCGGCGGTTGGTCGAGGCGCACGCGCTGGACTTCGACGACCTGATCATGACGACGGTCCACCTGCTGCGTTCCCACCCGCACGTGGCCGAGAGCTACCGGCGGCGGTTCCGGCACGTGCTGGTCGACGAGTACCAGGACACCAACCACGCCCAGTACGCGCTGGTGAAGGAGCTGGTGGGCACGGCCGGCGACCCGAGCGGCCTGCCGCCCGGCGAGCTGTGCGTGGTGGGCGACGCGGACCAGTCGATCTACGCGTTCCGGGGTGCGACGATCCGCAACATCCTGGAGTTCGAGCGCGACTTCACCGACGCCCGCACCATCCTGTTGGAGCAGAACTACCGCTCCACCCAGACGATCCTGAACGCCGCCAACGCGGTGATCGACAACAACACCTCGCGCAAGCCCAAGCGGCTGTGGAGCGAGCAGGGCGAGGGCGAGCAGATCGTCGGGTACGTCGCGGACACCGAGCACGCCGAGGCGGACTGGGTGGGCCGGGAGGTCGACCGGCTGGTGGACGCCGGGCTGACCCGGCCGGGCGAGGTGGCGGTGTTCTACCGCACCAACGCCCAGTCCAGGGTCTTCGAGGAGGTCTTCATCCGGGTCGGCCTGCCCTACAAGGTGGTCGGCGGGGTGCGGTTCTACGAGCGCAAGGAGGTCCGGGACGCGCTGGCCTACCTGCGCGCGGTGGTGAACGAGGACGACACGGTGAGCGTCCGCCGGATCCTCAACACCCCGCGGCGCGGGATCGGCGACCGGGCGGAGGCGTGCGTGGAGGCACTGTCCAGCCGGGACCGGATCTCCTTCGGCGCGGCGCTGCGCCGGGCCGGGGACGCCCCCGGCATCTCGACCCGGGCCGCCAACGGCATCGCCGACTTCGTGGCGCTGCTGGACGGCGTCCGCGAACTGGCCGCCACCGCGCCACCGGAGGAGGTGCTGGAGGCCGTACTGACCCGGTCGGGCTACCTGACCGAGCTGGAGGAGAGCCTCGATCCGCAGGACGCGGGCCGGGTGGAGAATCTCCAGGAACTGGTGAGCGTGGCCCGGGAGTACACCGAGCGGGCCGAGGTGCAGGCCGGCGACGAGGCGCCGGGCGCCAGCGTGGCCGGGTTCCTGGAGCAGGTGGCGCTGGTGGCCGACGCCGACCAGGTCCCCGCCGACGACCCCGACCATCAGGGCGTGGTCACGCTGATGACCCTGCACACCGCCAAGGGGCTGGAGTTCCCGGTGGTGTTCCTGACCGGCCTGGAGGACGGCGTCTTCCCGCACCTGCGTTCGCTGGGCGACACCAAGGAGTTGGAAGAGGAACGCCGGCTCGCGTACGTGGGCATCACCCGCGCCCGGCAGCGGCTCTACCTGTCCCGAGCGGTGACCCGGTCGGCATGGGGGCAGCCGTCCTACAACCCGCCGTCCCGGTTCCTGGAGGAGCTGCCGCCCGACCTGGTCCGCTGGGAGCGGCTGGAGGCCGCGTACACCTCCTGGTCCGGCACGGGCGGCGGCGTGGGCGGCCGGTCCGGCACCGCGGGCCAGGCTCCGGCGGGTCGGGGGCCGGCGGGTCGGGGCGGCGGCTTCACCGGCGGTACGCCGAAGGCGGCGCAGCTGGCCCAACGGCTCGGCGTGGACGGCAGCCGGCTGAGCACCGCGAGCGAGCTGCCGCCGGCCGCGAAGGTGGCGGCCGGGGACCGGGTCAACCACCAGCGGTACGGCCTGGGCCGGGTGCTCGCGGTGGAGGGCCACGGCCCGAGCGCCCGCGCGCAGATCGACTTCGGCGACCAGACGCTCTGGCTGGTGCTGCGGCACGCGCCCATCGAAAAGCTCTAGGGCGTGCTTCTTAACTGTCGGTCGAGCCGGGACGGAGGCCGGGCGGCGTCCGGCAAGGCGGAGGTTCGTCCGGATACCGGTGTTGTATCCGGACGAACCGCCAACGCGGCCGGTCGTCGTCTCGACCCGGCGCAGGCCGGCCAGCACTTGCGTAACACGCCCTAGCCCCCGTCGTCTCCATTCATCGACGCCGGCTGGCGGCCCGTTCCCGATGTCTGCGCATGGTGGTCGATATGGCTGCCGGCGGCCGCGGCGCTGCCCCATGCTCGAAAGAGCAGGTGGGTTGCGACGGGACGACGATTCGGAGAGACCATGCCATTCGTGACAGTGGGGAACGAAAACTCCGCACCAATCGACCTCTACTACGAGGACCACGGTTCGGGACAACCGGTGGTTCTGATCTCCGGCTTCCCGTTCGGCGGGGCATCCTGGGAGAAACAGGTGGGACCGCTGCTGGCGGCGGGATACCGGACGATCACCTACGATCGACGCGGATTCGCCAATTCCAGCCAGCCCGCCATGGGCTACGACTACGACACCTTTGCCGGTGACCTCGACGTGGTGATGCGCGAACTCGACCTGCGCGACGCGATCCTGGTTGGACACTCGATGGGCACCGGCGAGGTGGTGCACTACCTGGCCAACTACGGGTCGGAACGGGTGGATCGGGCGATCGTGATGAGCCCGCTCGCGCCGTTTCTGCTGAAGACCTCGGACAACCCCGAAGGGGTGGAGCAGAACCTGTTCACCGGCTTCAAACAGGCCGTGATCGACGATCGCCCCGCGTATCTGACCAGCTTCGTGACGGCCTTCTTCAACTACGACGAGAACAAGGGAAAGCGGGTCAGCGAGGAAGCGTTCCGGTGGCACTGGGAGGTCGGTTCGCAGGCGTCCGCGGTCGCGACGCTGAACAGCATCGACGCCTGGCTGACCGATTTCCGCGCCGACCTGCCCCGCATCGACGTACCACTGCTGATCATCCAGGGCGACAAGGACGCCGTCCTGCCGTTCCCGGTGACGGGGCAGCGGCTGGCGCCGATGGTCGATGGGAGCAAACTCGTCGTCCTGAAGGGCGCGCCACACGGAATTCCGTGGACCCACGCCGACGAGGTGAACCAGGCGCTCATGGAGTTCATCGGGGCGAAGTCCCTGGTGACATCAAACAAGCGATAAGGGGCCGCGGCCATCCGTCCGGCCGCACCACTTCGCACGGATCCGGCGCGGTCGACACCTCGACCGCGCCAGATCCGTTCTGGCGTGCCGAGCCGACCGGCGGCTTGTGGGTTCTCATTGGGTTCGGCGGCGGTGACGTCTGCTGACCGGGAACGTGCTGATGGCCTCTCGGCGATGTGGCGGCCGGGTTTCTCACCGACTTGGCGGATTCCTCGGCTGACAATCGGCAGTCTGGCGGGGCGCCAGCGCTGGGTGGCCGCTATGGTTCGCCGATGGACGCCAAGACCGAAGAGCTGAAAGCCGCGCATGATGTGCTTGCGGAGGTCTATGCCGATCGCCTGGCAGGTGCGCTGGAGGTCATGCCCATCGATCGGACGGTCCTCAGCCTGTTCTGTGAACTCACTCTCGCTGCTGACCTGGGCGCGGCCGTCGGGGATGTCGGTTGCGGGACAGGGAGGCTGGCTCCTTATCTGGCAGCGCAAGGCCTCTCCCCGCACGGGGTTGATCTTTCGCCCGAGATGGTGCGCGTGGCCCAGCGTGACTACCCCGGCTTCTCCTTCGAAGTCGCTGATCTTCGGGCTTTGCCCTTCGGCGATGCTTCCCTGGCCGGGGCCGTCTGTTGGTATTCGCTGCTCTTTCTCCCACCTGCTACCAGGGCAACCGCCTTCAGTGAACTGGCTCGTATCGTCAAGCCGGGGGGCTATCTGGTGATGGCGTTCAAGGCTGGCGATGGGGAGCTTCGGCGTGGAGGCCGCAGCATGGGCCTGGGGATCGAGTTCGACGCCTATTGGCTGTCCCCGGAGGAGATGGAGCGTCGGGTCACCGAAGCTGGATTCGGGACGGTCTTCTGGGCCGGTAGGCCAGCTGACGGCCAGGAGTCGACTCCGCAGGGATACCTGCTCGCTCGGAGGACCGACGAGCACCACCGACAAGCTGGTGGCTGAATGACCTGCGCGGTCGCTGGTGCTCAACGGACCAGGTGGCCGTGTTCGACGGCGAACTCTCTCACCGACTGGTTCCCATATCTGGAACGGCTGGGCGACGATGCCGCAGACGCCGGGGTCGAAATCCGCCAGCAGAATCCGTGCCAGCAACAGCCGCTCAGCAGCCGAGGTCGACGCCGTGCTGCCGCATGAACGGCGCGGGGTCGATCTGGTTCCACAGCTCGCCCTCGTGCACCTCGAAGTGCAGGTGCGGGCCGGTGGCGTCGCCGGTTGCGCCCTCGTAGCCGATGACCTGACCGGCGGTCACCTTCTGGCCAACCGTGACCGCGGTCCGGCTCTGGTGCGCGTAGTGGGTCAGGTAGCCGTTGCCGTGGTCGATGACGACCGAGATGCCGTACCCGCTGAACGCCCAGCCGGCGTTGACCACCGTGCCGGCGGCCGCGGCGTGGATCGGGGTGCCCTCCGGCTCGGCCAGGTCGATACCGGCGTGCAGGACGCCGCCGCGGTCGCCGTAGCAGGAGGTGACCCCGGCCCCGGGCATCGGGCTCACCCAGGCCGCGGTGGTCTTGCTCTTCGCGGTCGTCGGTTTCGCGGTGCTGGGCTTCGGCGTCGGCTTCCGGCTCGGCGTGCCGCTCGGGCTCGGACTGGGGCTGGGCGATCCGCTCGGGCTGGCCGATTCGCTCGGCCCGAGCGACGCGGTGCCGAGCGACGGGACGGGTTCCCGCCGCGACCGGTCGGCGCGGTCCAGGGCCTGCGCCCGGCCGTCGAGGTCGGCCGACTCGACGCCGGTCGGAGTCGATCCCCCGTCGGCGTAGCGCAGGGTGGCGCCGGTCGCGGCGACGGCGAGGGCGGCGAGGGCGACGACGGCCACCAGGAGCCAGGACGGCCGGCGTCGGCGTTCGGTACTGCGGTGCCGGCCGGGGCGGCCGGTCCGGGACCCGGCGGCGGGGGTGGGGGTTTCGGGACCCATGGCGAGACCTTCTGTCGGGGGACAACAAGCCGCCGACATGGTGGTTGAACAGCGGTAACGCGGTTACCGGTGGGTCCGATGGGATGCCTGATGGTCGATGGTACGGGGCGTGGCTATGCCCGGATTGGTGCCCGGCTGGCCGGTCCGGGAGCGCCGATGGGTGTGTCTCCGGTCACAGTGCCTGGTGTGGCCAGAGACACCATGCCTCGATGCCGGGCACCAAAAACCGCCCGGACGGTGGCCGTCTGGGCGGTTCGGTGGAGCTGGGATCGCGCGGCGCGCTGTTACTCGGCGAAGAGACTCTCGGTCTTGAGCTTGAGATCCACGCCACGGTCGTTGAGGAACGGGACCGGATCGGTCGGGGCGCCGTTGACATGCACCTCGAAGTGCAGGTGCGAGCCGTACGAGTGGCCCGTGTTGCCGACCAACCCGAGCTGCGCGCCGGCCTGGACCTGCTGCCCCTCCTGGACCAGCAGCCGGGACGAGTGGCCGTAGATGGCCTCGGTGCCGTCGTCCTGCCGGACGATCACCGTGTAGCCGTAGCCGCCGTACCAGCCGGCCTTGGTGACCACGCCGGAGTGCACCGAGAGGTACGGGGTGCCCTCCGGGGCCGCCAGGTCGACGCCGGTGTGCATCTCGCCCCACCGCTCGCCGTACGGGGCGATGATGTCGTAGTCGGTGAGCGGGAGCTTCCAGGCGTCCTGGGCTGCGCTGTCGACGAGCGCGTCGCGGTCGTTGGCCCGGGATGCCCGGGAGGCGTCGTCGGCGCGCTCGGCGAGATCACCCTGCGCGGCGGCCGCCTGCTTGAGGCCGGCCAGTACGGCCGGGTCGGCGCTCTTGGCGTCCGGAAGCGCACCCGCGCCGAGGGCGACGATTCCGGCGCCCACGAAGGCGCCCGTGACAACGGCGGCGTAGCGGCTGCGTGGCGGGGTGGGTACGCGACGACGGCCGCGATATCGATCGGGCTCAGACGACAGGCGCTGGCGCACGCACACCCTCCGTATCGGACGTTGCGGTCTCGGGCCAGTACCGGCGTTGGCCGCCGGTCGACCGGTTGACCGGGCCGTCAAACCGATCGGACAACCAGATGACGACCGCCAGACACGGTAGCCAACCACCAGGCGACCCACAAGTTGCACCGCGGAATTCCTGACACCCTGTGCGGCTGTGCGGGGGGAAATGACACATATCATAACCATTTGGGGATGGGTTCGTTAGTGGCGCAGAGTGACCTCATGTGTGACCTGGGGTCATCCGAACGGGTGGCTGATACAGACCTGTGGACAAGCCCTTCCGGAATGCCGACGCACTCGTCTCGGGCGCTTCTCCGTCCCACCTTCCCGCCCCGTCGGCCGGCGGGTTACCGTTCGTTCAGCTGTTGCCGCGGATGTCCGGGAAAGGTGTTGCGCTGATGAACTCGCGAATCCGGGTGGTCGTCGCCAAGCCGGGGCTGGACGGGCACGACCGCGGCGCGAAGGTGGTCGCCCGTGCCCTCCGGGACGCCGGCATGGAGGTGATCTACACCGGCCTGCACCAGACGCCGGAGCAGATCGTCGAGGCCGCGATCCAGGAGGACGCGGACGCCGTGGGTCTGTCCGTGCTCTCCGGGGCGCACATGACCCTGTTCCGGCGGGTGATCGAGTTGCTGGCCGAGCGGGACGCCGCCGACATGGTGGTGTTCGGCGGCGGGATCATCCCGGAGGCCGACATCCCCGAGCTGGAACGGCTCGGCGTCGCCAAGATCTTCACCCCGGGCGCGACCACCCAGTCCATCGTCGAGTGGGTACGCGCCAACGTGGGCCAGCCGGTCGGCTGAGCGCGCCGGGTCCGGGTCTGGGACCGGGCCGGATCGGTGCGGATCGGCGCGGGCCGCTGTGGCGGGCCGCACCGCCGAAACACGAAAAGGGGAGAGGCCGGACGCACCCCTCACACGTCCGGCCTCTCTATGCACGATGCCCCGCCGCCACCCCTCGACCGACAGGGCATCGGCCGCTTCCGTCTTCGCGCTCGATCAGCGCTCCGACATCTGACTCAACGACCGCCACCTCCGGCGGTTACGCGGGCCTCGAACATCTCCCACCGGACCCGGCCGGGCCGGCCTGCGGTTATGTCACCGCATCATGATCGGAAGAACGGTTCCAGCGGGTACGTCCTGTGCATTACCGCACAGGACGTACCCGCTCGGTTGCCCGTTCCAGCCATCTCGCTAGGCTGCGCCCAATGGCCTGTTTATCGCTGTAACAGGCGTCAAACTGTTTTCTCAACGCTGGTAGCGGCGCGACGGCGCGCCGCGGAGACGGGACGGGACGCGCAAACGTGGACCTGTACGAGTACCAGGGGCGGGACCTGTTCGAGCGGCACGGCTTGCCCGTGCTCGCGGGCGGCGTCGCCACGACCCCGCAGGAGGCCCGTGCCATCGCCGACCGCCTCGGCGGTCGGGTGGTCGTCAAGGCACAGGTGAAGGTCGGCGGCCGGGGCAAGGCGGGCGGCGTCCGGCTGGCTGACGGCCCCGACGAGGCGGTGGCCCGGTCCACCGACATCCTCGGCATGGACATCAAGGGCCACACGGTCCACAAGGTGATGATCACCGTCACCGCTGACATCGCGGAGGAGTACTACTTCTCGTACCTGCTGGACCGGGCGAACCGCACCTTCCTGTGCATCGCCAGCGTGGCCGGCGGGATGGACATCGAGCAGGTGGCCGCCGAGACGCCCGACAAGGTGGTCAAGGCTCCCATCGACGCCAACACGGGCGTGGACGAGGCCAAGGCCCGCGAGATCGTCGCGGCCGCCGGGTTCCCGGCCGAGGTGGCCGACGAGGTGGCCCGGATCGCGGTCGGCCTCTGGCAGGCATTCGTCGCCGAGGACGCCACCCTGGTCGAGGTGAACCCGCTGGCCAAGACGGCGGACGGTACGGTCCTGCTGCTGGACGCCAAGATCACGCTGGACGCCAACGCCGCGTTCCGGCACCCCGACCACGAGGCACTGGTCGACCAGGCGGCGGTGGACCCGCTGGAGCAGAAGGCCAAGGAGAAGGACCTCAACTACGTCAAGCTCGACGGCGAGGTCGGCATCATCGGGAACGGCGCCGGGCTGGTCATGTCCACCCTTGACGTGGTGGCCTACGCGGGCGAGGGACACGGCGGGGTCAAGCCGGCCAACTTCCTGGACATCGGCGGCGGCGCGAGCGCGGCCGTGATGGCCAACGGCCTGGAGATCGTGCTCTCCGACCCCTCGGTCAAGAGCGTCTTCGTGAACGTCTTCGGCGGCATCACCGCCTGCGACGAGGTCGCCAACGGCATCATCCAGGCGCTCGCCCTGCTGGAGCAGCGCGGCGAGCGGGTCACCAAGCCGCTGGTGGTCCGGCTCGACGGCAACAACGCCGAGGCCGGCCGGGCGATCCTGGAGAAGGCCAACAACCCGCTGGTACAGCGGGTGGACACCATGGATGGAGCGGCCGAGCGGGCCGCCGAACTCGCGGCTGCGGGGGTCTGAGATGGCAATCTGGCTGACCAAGGACTCGAAGGTCATCGTCCAGGGGATGACCGGCTCCGAGGGTTCGAAGCACACCAAGCGGATGCTGGCCGCCGGCACCACCGTGGTGGGCGGGGTCAACCCGCGCAAGGCGGGCCAGAGCGTCGACTTCGACGGCACCGAGCTGCCGGTCTTCGCGAACGTCGCCGACGCCATGTCGGCCACCGGTGCCGACGTGACGGTGATCTTCGTCCCACCGCAGTTCACCAGGGCCGCGGTGGTCGAGGCGATCGACGCCGGCATCGACCTGGCCGTGGTGATCACCGAGGGGGTGCCGGTGCACGACACCGCCGCCGCCTGGGCGTACAACGTGGCCAAGGGCGAGCGCACCCGGATCATCGGGCCGAACTGCCCGGGCATCGCCTCGCCGGGCGCCTCCAACGCCGGCATCATCCCGGCCGACATCACCGGCTCCGGCCGGATCGGCCTGGTCAGCAAGAGCGGAACGCTGACCTACCAGATGATGTACGAGCTGCGCGACATCGGCTTCTCCACCTGCGTGGGCATCGGCGGCGACCCGATCATCGGCACCACCCACATCGACGCGCTGCGGGCCTTCCAGGACGACCCGGAGACCGACGCGATCGTCATGATCGGCGAGATCGGCGGCGACGCCGAGGAGCGGGCGGCCGATTTCATCAAGGCCAACGTCACCAAGCCGGTGGTCGGCTACATCGCCGGCTTCACCGCCCCACCCGGCAAGACCATGGGGCACGCGGGCGCCATCATCTCGGGCTCGGCCGGCACGGCCGACGCCAAGAAGGCCGCGCTGGAGGCCGTGGGGGTGAAGGTGGGCAAGACCCCCACCGAGACCGCCAAGCTGATGCGGGAGATCATGTCCGGCAACTGACCGGGAAGCGACGAAGGCGGCGGGGTGGGCCATGGCCCACCCCGCCGCCTTCGTACCCGGAGAATCAGTCCCGGACCGGCCCGGCGCTCGGCCGGGCGGGGATGCTAGGACAGGCCGGGGTAGTTGCCGGTGAGCCGCAGGATCAGGCTCACCACGATGTTGAGCGCACCCAGCGCGATGGCGACGTAGCCGAGCACCGGCGACTTGCCAAACTTCTTGGCGTCCCGCATCGAGAGCCAGCCGAAGAGAATGCCAAGGATGCCGCAGCAGATGACACCGAGCACGATGCCAAGCACCCCCCACAGGGTGGTGCGGTCGTTGCCCTCGGGCACGCTCTGCGGCGGGTAAGGAGCCGTCATGTTTGTTTCTCCTGGTTGAGGCGAGCGATACATGATCGCAGGTTGGGCAGAGGCTAGCGTGCCGGACCCGGAACCGCTGTCCCATTCAGCCGGTGACCCGCAGGTAGTGGTGTCGCCCACGCCACGGTGGCCGGGCGTGCCACAGTAGATCGTGATGTCACCCGGCCGCCCCGACCGACCCGACCGCGCCGCCGGCCGGTCCGCCGGCGTGCCGGGCGCCGGGCGCCGACCGACCGGCGCGCCGGACCGGGAGCGCCGGGCGGACGGGCCGGACCGGGAGCGCCGGACTCCCGGCGGGTCGGAGCGCGAGCGCCGGGTCGAGGACCGGGCGCCCCGGGACGGCCGCGGATCCCCGCCGGCCGGTCGGTCCCGACCGGCGCGTACGGGTCCGGGCACCGACCGCGGTACGGGCCGCCGGGTGCCGCGGCAGCGTACCGGGCAACGCCGGCACGCCCCGCTGCCCGTCGCCGCCGGCGTGGCCGCGATCTGGGCGGCCCTCGTCTCGTACCTGCCGGTGGTCGCGGCCCTGGCACTCGGCCGCTTCGGCGGTCCGGTCACCGCGCCCGGCGGTGCGCTCCGGGCCGGCCTCGCGGCCTGGCTGCTCGGCCATGGCGTCCCGCTGCCGACCTCGGCCGGGCCGGTCGCCCTGGTGCCGCTCGCGGTCGCCGCGCTGGCGGCCTGGCGGCTGGCGCGGGCCGGCGTGCACGTGACCCGGGGGATCGGGGCGCGACATCGGGGCAGCGCCTGGCAGGTCGCCGCCGTCGCCCTGGCGGTGGGAATCGGGTACGGGATCCTGGGCGCCCTCGCCGCACTCGCGGTCGGACCCGCCGGCCCCGACGTGCCACCGCTGCGGGCCGGGCTGACCCTCGCCGCGTTCGCGACCGTGGCGGCGGCGCTCGGCGCCCTGCCGGCCACCGGGGTGCTGGCCGTCCTGCTGCCCCGGGTGCCGCCGGTGCTGCGCGACGGCCTGCGCACGGGGATGGTCGCCACGTTGCTGCTGCTGGGCGCCGGCGCCGGTGCGGCCGGACTGGCCGTGGCGACCGGGGGGAGCGCGGCCGGGGACATGATCGGCGCCTACCACGCGGGGGTCGCCGGGCAGGCCGGCATCACCCTGCTCAGTCTGGCGTACGCGCCGAACGCGTCGATGTGGGCCGCCAGCTACCTGCTCGGCCCCGGGTTCGCGCTGGGCACCGGCACGATCGTCCGGGCCACCGAGGTCAGCCTGGGTGGGCTGCCCGCCGTACCGCTGCTGGTCGGGTTGCCCACCGGGCCGGTGGGCGGGTTGGGCGCGGTGCTCCTCGCGGTGCCGGTCCTCGCCGGTGCCGCCAGCGGAGCCCTGCTGGTCCGGCGTACCGTCCGGTCGGGTGGTCCGGAGGCTGGGGGGCTGGCGTGGCGTCCGCTGCTCACCTCGGCGGCGCTCGCCGGACCGGTGGGCGGGGTACTGACCGGCCTGCTCGCGATCGTCTCCGGCGGCTCGCTCGGCGGCGGCCGGCTCGCGCAGATCGGGCCGGACCCCTGGCAGACCGCGGTGGCGGCCACCGCGGTGCTCACCCTGGGCGCCCTGCTCGGGGTGGTCCTCACCCGGTCGTTCTTCGTGGCCCGCGGCCGCCCGTGAGTGGCCGTCCGTGGGTCGCCGTCCGTGAGCCGTCGTCCGTGGGCCGCCGGCCGTGGTCGGCGACCGCGGTCGCCGGTTGCGGGGGCGCGACGGCTGGCGGGGATCCCCGGGGCGGGGATCCCCCTGCCGCCCGCTGCGGATCAGCTCAGCACGCCGTTGCGGCCCAGGGCGACCCGACCGATGATGGCGAGGATGCCGAGCGCCACGGCCGCCGCGCCGCAGATCATGCCGGTCAGCGCCTGGCTACGGTTGGTGGCCAGTCCCTGCTCGGCCTTCTGCTTGCCGAGGTAGCCCAGCACGATGCCGGCGATGCCGGACGCGATGCCGATGTACAGGCAGCACACCAGCGGGATTCCGGCGATGCCGAAGATCATGCTCAGCAGCCCGAGGGTGTTGTTGGGAGCCTGCCCCGGCTGGCCGAACCCGGGCTGGCCCGGCGCGGCGCCGTACGGCTGTCCCGGCTGCTGCCCGTACGGATCGGGGTACTGGCCGGCACCGTAGGGCTGCTGTCCGTACGGCTGGCCGGAGGTGGGTTGCCCGTACGGCTGGCCGGAGGTCGGCTGGCCGTAGGGCTGGCCCGACGTGGGCTGCCCGTACGGCTGGCCGGAGGTCGGCTGGCCGTAGGGCTGACCCGAGGTGGGCTGCTGCCCGTGGGCCGGCTGGCCGTACGGCGGCTGCGGCGCGGGCGGCTGCGCGTACGGGTCCTGGTACTGCGGCGCAGTCGGGTCCTGTGGCTGCTGTCCGTACGGATCCTGGCCGGGATAGCCGGGCTGCATGTCGGCTCCTTCGTCGAAGAGGGACGTGGTCACGGTAGAGGATCGAGCCGGCCCCGGCGGGCGACCCGGCGGGCGCGCCCCGGACCGGCGACCGGTCGGCACGCACGCCGACGCTGACGCTGACGTCCGTCCCCGACCGGTGGTCGGGCCAGCCTCGTGCCTGGCGGCCCGGACTCCGCCGGGCACCGCCGGGATCCACCAGACCGGCCCGCGGGTAGAGACCGGCAGCCTACCCGCTGCCCGCCAGCCGACGGTGCCGTGCCGGCACGCGGCCCACCCAGCGGACCGGTCCCGCGCACCGCGCCGGCCGGTTCCGGTTCGGTCGTCGGGCACCGCGCCGGCCGGCTCCGGGCACCGCGCCGGCCGGCTCCGGGCACCGCGCCGGCCGGCTCCGGGCCGGCTCCCGGGCGGCTCCCGGGCGGCGACGTCGGTGCGTCCGGGCCGGCCCGATAGGGTGCAACGCGTGACCGCCCTCGCGCCGGCCGCCCGGCTCGTCGTCCTCGTCTCGGGCTCCGGCAGCAACCTGCAGGCGCTGCTCGACGCCACCGTGGAACCCGGATACGGCGCCCGGATCGTCGCGGTCGGCGCCGACCGGGACGGCATCGCCGGGCTCGACCGGGCGACCGCGGCCGGCGTACCCACGTTCGTGGACCGGATCCCGGCGTACCCGACCCGCGAGGACTGGGACCGGGCGCTCACCGCGCACGTCGCCGCGTACGAACCCGACCTGGTCATCTCCGCCGGCTTCCTGAAGCTGGTCGGGCCGCACTTCCTGGCCGCCTTCGGGGACCGGTACCTGAACACCCACAACTCACTGCTGCCGGCGTTCCCCGGCATGCACGGCCCGCGCGACGCCCTCGGCTACGGCGTCAAGCTGGCGGGCGCGACGTTGTTCTTCGTGGACGCCGGCGTGGACACCGGCCCGATCGTCGCCCAGGTGGCGGTCCCGGTGCTGGACGGCGACGACGAGGAGAGCCTCACCGAGCGCATCAAGGAAGCCGAGCGGCGCCAGCTTGTCGAACAGGTCGGCCGGCTGGTCCGCGAGGGTTGGACCATCACTGGAAGAAAGGTCACGATCCCATGACCGAGGGGCACGCCGCCACCGGCGCCACCGGCGCTCCCGGCGACCGCCGGCCCATCCGGCGGGCGCTGGTCAGCGTGTACGACAAGACCGGGCTGACCGAACTGGCGACCGCGCTGCACGCCGCCGGCGTGGAGATCGTGTCCACCGGCAGCACCGCGGCCACCATCGAGCGGGCCGGCGTTCCGGTGACGGCCGTCGAGGTGGTCACCGAGTTCCCGGAGTGCCTCGACGGCCGGGTCAAGACCCTGCACCCGCGGGTGCACGCCGGGCTGCTGGCCGACCTGCGTCGACCCGAACACCTTCGGCAGCTCAACGAGCTGGGCATCGAGCCGTTCGACCTGCTGGTCTCCAACCTGTACCCGTTCAGCGAGACGGTCGCCTCCGGCGCCACCCTGGACGAGTGCGTCGAGCAGATCGACATCGGCGGTCCGGCGATGGTCCGGGCGGCCGCCAAGAACCACCCGTCGGTGGCCGTGATCACCGACGTCTCGGCGTACCCGCTGATCCGGCGCGCCCTCGACGCCGGCGGCTTCACCCTGGCGGAGCGTCGCGGGCTCGCGGCCCGGGCCTTCGCCGACATCGCCGAGTACGACGTGGCGGTGGCCAACTGGTGCGCGGTCGCCCTCGACGACGCCGCCCCGCAGTGGCCGGCCAGCGCGGGCCTGGCGCTGCGGCGGCAGACCACCCTGCGGTACGGCGAGAACCCGCACCAGGACGCCGCCCTGTACACCGAGGCCGGGACCCCGGCCGGGCTGGCCCAGGCCGAGCAGCTGCACGGCAAGGAGATGTCCTACAACAACTACGTGGACGCCGACGCGGCGTGGCACGCGGTGCACGACTTCGGCCCGGACACCCCGGCCGTGGCCGTGATCAAGCACGCCAACCCGTGCGGCATCGCGATCGGCGCCGACCTGGCCGACGCGCACCGCAAGGCGCACGCCTGCGACCCGGTCTCCGCGTACGGCGGGGTGATCGCGGTCAACGGGACCGTCTCGGTCGAGCTGGCCAGGCAGGTGGCCGAGATCTTCACCGAGGTCATCGTGGCGCCGGACTTCGCACCCGGCGCGGTCGACGTGCTGGCCGGTCGGAAGAACCTGCGCGTGCTGCGCGCCCCCGCCTGGGCGCCGGCGCCCGCGCAGTGGCGGCAGGTCAGTGGCGGCATGCTTGTGCAACTGGCCGACCGGGTGGACGCCCCCGGCGACGACCCGGGCGCCTGGCGGCTGGCCACCGGTGCGCCGGCCGACGAGGCGACCCTGCGCGACCTGCTGTTCGCCTGGCGGGCGATCCGCTCGGTGAAGAGCAACGCGATCCTGCTGGCGCACGACCAGGCGACGGTCGGGGTCGGGATGGGGCAGGTGAACCGGGTGGACTCCGCCCACCTGGCCGTCTCCCGTGCCGGCGCCGAGCGGGCTCGGGGCGCGGTGGCCGCCTCGGACGCGTACTTCCCGTTCCCCGATGGGCTGAAGGTGCTGCTGGACGCCGGGGTCCGGGCGGTCGTGCAGCCGGGCGGCTCCATCCGCGACGAGGCGGCCATCGAGGCGGCCGCCGAGGCGGGCGTCACCATGTACCTCACCGGCACCCGCCACTTCTTCCACTGACCCCGCCGAGCGCCGGGGCCACCGCCCGTCAGTCATACGTCAGGTACCTCAACCGGCCGGTTTGAGGTACCTGACGTATGACTCGGCAATGGCGCAGGCTGGCGCGGGCCGGCGGGGGCGTCAGGAGGCGGCGCGTTCGCGGCGCGCCTGCCGGACGTCGGCCAGCAGCCGGTCCGGGTGCCGGAGCACGTCGTCGGCGGTGAACCGCAGCACCACCCAACCGGCCGCCCGAAGCCGGTTGAGCCGGGACACGTCGCGCTGGAAGTGCGCCCGTTCCCGATGATGGTCACCCTCGTACTCGATGGCTATCCGCAGCTCGGGATAGGCCAGGTCGACGCGCGCCAGCCACCGGCTGAGGCCGTCGCGTACCTCGTACTGCGCCACGGGCTGGGGCAGCCCGGCGTCGACGAGCAGCAGCCGGAGCCGGGTCTCCATGGGCGACTCGGCCAGCGGCTCGGCGAGGGGGAGAACCTCGCGGAGCAGGCGGGCGCCCCGCCACCCGGGTCGGGCCAGCGCGTACCGGTTCAGCGCAGCCGGCCGTACCACCCGGCGCCGCAGCAGGGCGTCGACCGCGACGACCGCGTCGGCGCGAGGCCCCCGCCGGCCCAGGTCGAAGGCGGTACGCGCGGCGGAGGTGACCGGAAGGCCGGCGAACCGGACCACGTCGCCGGCGTCCAGCCTGGTATGCGTGATCCGGACGGCTGGGTGCCGGCGGATGCGGACCGACCGGGCAACCACCACCGACACCGGTGCGCCGGTGCGACCGCGGGGCAGGAGGTCGGCTCCCCAGAGAAAGGCGGCGCTCGGCCCGCCGATGGCGCCGTCCGCGGGCAGCACCAGGGCGACGGCGTCACACCACATCCGGTGGTCGTCCGGGGCGAAGGCGTCGGCCTGGATGTACACGTCCGGAAGCAGCCGGCGCCACCCGCGGCCCGCCAACATCCGGCGGCTGAGCAGGCCGTCGGCGATCGCCCGGGTGCCCCGGAACGGCAGGAAACCAAGCCCGCGAGGCACGGCGGCGCGCTGCGACACCTCCTCAGCCTGCCGCCCCGCGGCCGGCTCCGCCTCCCTCAATCCTCCGGCTGTGGACAACGCCTACCGGCCTGTGGACGACGCGGGTTCGGATGGTCTTCCGTCAG
Source organism: Plantactinospora sp. KBS50 (assembly GCF_002285795.1). Lineage (GTDB taxonomy): Bacteria > Actinomycetota > Actinomycetes > Mycobacteriales > Micromonosporaceae > KBS50. The sequence continues at coordinate 1,015,549 of NZ_CP022961.1, forward strand.
TCATACGTCAGGTACCTCAACCGGCCGGTTTGAGGTACCTGACGTATGACTCAGCGCGGAGCGCCTTCGGGGAAGTGGCAGGCCGACGGGTGGGAGGTGGGTGCGGGTGCGCTGTCGGGGCGGCGCAGTTGCGGCGCCGGCAGCGGTACCGGGCGGGCCACCAGCGGCGGCTCCTCGGTGGCGCAGATGTCCTGCGCCTTCCAGCAGCGGGTGCGGAACCGGCAACCCGAGGGCGGGTCGGCCGGCGAGGGCACGTCTCCGGTCAGCCGGATGACGTCCCGCTGCCCGCGAACCTCCGGGTCCGGCACCGGCACCGCCGACAGCAGCGCCTGGGTGTACGGGTGGGTCGGCCGCTCGTAGATCTCGTCCTCCGTGCCGATCTCCACCATCTTGCCCAGGTACATCACGCCGACCCGGTCGGAGATGTGCCGCACCACCGACAGGTCGTGCGCGATGAAGACGTACGACAGGCCGAACTCCTGCTGCAACTGTTCGAGCAGGTTCATCACCTGGGCCTGGATGGAGACGTCCAGCGCGCTCACCGGCTCGTCGCAGATGATCACCTCGGGACGCAGGGCCAGCGCCCGGGCGATGCCGATGCGCTGCCGCTGGCCGCCGGAGAACTGGTGCGGGTACCGGTTGACGTGTTCGGGGTTGAGCCCGACCACCTCCAGCAACTCCTGGACGCGGCGTCGCCGGTCGCCGCGTGGGGCGGCGTCCGGGTGGATCGCGAACGGCTCGCCGATGATGTCGCCGACCGTCATCCGCGGGTTCAGCGAGCTGTACGGGTCCTGCATGACCATCTGCACGTTGCGGCGCATCCGGCGCAGCCGGGCGCCCGAGGCCGCGAAGAGGTCCTCGCCGGCCAGGGTGGCCTGCCCGGCGGTCGGCGTCTCCAGCCGCATGAGCAGCCGGGCAAGGGTCGACTTGCCGCATCCCGACTCGCCGACGATGCCCAGGGTCTCGCCGCGGCGGAGCTGGAAGCTCACCCCGTCGACGGCCTTGACCTGGCCGATGGTCTTCTTGAACAGCACCCCCCGGGTCACCGGGAAGTGCTTCACGACGTTGCGGACGTCGAGCACCACCTCGCCGCTCGGCGTACCGGCCGGGTGCCTGGCGGCCAGCTCAGCGACGGTCATCGCGTACCTCCTGAGCGAAGTGGCAGGCGCTGGTCCGGCCGTCGCCCAGGTCCAGGCTGGGCGGAACGACGTCCAGGCACTCCTGCCGGGCGTACGGGCATCGGGGATGGAAGGCGCAGCCGGCGGGGATCTGCATGAGGTTCGGCGGCAGCCCGGGGATGGTGGCCAGGCGCTGGCCGCGCCGGCTCAGCCGCGGTACCGACTCCAGCAACCCCTTCGTGTACGGGTGGGCGGGCCGGGCGTACAGCGAGTGCACGTCGGCGTGTTCGACGATGCGGCCGGCGTACATCACGGCGATCCGGTCGGCCACGTCGGCGACCACGCCGAGGTCGTGGGTGATCAGGATCATCGCCATGTTCAGGTCCCGGCGCAGTTCGGCGAGGAGGTCCATGATCTGCGCCTGGACCGTCACGTCCAGCGCCGTGGTGGGCTCGTCCGCGATCAGCACCCGCGGTTCCAGCGCGAGCGCCATGGCGATCATGACGCGCTGCCGCATGCCGCCGGAGAACTGGTGCGGGTAGTCGCCGGCCCGCTGCCGCGCGGCAGGGATCCGGACCAGGTCCATCAGCTCGACGGCCCGCTCCCGGGCCGCGCGGCGGGACATCCTCGCGCGCAGCCGCAGGGTCTCGGCGATCTGCCAGCCGACCGGGAAGACCGGGTTCAGCGCCGACAGCGCGTCCTGGAAGATCATCGCGATCTCCTCGCCCCGGACCTGCCGCCGCTGGTCGGCGCCGAGCGTGAGCAGGTCCCGGCCGCGGTACCGGATCTCGCCGGACGGGATCACCGCCGGCGGGGTGTCCAGCAGCCCCATGATGGCCTGCGCGGTCACCGACTTGCCGGAGCCCGACTCGCCGAGCACGGCAAGCGTCTCGCCGGCGTCCAGGTGGTACGACACGCCGTTGATCACCTTGGCCACGCCGTCCCGGGTGTGGAACTCGACGTGCAGGTCCCGCACCTGGAGCAGGTGCTCGGCGCCGGCGCCGGTGGCCGGGGTGGGTCGCGGGGAGGTGGCGGTCGAGGTAGCAGTCATGGTGTCACCGCAGCTTCGGGTCGAAGGCGTCGCGGATCGCGTCGCCGAGCATGATGAACGCGAGCACCGTCAGCGCCAGGAACGTCGAGGGGACGATCAGCGGCAGCGCGGCCTCGCGCATGTGCACCCGGCCGGTGTCGATGTCGATCCCCCAGGAGAGGGTGGGCGCCTTGAGCCCGATGCCCAGGAACGAGAGCGTGGCCTCGGCCGCGATGAAGGTGCCGAGCGCGATGGTCAGCACCACCACGGCCGGGGCGAGCGCGTTGGGCAGGATGTGCCGCCACATGATCCGGCCGTTGCCGGCACCGAGCATCCGGGCCGCGGCCACGTAGTCCTGCTGCCGTGCCGTGATCACCGAGGACCGCACCACCCGGGCGGCGGTGGTCCAGCCGAGCACGGCCAGCACCAGGATCACCGCGAACAGCCGGGTGTCCGGGCTGTTCGAGCTGACCCGCTTGAGCAGCACGATCGCCGCCAGCAGCAGCGGAATGCCCAGGACGATGTCGATCACCCGGGACAGCGCGGCGTCGACCCAGCCGCCGAAGTAGCCGGCCAGCATGCCGACGACCACCGCGATGACCCCGGTGATCAGCGCCGACAGCGCACCGACCAGCAGCGAGGCCCGGGCGCCGTAGACGGACCGGGCGTACACGTCGCAGCCCTGGAAGTCGTACCCGAAGATGGCCCCGCCGGACGGCCCGGCATGCTGCCGGGACAGCGCGCAGTCCCGCGGGTCGTTGCCGGCGAACAGGCCCGGCACGGCCGCCATGGCGGTCACCAGCAGGACCAGGGTCAGCGAGATCCAGAAGACGGGGTTGCGGCGCAGGTCGCGCCAGGCGTGCCCGGCGAGGCTGCTGACCCTCGCGGCGCCGGGGACGCCGCCGGTGCCGCCGGTCGTGCCGGCACCGGTGGCGCCCGGGGCGCCGGTCGGGGCGCCGCCGGTCGCTCCGGCGCCGGGGGTCGCGCCGGCGGCTTCCACCGCGCCGGCGGGTTGGCTACTCATAGCGGATCCTCGGATCGAGTACGGCGTACAGGACGTCCACCACCAGGTTGGACACGAGGTAGACCAGGACCAGGACGCTGACGATGCCCACCACCAGCGGGCCGTCCTCGGTCTTGATGGCGCGGAACAGGTTGAAGCCCACGCCCGGGATGTTGAACACGCCCTCGGTGATGATCGCGCCGCTCATCAGGTTGCCCAGTTCGACGCCGAGGAACGTGACGACCGGGATCAGGGAGTTGCGCAGCACGTGCACGCTCACCACCCGGCTGCGGCGCAGACCCTTGCTGGTGGCCGTCCGGACGTAGTCGGCGCGCAGGTTCTCCGCCACCGAGGTACGGGTCAGCCGCAGCGCGGTGGCCAGCGAGAGCGAGCCGAGCACGATGCCGGGCAGCAGCAGCGCGTACAGGCTGGGCGACGCCCCCGCGGTGGGCGGGAAGAGCTGCCACTTCACCCCGAGGAAGTACTGCGCCAGCGGCGCCAGCACGATGGTCGGGATGCCGAGGACCAGCAGGGTCAGGACCAGCGTCGCGTTGTCGAAGATGCTCGCCCGGCGGATGCCGGCGACCACCCCGGCGGTGACGCCGAACAGGATCGCCACGGCGAGCGCGATGAGCGCCAGCCGGACGGTCACCGGCCATGCCTGGGCCAGGATGTCGGCGATCCGGCGGCCGGTCAGCGACTCACCCAGGTCGCCGCGGAGCAGGTTGCCCACGTAGTCGGCGTACCTGTAGAAGAAGCCGCCGATGCCGGTGGCGTCGAGGTGGTACTTCTCGGTCAGGTACGCCCGCTGGGCGGCCGTGACCGGCCGTTCCCCGGCGAGGGCCTGGATCGGGTCGCCCTGGCCGGCGAACATCAGCGCGTAGACGATCAGCGTGGTCCCGAAGAACGCGAGGACCATCTGGAGAAGGCGTCGCACGATGTAGCGGAACATGCTGTCGCTGTCTCTCTCGTGCCCGGAATGTCGGGGGCGGGGCTGGCGGCGTACCCGGGACGGGTGCCGGACCCCGGCGGTGGGTGCCGGCCCGGGCGGCGCTGCCCGGGCCGGCACCCTGGTCGTTCCCCGCCGGTCGAGCCGGTGGCGGGGAAACGTCTCAGGTCAGGCGGTCTCGATCTCCAGCAGGTTGACCCGGGAGAACAGGTCCACCTCGACGTTCTTGACCTTGGTCGAGTGGCCGTAGGTGTTCTGCCCGAACCGCAGCGGGATCACCGGCAGGTCCTTGGCCAGGATGTCCTCGGCCTGCTGGTACTTCTTGATCGCCTCTTCCTCGGTCGGCGCGGCCGCGCCCTCCTTGACCAGCCTGTCGAACTCCTCGTTGCTGTAGCCGTAGTAGTTCGACGAGCCGTTGGTGCTGTACAGCGGGCCGAGGTAGTCCTCCATCGACGGGTAGTCCATCACCCAGCCCAGCCGGAACAGGCCCACCGGATCCTTCTTCTCGACCTTGGTGAGCAGGTCGGCGAACTTCGGCTCGGCGGTACCCACGCACTCCACGCCCAGGTTGGCCTTGAGCTGGTTGCAGGTGGCGTCGACCCAGTCCTTGTGGCCGCCGTCCCCGTTGTACGAGATCGTGATCTTGGATGGGCCGCCGGCCGCCGTGTAGAGCTGCTTCGCCTTGTCCGGGTCGAACGTGGCGGCGTCGCCGGCGGTGTTGGCGCGGTAGCCGGGCACGACCGGGGAGACGAACGAGCGGGCCGACTCCTGGGAGCCCTTGAAGATCGACGTGGTGATCTCGTCCCGGTCGATCGCCATCGAGATGGCGCGCCGCACGTCCGGGTTGCTGAACTCCTTCTGGAACGTGGGGAACGCCAGGAACTGGAACGACGACATCGGGCTGGTCTGGAACCGGCTGCCGAGGTCGGTCGGCGCGGTGCTCAGGTTCTCGGTGGGCACCATGGGGATCACGTCCAGGTTGTCCGCCAGCACGTCCGAGTACGCGGCGGTGAGCTGCTGGTAGATCCGGAACTCGACGCCGTCGACCTTCGGCTGCTGGCCGGGGAAGGCGTCGTACCTCTCCACCTCGACCCTGGCGTCGTGCTGCCAGGTGCCCTTCATCTTGAACGGGCCCTGGCCGATCGGCGCGCTCTCGTAGTCCGGGTCGAGCACGCCGGGCTCCGAGAACGCCGCCTGCGGCATCGGGTAGAAGGCGGTGTAGCCGAGCATGGTCCGGAAGTCGGTGTACGGCTGCGACAGCGTCACCGTGAAGGTGAGGTCGTCGACCTTCTTCAGGCCGGACAGCGTCTTGGCCGTCGGCTCCGGCGCCTGCTGCGGGCCGTCACCGTCCGGGTCCTGCGACTGCATGTCGTCGTAGCCGGCGATCTTCTCGAAGAAGTAGCTGTTGCCCTGGCCGTTGGGGCCGTACGCCCCGTAGTTCCAGGCGTTGATGTAGTCGTCCGAGGTGACCTTCTCGCCGTTGTGGAAGGTGTAGCCGGACTTGAGCCTGATCGTCCAGACCGTGTTGTCCGTGCTGGTCACCGACTCCGCGGCGACCTCGTACGGCTTGTTCTGGGCGTCGTAGTCGACAAGCGGACTGAACAGCGCGGCCAGCACCTGCGAACCGGACGTCTCGCTGGTGTTGGTCGGCACGAGGTGCTGCGGCTCGGCGATCTCGATGCTCACCGTGTCGTTCGCGTCGTTCGTGCCGGAACCGCCGCCGGTGCCGCAGGCCGCCAGCCCCAGCGTGGCGGCGAGCGGGAGCGCGGCCCAGGCGGCGAGCCTGCGAACCTGCATGGGGAATCCTCCTCATTCTCCGGACATCACGCAGGAACCCGCCATGGTTACGCTGCGCGATGCTGGGCAAAGGTAGGTCTTCCGGGCGCACTCGACAAATGCCACCGGCGGCGGCCGGTACCGAATGGGGTCGATGCCGGGTTTTCGGGCACGCGGAGTGAGGAAGCACACCGCCCGGGTGATCGCGATCGGCCGGAGTGCCGATCTGCCAGGGTGCGCGGGCTCCTCCCCGGTGCGAACGTGAGAGCATCGGCGTGTGACGGCGACCGTTCTGGATGGCAAGGCGACCGCGGCCGAGATCAAGGATGAACTGCGCATTCGGGTCAAGGCGTTGGCCGAGCGCGGGATCACCCCGGGCCTCGGCACCGTGCTGGTGGGTGACGACCCGGGCTCACAGGCGTACGTCAACGGCAAGCACCGGGACTGCGCCGAGGTGGGCATCGCGTCCATCCGCCGCGAGCTGCCCGCCGACGCCACGCAACAGCAGGTCGAGGCCGTGGTGGCGGAGCTGAACGCCGACCCGGCCTGCCACGGCTACATCGTGCAACTGCCGCTGCCGCCGCAGATCGACACCCAGCGGATCCTGGAACTCATCGACCCCGACAAGGACGCCGACGGCCTGCACCCGGTCAACCTCGGCCGGTTGGTGCTCGGCTACCCCGGACCGCTGCCGTGCACCCCGCGGGGCATCGTTGACCTGCTGCGCCGGCACGACGTGCCGCTGCGCGGCGCCGAGGTGGCGGTCGTCGGCCGGGGCAACACGGTGGGCCGGCCGATGGGCCTGCTGCTGACCCGGCGCAGCGAGAACGCCACCGTCACCCTCTGCCACACCGGCACCCTGGACCTCGCCGGGCACACCCGGGCCGCGGACATCGTGATCGTGGCCGCCGGGGTGCCGGGGCTGCTCACCACCGACATGGTGCGCCCCGGCGCCGTCGTGGTGGACGTGGGCATCACCCGGGTGATCGGCGCCGACGGCAAGGGCCGGTACACCGGCGACGTCGAGCCGGAGGTGGCCGACGTGGCCGGCGCGATCGTGCCGATGCCCGGCGGCGTCGGCCCGATGACCCGGGCCATGCTGCTGACCAACGTGGTGGAGCGCGCCGAACGCGGCTGAGCGCGGCGGGGCCCCGGCCGGCGGGCCGCTCGGTGATCTGCTGAACCGGCGGCGCCCCTGCCGGGTGGGGTGACACCATGGCTGATACGGTCCGGAAAAACCGTTGTGTATCAGAGAGTGGGACGACCATGGGCAAAAAGGTCACCGTCGTCGGCGCCGGCTTCTACGGGTCGACGACGGCGCAGCGCCTCGCCGAATACAACGTCTTCGACACCGTGGTGATCACCGACATCATCGACGGCAAGCCCGAGGGTCTGGCGCTGGACATCAACCAGTCGCGGCCGATCGAGGGCTTCGAGACCAAGGTCGTGGGCCAGACCACCGGGAAGAACGGCGAGGGGTACGAGGCCATCGAGGGCTCGGACGTCGTCGTGATCACCGCGGGGCTGCCGCGGAAGCCCGGCATGAGCCGGATGGACCTGCTGGAGACCAACGCCAAGATCGTCCGGCAGGTCGCCGAGCAGGTCGCCAAGTACGCCCCGAACGCCGTGGTGATCGTGGTCTCCAACCCGCTGGACGAGATGACCGCCGTCGCCCAGTTGGCCACCCAGTTCCCGCGCAACCGCGTGATGGGCCAGGCCGGCATGCTGGACACCGCCCGGTTCACCAACTTCGTGGCCGAGGCGCTGGAGGTGCCGGTGGGCTCGGTGCGGACCCTGACGCTGGGCTCGCACGGCGACACGATGGTGCCGGTCCCGTCGCTGAGCACCGTGAACGGCAAGCCGCTGCGGGAGGTCATGCCCGCCGAGCAGATCGAGGACCTGGTGGTCCGTACCCGCAACGGCGGCGCCGAGGTGGTGGCGCTGCTCAAGACCGGTTCGGCCTACTACGCCCCGTCGGCGGCGGCGGCCCGGATGGCCCGCGCGGTCGCCGAGGACTCCGGCACGGTGCTGCCGGTCTGCGCCTGGGTGGACGGCGAGTACGGCATCTCCGGCGTCTACCTGGGGGTCGAGGCCGAGGTCGGTGCCGAGGGCATCCGCCGGGTGGTGGAGACCGACCTGGACGCCGACGAGCTGGCCAGCCTGAAGGCCGCCGCCGAGGCGGTCCGGGCCAAGCAGGCCGACGTCGCGAACATGTAGCTTCCCCGCTCACCGAGCAGTGCCGAGCGCCCCGCGGGTCGACCCGCGGGGCGCTCGGCGTGGATCGGGCGCCCCCGGGTGGAGTGGACGGTGCCGGGCGGGGTAACTGGCCGGCCGACCGCCGGCACCGCCACATGCAGTACGCTCGTACTGCTTGCATGAGTCCCCCGAGAGGAGCGCCCGGCCGATGGCGAAGATCAAGGTAACCAACCCGGTCGTAGAGCTCGACGGCGACGAGATGACCCGGATCATCTGGAAGCAGATCCGGGAGCAGTTGATCCTGCCCTACCTCGACGTCGACCTGCACTACTACGACCTGTCGATCCAGCACCGCGACGCCACCGACGACCAGGTGACCGTCGACGCGGCGAACGCCATCAAGCAGCACGGCGTGGGCGTGAAGTGCGCGACGATCACCCCGGACGAGGCCCGGGTCGAGGAGTTCGGCCTCAAGAAGATGTGGCGTTCGCCCAACGGCACGATCCGGAACATCCTCGGCGGCGTCGTCTTCCGCGAGCCGATCATCATGTCGAACGTGCCCCGCCTGGTACCCGGCTGGACCAAGCCGATCATCATCGGCCGGCACGCGCACGGCGACCAGTACCGGGCCAGCGACTTCGTCGTCCCCGGCCCCGGCACGGTGACGATCACCTACACCCCGGCCGACGGCGGCGAGCCGATCGAGATGGAGGTCGCCAAGTTCCCCGGCGGCGGCGTCGCGATGGGCATGTACAACTACGACGACAGCATCCGGGACTTCGCCCGGGCCAGCCTGCGGTACGGCCTGGACCGCGGCTACCCGGTCTACCTGTCCACCAAGAACACCATCCTCAAGGCGTACGACGGCCGGTTCAAGGACATCTTCGCCGAGGTGTACGAGAACGAGTTCAAGGCCGAGTTCGACGCGGCCGGCATCAGCTACGAGCACCGGCTGATCGACGACATGGTGGCCGCCGCGCTCAAGTGGGAGGGCGGCTTCGTCTGGGCCTGCAAGAACTACGACGGTGACGTGCAGTCCGACACCGTCGCGCAGGGCTTCGGCTCGCTCGGCCTGATGACCTCGGTGCTGATGACCCCGGACGGCCGGACGGTCGAGGCCGAGGCCGCGCACGGCACCGTCACCCGGCACTACCGGCAGTGGCAGAAGGGCGAGAAGACCTCGACCAACCCGATCGCGTCCATCTACGCCTGGACCCGGGGGCTGGCCCACCGCGGCAAGCTGGACGGCACCCCGGCGGTGTCCGAGTTCGCGGACACCCTGGAACAGGTCATCGTGGACACCGTCGAGGGCGGCCAGATGACCAAGGACCTGGCGCTGCTGATCTCCCGCGACGCACCGTGGCTGACCAGCGACGAGTTCATGGCCGCCCTGGACGGGAACCTGGCCGAGCGGCTCAACGGCTGACCGCGGACGGGGTCGGGGCGGTACCGGTAGCCCGCCGCCACGGCGGTCCGGTCGCACCCGGCGCCGTCACCAGGCAGCGACCCTCGTCGTTGTACCGGGTGGACGTGATGCCAGTCACGCCCACCCGTCCCTTCCCAGCGCGGGGGGCCCTGTCCCGGGCCCCCCGCACCCGTCTCCGGGTCCGGCTTTCCGCTGCCGGGTGCCCCGGGAGGCCGTGTGGGTGGCGCCGTCAGCCGGCGTCGCGGAGCCGCTGCGCGGCCTGCTCGGGGAGATGTCGTTGATGAAAACCCCCATCGCCGACTCGGAGCCGGCCAGGTACTTCAGCTTGTCGGCGGCGCGCCGGATGCTGAACACCTGCAGGTGCAGGTGGGCCAGCTCGCGGTCGACGCGGACCGGTGCCTGGTGCCAGGCCGCGATGTACGGCATCGGCCGGTCGAACAGCGCGTCGAAGCGGCGCAGCACGTCGAGGTAGAGCGGCCCGAACGCGGCCCGCTCGGCGTCGTCCAGGGCCGGGATGTCCGGGACCGCGCGGTGCGGCGCCAGGTGCACCTCGAACGGCCAGCGGGCGGCCGCCGGGACGTACGCGGTCCAGTGCTCGTTGCCGGCCACCACCCGGTCGCCGGCGGCCCGCTCGGCGGCCAGCACGTCCGCGTACAGGTTGCGCCCGCCGGTGGCCTCGGCGTGCCGGCGGGCCGCCGCGAGCATCGACCGACCGCGCGGCGTCAGGAACGGGTACGCGTAGATCTGCCCGTGCGGGTGGTGCAGCGTGACCCCGATCTCGACCCCCCGGTTCTCGAAGCAGAAGACCTGCTCGACGGCGGGTAGTTCGGACAGCCGCGCGGTCCGGTCGGCCCACGCCTCCAGCACCGTGCGGACCCGTTCGGGGGAGAGGGCGGCGAACGAGGCGTTGTGGTCGGCCGTGAAGCAGACCACCTCGCAGCGGCCGAGGCCGGGCCGGACCGGCGTGTACGGGGTCAGCTCGCCGGGCAGGTCGCCGACCCGGTCGCTCAGCGACGGGAAGCGGTTCTCGAACACCGCCACGTCGTAGTCGTAGGCGGGGATCTCGCTGGACCGCTCGGGGGTGGAGGGGCAGAGCGGGCACTCGTCGGCCGGCGGCAGGAACGTGCGGGTCTGCCGGTGCGCGGCCACGGCCACCCACTCGTCGACCAGCGGGTCGTACCGCAGTTGCGACGCCGGCGGCGGCGGGGGCAGGTCCCGGCGGTCCGGCATGCTCCGGTCTGCGCCCTCGTGCTCGTCGAAGTAGATGAGTTCCCGCCCGTCGGCGAGCCGCACCGCGGTGCGCTTCATTCCGTTCCACCTTCCGCGATCAGCAGTTCCACGCCCCGCTCGGCCAGGCTGGTGCGGGCCTCGGGCGGGAGGCCGGGGTCGGAGACCACCGCGTGCGCCGCCGCCAGTTCGGCGATGGAGGAGATGCCCTGGGTGCCCCACTTGGTGTGGTCGGTCAGCACCACGAGCCGGTCGGCGGCAGCCACCAGCGCGCGGTCCGTCTCGGCCTCCAGCAGGTTGGGGGTGCTGAAGCCGGCCCGCTCGCTCATCCCGTGCACGCCGAGGAACAGCAGGTCCACGTGCAGCGTCCGGAGCGCGGCCACCGCCACCGGGCCGACCAGGGCGTCCGACGGGGTACGCACACCGCCGGTGAGCACGACGGTCTGGTCCGCCCGGCCGGACCGGTGGAACACCTCGGCCGCCGGTATCGAGTTGGTCACCACGGTGAGCCGGGGCACCGTGACCAGGCGCCGGGCCAGTTCGGCGGTGGTGGTGCCGGCCGAGAGCGCGATGGCCGACCCGGCATCGACCAGCCCGGCGGCCCGGGCCGCGATGGCGGACTTCTCGCCGCGCTGCCGCGCCGACTTGGCCGCGAACCCCGGTTCGTCGGTGGATCCCGGCTGGGCGCGGGTGGCGCCGCCGTGCACCTTGGCCAGCAGCCCGCGTTCGGCCAGCGTCTCCAGGTCGCGCCGGACGGTCATGTCGGAGACGCCGAACTCGGCCGCGAGGTCGCTCACCCGGACCCCGCCGCTCACCCGGACCCGGTCGAGGATCGCCGCCTGGCGCTGTTGTGCCAGCACTACCGGGGTCCGGGCCTCGTCATGCCCCGACCCTACGTGATCACACGGATTCCAACAAATCCGAACACCGTTGCCCGATCACCCTCCGGCGGCCGGACAACCGCCCGCTCAGGCCGGCTGGATCCGCGGCTCGACCCACCCGGTCTCGGTCAGGTGGGCCAGCACCGCCTGCACCGCCTCCTCGATGGTGAACGCGCTGGTGTCCAGCACGAGATCGGCGTCCTCGGGCTCCTCGTACGGGTCGTCGACGCCGGTCATCCCGGTCAGCAGACCGGCCCGGGCGCGGGCGTAGAGGCCCTTGCGGTCCCGCCGCTCGCACACGTCCAGCGGGGTCGCGACGTACACCAGGATGAAGCCGGCGCCGGCGGTCAGCGCCATCTCCCGGGCCGTGTTGCGGGCCTGCGCGTACGGGGCGATCGGGCAGCACAGCGCCATTCCCCGGTGCCGGGCCACCTCCGCGGCCACCCAGCCGATCCGGCGCACGTTCAGGTCCCGGTCGGACTTGCTGAAGGTCAACCCGGCCGACAGTTCCCGGCGGACCACGTCGCCGTCCAGCAGCGTCACCGTGCGGTCGCCGTTCTCCCGCAGCGCGTCCGCGACCCCGCGGGCGATCGTCGACTTGCCGGAGCCGGACAGCCCGGTGAAGAAGAGCACCAGCCCGCGGTGCCGGCGCGGCGGACGCGCCCGGGACAGCTCCTTGGCCACGGCCGGCGGGGTGTGCCACTCCGGCAGCGGGAAGCCGCGGTCCAGCAGGTCGTCGATCTCCGCCGGGCTCAGCGCCAGCCGCCGGTTGCGCGGCGGGATGTCGTCCCGCCACCGCCACTGCCCGTCCCGGCTGTCGTACGCCAACTCCCGGGGCACCAGCACCCGCAGCCCGCCGCCGGAGAGCATCTCGCCGGTGGACAGCAGGTGGGTGACGCCGTACGCCGCGGCCACCCGGGCGCGCAGCAGCGCGTCGGAGATCTCGTCGCCCCGGCGGGCCAGCGGCACGGTGATCAGCGTGGCCGGCGGCATCCGGTCCCGGGCCGCGAAGACACACCGGATCAGGACCTCGGGGGGCAGCCCGTCCACGCTCGTCTCGCTGCTGGGAATGAGCACCAGCAGGTGCGCCGCGAGCGTCCGGGCGGCGTGCGCGATCTGCGCGAGCTGCGGGCGGTGCAGCGGCCGGTCGGCGATCACCCCGAGCACCCGGCCCGGCGGGAGCAGCCCGCGCACCTCGGCGGGAGTGCGCCGGAGCCGCTGGAACGGCCCCTGACCGCCGTCGCCCAACCGGCGTACCGGGCCGCCGAGACCGACCCACCCCTCCCGGGCCGCCCAGACGTCGGTGATCTCCATGACCGCCACCGGCGCGCCCTCCGCGTCGGTGAGCACCAGCGCACGCCGCAGCGGATCGCCCAGTTCCAGATCGTTGGCCAGGTCGGCGGGGACCTGCAACGTCACCGGTACCGACCAGGGCGTGCCGTCCTCCAGCCGTCCCCGGCGGGCCAGGGCGGTGAGGTCGGCCCGGCTCATGAAGCCGGACAGCGGCGTGTACGCCCCGTCCAGCAGCAGCTCCAGGTCGGCCAACTCGTGGGGACGCGGCGTGTACGCCGGCGCCTCACGTAGCACCTCGTCGGGCAGCGTCCACCCGTTGCTCATCGAACCCCCAACTTCGTGGCCGGCACACAGTTTCTCAGTCGACCGCGGATCGGTCGAGAGTGCCACTCGACGTACTGGTGTCGAAGCCGTCTCAGGTGCGCGCCAGCGGCGGTCGCGGGCGCGTCCCGCGGCGTCCCGTGGCGGCCGTCGGCGGCCCGGATCCGCCGGCGCCCCGGGGTGGGCCGCGGCGAGGATTCCCTGAGGCGATCTCGGGGAGGATCAGGGGACGACCAGGGTCCGTGGTGGTCGCCGGGGATGCATCCGCTTTCTAGGCTGAGCCCGTGACAGTTCTCGCGACCCAGTCGCTGACCAAGACGTACGGCGGGCGGGTGACCGCTTTGTCCGATCTCACGGTCACGGTCGAGCCCGGCATCGTCGGGCTGGTCGGCGCGAATGGTGCCGGCAAGTCCACCTTCATCAAGATCATGCTTGGGCTGCTGGCCCCGACCAGCGGCTCGGCGCGGGTGCTCGGCATCGATCCCGTCGTCGATCCGGCCGCCGTGCGGACCCGGGTGGGCTACATGCCCGAGCACGACTGCCTGCCGCCCGACCTGACCGCCGCCGAGTTCGTCACCCACATGGGGCGGATCGGCGGGCTGCCCAAGACCGCCGCCCGGGAACGGGCGTCCGAGGCGCTGCGGCACGTCGGGCTGTACGAGGAGCGCTACCGGCAGGTCGGCGGCTACTCCACCGGCATGAAGCAGCGGGTCAAGCTGGCCCAGGCGCTGGTGCACGACCCGGACCTGCTGCTGCTGGACGAGCCGACCAACGGGCTCGACCCGGCCGGCCGGGAGGCCATGCTCACGCTGATCCACCGGATCGGCACCGAGTTCGGCATCTCCGTGGTGGTCTGCTCGCACCTGCTGGGCGAGGTGGAGCGGATCTGCGACGCGCTCGTCGCCATCGAGGGCGGCCGGCTGCTGCGCTCGGCCAACATGTCCGCGATGACCTCGGCCACCGACGTCCTCTCGATCGAGGTCAGCGAGGGCACCGAACAACTCGCGGCCCGGCTGGCCGAGCTGCGCCTGCCGGTCAGCCGGGAGGGCCGGCTGCTGCTGGTCCCGCTCACGGCCGAGCAGACGTACGACGTGATCCTGACCGCGGTGGCCGACCTGGACCTGCCGCTACACCGCCTCGACCAGCGCCGGCACCGGGTGGCCGAGCTGTTCGCCAGCAAGGAGGCCACCAGTGTCAACGGCTGAGACCCGGGCCACCACCCCGGACGGGGTGATCCACGACATCGGCTACCGGCGCTACACCGGGCCGCGGCTGGGCCGCCGACACATCGTCACCGCGCTGTACGCGCACGCGCTGCGGACCGCGTTCGGATTCGGCCGCAGCGCCAAGGCGAAGATCTTCCCCTGGCTGATCGTCGGCATCGTGACCGTGGTCGCCGCCGTGGCCATCGCGGTGCGCGCCCAGTTCGGCCAGGTGGTGTTCACCTACGCCCAGTTCGCCAGCCAGATGAGCTGGCTGGTCATCTTCTTCGTCGCGGTGGTCGCCCCCGAACTGGTCTCCCGGGACCTGCGCAGCGGGGTGCTGCCGCTGTACTTCTCCCGGCCGCTGGCCCGGTCGGACTACGCGCTGGCCAAGCTCGCGGCCCTGGCCACCGCGGTGTGGCTGCTGCTGGGCGGGCCGCAGGTGCTGATGTTCATCGGCGCCGCGTTCTCCACCGGGAACGGCCTGCGGGGGCGTGGGACGAGTTCACCGACCTCGTGCCCGGCGTGCTCTACGCCGGCATCTGGGCGCTGGTCTTCGCGGCCGTGGCGCTGCTGGTGGCCTCGCTGTCCGGAAAGCGTGCCATCGCGGCCGGCGCGGTGGTGGCCGTCTTCCTGATGACCACGCCGATCGTGGGGGTGCTGTCGGTGCTGCCCTCGCAGACCGCAAACCAACTCGCCGGGCTGGCCTCGCCGAGCAGCCTCGTCGGCGGGGTGGGCGCCTGGCTGTTCCGCGGCGTGCTGTCCGCGAACGACCGCGAGCTGCTCTCGATCGGCAGCTTCGGCCCGGTCTACGGCCTGGCCGCCGTGGTCCTGGTGGCCGGCTGCGTCGCCCTGCTGCTGGCCCGCTACCGGAAGGTCGCCGCCCGATGAGCAACGTGTCCACTCCCGTCGCGTCCGCCCCGGATCGCCGGACCACCACACCGGCCCTGGTGGAGCTGGCCGGCGTGTCCCGCTGGTACGGCAACGTGGTGGCGGCCAACGACATCACCATGACCCTCGGCCCGGGCGTGACCGGCCTGCTCGGGCCGAACGGCGCCGGAAAGACCACCCTGCTGCACATGATGGCCGGCTTCCTGGCCCCGTCCCGCGGACGGGTCACCGTGGCCGGCGCGCCGACCTGGCGCAACCCGGACGTGTACCGCCGGCTCGGCCTGGTCAGCGAGCGGGAGGCCGTGCACACGTTCCTGTCCGGGTACGAGTTCGTGCTGGCCAGCGCCCGGCTGCACCGGCTGGCGAAGCCGGCGGAGGCGGCCCGCCGGGCGGTCGAACTGGTGGAGATGACCGACGCGCAGGACCGCAGGATCGAGACGTACTCCAAGGGCATGCGGCAGCGGATCCGGGTCGCGGCGGCGCTGGTGCACGAGCCCCAGGTGCTGCTGCTGGACGAGCCGTTCAACGGCATGGACCCGCGGCAGCGGCTGCACATGATGGAGCTGCTGCACCAGCTCGGCGCCGCCGGGCGGACGATCCTGTTCAGCTCGCACATCCTGGAGGAGGTCGAGCAGCTCTCCGGCACCGTCCAGGTGATCGTCGCGGGCCGGCTGGCGGCCTCCGGCGACTTCCGCACCATCCGGCGGCTGATGACCAACCGGCCGCACGTCTTCGTCCTCCAGTCCAGCGACGACCGCGCGCTGGCCGTCGCGCTGATGGCCGAGGCGTCGGTGACCGGCGTGGAACTCGACCGGACCGGCCTGACCGTGCGGGCCGGGGACTACGGCAGCTTCACCCGGGCCCTGCCGAAGGTCGCCCTGCGGTCCGGCATCCGGGTCCGCCGACTGATCCCGTCGGACGAGTCCCTGGAGAGCGTCTTCTCCTACCTCGTGGAGGCATGAGCACCATGAACGCGACAATCGCCTGGATCACCGCGCGGGGGCTCTTCGGCCGGCGCCGGTTCCTGCTGCTGCTGCCGCTGCCGGCGTTGCTGGTCCTGCTGGCCGTGCTGGCCCGCACGGCCGGTGTCGACCCGGGGCAGTGGGCGCCGCCCGTGCTGATCGGGCTCGGGCTGGCCGTGGTGCTGCCCGTCGTGGCGCTGATCGTCGGCACCGGGGTGCTCGGTTCGGAGATCGAGGACGGCACGATCGTGCACATCCTCACGAAGCCCATCCCGCGCTGGCAGGTCATCCTGCCCAAGCTCGCGGTGGCCTCCGGGGTCACGGCGATCACCGTCGCCATCCCGCTGTACGTCGGGGGCGTACTGGCCGATTCGGTACGCCTCGGCCTGGCCCTCGCCGCGGCCGGCGCGGTCGGCGCGGTCGCGTACTCGGCGGTGTTCCTGGCGCTCAGCCTGCTCACCCGCCGGCCGGTGCTGCTCGGGCTGGTCTACGTGCTGATCTGGGAGGGGCTGCTCACCAACCTGGTCAGCGGCACCGCGGTGCTCTCCATCCAGCAGTACGTGCTCACCATCACCGACCGGCTCGCGCCCAGCGAGCTGCTGGCGCACAACGTCTCGCTGCCGGTGGCTCTCGGGATGACCGGGGTGATCGTGGTGGGCTTCACGGCGCTGGCGGTCCAGCGGCTGCGCTCGTTCAGCATGGCCGGCGAGACGAGCTGACCGGACCGGACGGGACGACCGGGCCGGCGGTTCACCAGGGTTTGGCCGGGCCGGCGGATCACCGCGGTCCGGCCACGTCGGCGGATCACCGCGGTCCGGCCACGCCGGCGGATCACCGCGGTCCGGCCGGCCCGGCCGGGCCGCGGTGCAGCAGGACCGCGCCGGAGCGGTACAGCACGGCGAGCGTCGGCACCGCGACGATCGCGCCGATGATGCCCGCGGTGAGCGTTCCGGCGGCCACCGCGAGCAGCACCAGCGCCGGGTGCAGCCGCAGCGCCCGGCCCACGATCACCGGCTCCAGCAGGTTGCCCTCCAACTGCTGCACGGCGATCACCGAGACGAGCACGAGCAGCGCGTCGGTCGGCCCGTTGGCGACCAGGGCCACCAGCACGGCGGCGGCACCGGCGACGGTGGCGCCGACGATCGGGATGAACCCGCCGAGGAAGGTCAGCAGCGCGAGCGGGGCCACCAGCGGCACGTCGATCACCAGCAGGGCGATGCCGATGCCCACGGCGTCCACGGCGGCCACCGACACCTGCCCGAGGATGTAGCGGCTCACCGTCGACCAGCCCACCTCGCCGGCCTCGACGAGCGTGTCCCGATGGCGCTCCGGGAACAGCCGCAGGAAACGGTGCCAGATCCGATCGCCGTCGCGGAGCAGGAAGAACAGCAGCACCACGGCGAGCAGCGCGCCGCCGAGGCCCTCGATGGTGCTGGAGGCGGTGGCGGCCGGATCGATGTCGGTCTTCTCCAGGTACCGCCGGCCGGCGCGGACCAGGGCGTCGAGCTGCCGCTCGTTGATCGGGATCGGGCCGGTGGAGATGGCCCCGCGCACGTCCCGCAGCCCGCTGGAGAGCGTCGAGCCGAGGTCGGCGAACTGGCTGGCCACCTGCTCGGTCACCAGCCACGCCGTGCCGGCCAGCCCGAGCACCAGCACGACCACGCCGCCCAGGGCGGCCAGGCTGCGCGGCAGCCGGATCCGCCGCAGCAGCCGGTTCACCGGGTGCAGCAGCGCCGCCAGCAGGAACGCCGCGGCCACCGCCACCGAGAGGGTGGCCAGCGCGGTCAGGATCCGGCCCAGCAGGTAGCCGGCCGCGACCAGGGCCACCAGGCAGACGCTGTAGAGCGCGGACACCCGCAGCGGCCAGGGCACGGCCTGCCAGGCGCTGCGGACCGGCTCGGCCGGGTCCCGGACCGGCTCGGCCGGGTCTGAGGTCCGCTCGACCGGGTCTGAGGCCGGATCGGCCGGGTCTGAGGCCGGATCAGCCGGGTCTGAGGTCCGCTCGACCGGGTCTGAGGTCGGCTCGGCCGGGTCTGAGGCCGGATCCCGGGCCGGCTCGGCCGGGTCCCGGACCGGGCGACGGCGGCCCGGGCCGACGGCGCGGCGAGCCGGTCCCCTGGGCACGATCTCTTTCTAGCCGGTCCGACCGGCCCGGGACCGGGCTTTGTCGAGTCCGGCCACCAACCGGGGCCCTTCCCCCGCCGAAAGGCGCCGGGAAGAGCCCCGTCCGGCCCGGATCAGCCGGTGTTGCGCATGCCGGCGGCGATGCCGTTGACCGTGGTGAGCAGGGCGCGCTCCAGCGCCGTACCCTCGCCGGGTGCCCGCCGGCCGCCCGGCGCGGTGGCCACCGCCCGCCCGGCCAGCCCGGACTCGCGGTACTGGCGCAGCAGCGCCACCTGGAGGTGGTGCAGCGGCCGCAGGTAGGTGTCCCGGACCGCGAGCGTGCGTTGCAGCACCGGCGAGTTCTCCAGCAGCGCCGGGGACGCGGTGATGGCCAGCACCTCGCGCTTGGTCAGCTCGTACTCCTCGGAGATCGTCTCGAAGATCGGGTGCAGCGGCTCGGGCACCAGGGTCTCGACGTACCGGCGGGCGATCGTGAGATCGGTCTTGGTCAGCATCATCTCGACGTTCGACAGGAACGTGCGGAAGAAGTGCCAGCTGCGGTGCATCTCGGCCAGGATGTCGCCGTGGCCGGCCGCGCGGGCGGCGGCCAGGCCGGAGCCCACGCCGAACCAGCCGGGCACGATCTGCCGGGTCTGCGTCCAGCCGAAGACCCACGGGATCGCGCGCAACCCGGCCAGCCCGGCGCCGGTGTTCGGCCGCTTCGCCGGCCGGGAGCCGATGTTCAGCGCGCCGAGCAGCTCGGTCGGGGTCGCCGCCCAGAAGTAGGCCGGCAGGTCGGGGTTCTCCACGAGCGAGCGGTACGACCGGAAGGCGGCCTCGGAGACCACGTCCATGGTCGCGTCCCAGCGCTCCAACTGCTCGGCCGGCTGCCGGGGCGCGGTGTGCAGCAGCGCGCTCTGCAACACCGCGGCGATGGTCAGCTCCAGGTTCTCCCGGGCCAGCGAGGGCAGGCTGTACTTGTCGGAGATCACCTCGCCCTGCTCGGTGACCTTTATCGCACCGTCAAGCGTGCCGTACGGCTGGGCCAGGATCGCCTCGTGGGTGGGGCCGCCGCCCCGCCCGACGGTGCCGCCCCGGCCGTGGAACAGGCGCAGCCGCACGCCGTGCCGGGCGGCCACGTCGCGCAGCGCCCGCTGCGCCCGGTGGATCGACCACTGCGAGGTGGTGATCCCGGCCTCCTTGTTGGAGTCGGAGTACCCGAGCATCACCTCCTGCACGTGGCCGCGGGCGGCGACCACGGCCCGGTACGCGGGCAGCGACAGCAGCTCGTCCAGGAGTTCGCCGCCGGCGTTCAGCTCGGCCGGCGTCTCCAGCAGCGGCACGAAGCCGATCCGGGCCCGGCCGCTGTGCACGTCCACCAGCCCGGCCTCCCGGGCCAGCACCACGGCCGCGAGCACGTCGTCCACGCCGAGGGTCATCGAGATGATGTACGACTCGATGACCTCCTCGCCGAAGCGTTCCTGCGTCTCCCGGATCGCCGCGAACACGTCGAAGGTCTTGCGGGCGGCCTCGGTGAGCGGGGTGTCCACGGCGGCCAGCGGCCGGCGGCCGGTCAGCTCCTCGGAGAGCAGCTTCGCCCGTTCGGCCCGGCCCAGCCCGGGGTAGTCGGTCGCCTCGCCCACGTGGCTGTAGAACTGCGCGAGCACCGCGTGGTGCGCCTCGGCGTGCTCCCGGATGTCCATGGTGGCCAGATGCAGGCCGAAGCTGGAGATGGTCCGGATCGCCGAGGCCAGCCGGCCCATGGCGGTGAGCTGGCCCGCGTTGCGGGCCAGCGAGGCGCGCATCAGCTCCAGGTCGCCGATCAGCTCGGCGCTGCCCCGGTAGTCGCGCCCCGGTACGTGTGGGGTGCCCTGCCGCAGCCGGCGCCGGGTGTTGGCGAGCTTGGCCAGCACGCAGCGCGCCTTGAGCCGGTACGGCTCCTCGGCGTTGACCCGGCGGAACCGGGTGGCCACCTCGGGCAGCGCGTCGAGGTCCTTGGCCAGGCTGGCCGACAGGTCCAGGGACACCCCGCGCAGCCGGCGGGACACCGACACCTCGTTGATCAGTGCGTCCATCGCCTGCTCGGTGGCGGTGAGCCCGTGTTCGTACTGGATGTGCAGCACCTCGCGGGTCACCTGGGGGGTGACGAACGGGTTGCCGTCCCGGTCCCCGCCGATCCAGGTGCCGAAGGTGAGCGGCCGGGCCGTGGGCGGGGTCTCCACGCCCAGCCCACGCAGGGTGTCGGCGAGGTTGTCCAGCACCTGCGGTGCGGCCTCGGCGTACAGGTCGCGCAGGTAGTAGATGGCGTTGCGGGCCTCGTCGGTCGGGTCCGGACGGTCCAGCCGCAGTTCGTCGGTCTGCCACAGCAGGTCGAGCAGTTCGGCGAGCCGGCGGTTGGCCGGGCCCTCGTCGGCGGCGCCGTACAGGATCGCGGCGGCGGCCTCGGCGTCCAGTTCGTCGGCGATGGCCCGCAGCTTGGTCAGGATCGACCGGCGGGCGGCCTCGGTGGGGTGTGCGGTGAAGACCGGCCGGACGGCCAGCCGCCGGGCCGCCTCGGCGATCTCGTCGGCCGGTACGCCGCGCTCGGCGATCAGCGATGCCGCCTGGTCCAGCCAGCCGCCGTTGACGGCCCGCTGCCGGCGCAGGTCCCGGGCCCGGTGCACCTGCTCGGTGATGTTGGCCAGGTGGAAGTAGGTGGAGAAGGCCCGGGCCAGCTTCGTGCCGGTGGCGATGTCCATGGCGCCCAGTCGGGCCGCCGCGGCCTCGGCGTCGGCGTCGGTGCGGACCAGCGCCCGGACCTCCTCGACGAGGTCCAGCAGCGGCGGGCCCTCCTGCCGGGCGAGGGTCTGCCCGAGCAGCGTGCCGAGCCGGCGGATGTCCGCCCGAAGTGCGGCGTCCGGGCCGCCGGGGTGATGGTGGTCGGTCATCGTGCGCTCCTTACGTTGGTACGAAGGACAGCGCTGTCCGACAAGTTGTGATGGTATCGCCCGGACGGGTGCCGGCGGTGGGTGAGGCTGCCGACAATGACTCACCGGTGCGATCGGGCCGGCCTACCGGTGGTGCCGGGGAGCCGGTCCACGGCCCATCACCCCGGTCGCGAACAGCAGCGCGATGAGCCCGGCCAGCCCCCACAGGACCAGTTCGAGCAGGGGCCAGTGCGCGGCCTGCGGATCCGGGAAGTAGGCCACCGATTTGATCAGGTCGGTGGCCAGGCCGGGGATGTTCCACTGGTGCATCTGGGCGAAGATGCCGGGCAGGAACTCGGGCGCGTAGATGCCGCCCGACCCGGGGTTGCCGAGTACCACCAGCAACACGATCACCAGGCCGGTGCCGACCAGGCCGAGCCAGCTCTGCACCGCGGCGGCGACCAGCGTGGAGGCGAAGACGACGAGCATGCCGGCGACGGCGATGCTGCCCAGGTGCCGGTCGAAGACGCCCAGCGCGGGCCCGGTGACCAGCGCCCCGGCCAGCCCGAGCAGGGCCGAGTAGATGGCGAACGCCCCGATCCGCAGGCCGGCCCGGCCGAACGAGCGGGGCGCCGTACCCAGGGTGACGCCGAGCGCCGCGGTGGCCAGGTAGCCGCCAAGCACGAGACCGATGGCGAGGTAGAACGGCACCAGTCCGCGCGGGTCCTGGGTCGAGGTGGGGTAGCGGTCGGTGACGTCGAGCGGCGCGTTGGCGGTGCGGGCCGCGGTGGTGAACACGGTGGTGATCGTCTGGGTGGCGGCCGGGCTGGCCGCGCTGGCGGTGGTCAGGACGAGGCCGCCGGGTCCGGCGCTGAGCAGCGCGTACGCGTCCCGGGTGCCGAGCGCGTCCGCGGCGGCCTGCGGGCTGGCGTAGGTGCGTGCCCGGATCGCGTCGGTCTGCGTCCGGACGCCGGCCAGCAGTTGTTGCGCGGCGGTGTCCCCGGCGACCACGGCCACCGGCAGCCGCCGGGGGTGCGGGTTGTGCAGCGCGCCGGCGTACGAGGTGATGAAGCCGATGGCGATGACCAGGGTGCCCAGCAGCAGTCCGGCGCCGTGCAGCAGGTCGCGCCGGAAGGCCGCGTCGCGGACCGGTTCGGCGATCCGTCCCCAGCGGAACCGGCCGGGGCGTGGCCGGTCGTCCCCGTCGCGATGGCCGGCTCCGGTGTCGCCCGCGCCGGCTGGCTGTCCCGTACCGCCGTGGCCGGCGCTGTCGCCGGGACCGGCCGCTGCACTGTCGGTCATTTTCGACAGTTTAGTCCGGTATAACCCAGTTGACCGGGCCGTTAGCTTCTCCGGTATGCAGCAACTCCGGTACCCCGCCAAGCCCCGGCCCGGCGACCGGGTGGCGGTGCTGTCGCCCTCCGCCGGCCTGCCGGCACTGTTCCCCGAGGTGTACGCGTTGGGTCTGCGCCGGCTGCGCGACGAACTCGGCCTGGAGCCGGTGGAGTACCCGAGCACCCGGGTGATGGGCGCCAGCCCCGCCGACCGGGCCCGGGACCTGACCGCGGCCTTCGCCGACCCGTCGATCACCGCGGTGCTGGCCACCGTCGGCGGCGACGACCAGATCACCGTCGTTCCGCACCTGGACGACGAGGTGCTGCGGGCCAACCCGAAGCCGTTCTTCGGCTACTCGGACAACACCAACCTGCTCAACCACCTGTTCGGACTGGGCCTGGTGGGCTACCACGGCGGGTCGGTGCTGGTGCACCTGGGCCGCGGCGGCGCCAGCCACCCGGTGAGCATGGACTCGCTGCGCGCCGCCCTGTTCGGCTCCGACTGGTACGAGCTGACGCCGCCGGCCGAATGGACCGACGAGCCCGGCGACTGGCGCGATCCCGGGTACATCCACACCGCCCCGACCATGTTCCCGGCCGAGGGCTGGCGGTGGTCCGGCCCGGCCCGGGTGGTGCAGGGAGCGCTCTGGGGCGGCAACCTGGAGATCCTGTCCTGGCTGCTGGCGGCCGGTCGGGTCGGCCCGAACCCGGCCTACGCCGGATGCGTGCTGGCGATCGAGACGTCCGAGGAGCTGCCGCCGGACACCGAGGTCTACCGGATCCTGCGCAACATGGGCGAGCGGGGACTGCTGGCCGGCTTTCCGGCCGTCCTGGTCGGCCGGGCGAAGGCGTGGGAGCACACCCGCCCGCTCCCGGCCACCGAGAAGCGGGCGTACGCGCAGGCGCAGCGCGCCGCCGTGTGTCGCGCCCTGGCCGAGTACGCCCCGGACGCCGTCGTCGTGTTCGACCTGGACATCGGGCACACCGACCCGCAGCAGATCCTGCCGTACGGCGGCACGGTCCGCGTGGACGCCGTCGAACGGCGGATCGCGGTGCGCTACTGAGGCGTCGCTACTCAGTCGGTGACGACGTCGTCGATGCTGGTGGCGGTGATGGCCCGGATGAGCCAGGAGTGGAGCTGCTCCGGGTCGGTGCAGGCGAGGATCCGCTCGCGCACCTCGGCGGGCACCGTGACCTTGCGCCCTTCGAGCACGGTCAGGACCGCGCGTGCCTCACCCCGGGCCTCACCCCGGGCCGCACCGGCCTCTTCGTGCTGGGCGGCGAGCTCGCGCAGGAGTTCGCTGCGGTATTCGTAGCCGACATCGGTGGTCATGAACGCCTCCCAACGAGTCCGGGCCGCTGTCGGCAGCCCGGCCAGCACTACGTCATAGTACAAAATTGCCGTCTTCGGACTGAGTGAGCGGAGCGCCGCCATCACCGCCGGGAAGGTCGCCTCCACCTGGGCGTCATAGCCGTGACAGATCGCCGACAGCACCGTCAGTGCCGGATTTGCTCGGGCCAGTTCCGCGTCCACCACCAAGGGTACGTCGCTGGGCGTGAAGATCATCGGTCGTAGCGACAGGCACAACCCATCGAACTCGAAAAGGTCGCGGTAGCGACGCGCGATTCGCAGATCCGGGCAGTAGACCAGCAAGGCGGCATCAACATCCAACTCGGCCTCGAGTTGAGCTACATACAGCTTCCACATCCGCCGTTTGCTGGAATCCCAGCCGCGTTGGATTTCCAGCACCACCGTGAGCAAGGGTTGGTCGCCTGGGTCACAAAACAGCAGCATGCTGTCGGCGTGGTAGGTGCGGGGAACCAGTACCCGTACATCTGTGGCATGGGTGCGGGCGTGGTGGTAGTCGGGGACCTTGATGTTGAATATGTTCGTCAGCAGCCAGGCCACCAGGCCAGGGTCCAGTTTGGCCAGCGCCACCGCCGACTCGTGTTCCGCGCTCGGCATGACGGACACGTTACGCAGTGAAGGTGAAACTGAGGGTGATTGTGTGGCGGCGTGTCTGAGCCGATCCGTCTCGGCGACCGCCTCCCGGCGGGCGATCATGGTCGGTGCGGCGGCCGTCCGGCTGGCAGGGGATATTCTCGTGGGGCAACCCCCGTCCGTTTGTGGATGAGGGGCATTTGTCGTGTTCCCCGAAGGTTGTGATCATGACGACGCTCGCCGGCCTGTTGACGGCGGCCCTCGACGATTCCGCGCTGACCCGCGCCCGCGATCTCGCCCGCGGCGACTTCGCGCTGGCCGACGGGCTGGACCTGACCGCCCCGCCGGCACTGCGGCCGTTCGTGGTGGCCGCGGTGGCGGCGGATCCGGGCCGGGGTGGCGCGGGCCGGCCGGTGCTGGCGGTCACTGCCACCAGCCGGGAGGCCGACGACCTCGCCGCCGCGCTGGGCAGCCTGCTGCCCCCGACCAGGTTGCCGTCTTCCCGTCCTGGGAGACGCTGCCGCACGAGCGGCTGTCCCCGCGCTCGGACACCGTCGGCCGGCGGCTGGCCGTGCTGCGCCGGCTGGCGCACCCGGGGGCAGGCGTGCCGGTGGCCCGGCCGCAGGGCGCGACCGGCGGCGCCGGCGGATCGGGTCCGGCCGGCGACCCGGAGGTGGGGCCGGACGGCTGGTCCGGGCCGCTGCGGGTGGTGGTGGCGCCGATCCGTTCGGTGCTCCAGCCGCAGTTGCGCGGCCTCGGTGACCTGGAGCCGATCCGGCTGGCCGTCGGCGTGGAGGCCGAGCTGGCGGCGGTGGCCCGCCGGCTGACCGACATGGCGTACGCGCGGGTCGACCTGGTGACCAAGCGCGGCGAGTTCGCCGTCCGGGGCGGCATTCTGGACGTCTTCCCGCCCACCGACGAGCATCCGTCCCGGGTGGAGTTCTGGGGCGACGAGGTGGAGGAGATCCGCACCTTCGCCGTCGCCGACCAGCGGACCATCGAGCCGGTGCCGCAACTGTGGGCGCCACCCTGCCGGGAACTGCTGCTCACCCCGCAGGTCCGGCGGCGGGCGGCCGAGCTGGCGCAGGAGCATCCCGAGCTGGTCGAGATCCTGGACAAGCTCGCCGAGGGCATCCCGGTGGAGGGGATGGAGTCGCTCGCCCCGGCGCTGCTCGGCCCGGAGAGCCTGGAACTGCTCTCGCACTGCATGCCCGCCGGCACCCACGTACTGCTCTGCGACCCGGAGCGGATCCGCACCCGGGCGCACGACCTGGTGCGTACCTCGGAGGAGTTCCTCCAGGCCAGCTGGGCCGCCGCGGCCGTGGGCGCGGCGGCGCCGGTGGACCTGGGCGCGGCGGCGTTCCGCAGCCTGGCCGACGTCCGGGCGGTGGCGGCCGCGCTGCACCAGCCCTGGTGGTCGGTGTCACCGTTCGGGCTGGCCGCGCCCGGGCCGGCGGCCACCCCCGAGCCCTGGCTGGCGGACGAGGAACCGGTCGAGGTCACCCCGGACGAGGGGGTGGCGCTGACCCTCGGCGCCCAGGCCACGCCGCTCTACCACGGCGAGACGGCGCGGGTGGTGGAGGACCTGAAGCGCTGGGCCGGGGAGGGCTGGCGGATCGCGCTGGTGTTCGAGGGGCACGGGCCGGCGCAGCGGGCCGTGGAGGTGCTCCGGGACGCCGGGCTGGGCGCGGTGCCCACCGAGGCCCTGCCGGAGCCGCCGGAGCCGGGCGGGCTGCTGGTGGCCTGCGGGTCGCTGAACCACGGCTTCCTCGACGAGGCGAGCCGGCTGGCCGTGCTGACCGGCAACGACATCACCGGCGGGCGCGGGTCCTCGACCCGGGACATGCGCAAGATGCCGAGCCGGCGCCGCAACACCATCGACCCGCTGGAGCTGCGCGCCGGGGACCACGTGGTGCACGAGCAGCACGGCATCGGCCGCTACCAGGAGCTGGTGCAGCGGACCGTGAACGGGGCCTCCCGGGAGTACCTGGTCATCGAGTACGCCCCGAGCAAGCGCGGGCAGCCCGGCGACCGGCTGTTCGTCCCGACCGACCAGCTCGACCAGCTCTCCCGGTACGTCGGCGGCGAGCAGCCGACGCTGCACAAGATGGGCGGGTCGGACTGGCAGAAGTCCAAGGCCAGGGCCCGCAAGGCGGTCCGGGAGATCGCCGCGCAGCTCATCCAGTTGTACGCCGCCCGCAAGGCGTCCCAGGGGCACTCGTTCGGGCCGGACACCCCCTGGCAGCGGGAGCTGGAGGACGCGTTCCCGTGGACCGAGACGCCCGACCAGCTCGCGGCGATCGAGGAGGTCAAGCGGGACATGGAGCAGTCGGTCCCGATGGACCGGCTGATCTGCGGCGACGTCGGGTACGGCAAGACCGAGATCGCGGTACGGGCGGCGTTCAAGGCGGTGCAGGACGGCCGGCAGGTGGCGGTGCTGGTGCCGACCACGCTGCTGGCCCAGCAGCACTACAACACCTTCGCCGAGCGGATGGGCCAGTTCCCGGTGGCGATCCGGCAGCTTTCCCGGTTCCAGACCCCGAAGGAGGCCGAGCAGACCCTCGCGATGGCCGCCGACGGCAGCGCCGACATCGTCATCGGTACGCACCGGCTGCTCCAGTCGGCCACCCGGTTCAAGTCGCTGGGCATGGTGATCGTGGACGAGGAGCAGCGGTTCGGCGTCGAGCACAAGGAACACCTCAAGACGCTGCGCGCCTCGGTCGACGTGCTCAGCATGTCGGCCACCCCGATCCCGCGGACCCTGGAGATGGCGATCACCGGCATCCGGGAGATGTCCACCATCGCCACCCCGCCCGAGGAGCGGCACCCGGTGCTCACGTTCGTCGGGGCGTACGACGACCGGCAGGTGGCCGCCGCCATCCACCGCGAGCTGCTCCGCGACGGCCAGGTCTTCTACCTGCACAACCGGGTCGAGTCGATCGAGCGGGCGGCGCGCCGGATCCGCGAGCTGGTGCCGGAGGCGCGGGTCGCGGTGGCGCACGGCCAGCTCGGTGAGGACGCCCTGGAGAAGGTGATGGTCGGCTTCTGGGAGAAGGAGTTCGACGTGCTGGTCTGCACCACGATCGTGGAGTCCGGGATCGACATCCCCAACGCCAACACGCTGATCGTGGAGCGGGCCGACATGCTCGGCCTGGCCCAGTTGCACCAGATCCGCGGCCGGGTCGGGCGGGGCCGGGAGCGGGCGTACGCGTACTTCCTCTATCCGCCGGAGAAGCCGCTCACCGAGCACGCGCACGAGCGGTTGGCCACCATCGCCCAGCACACCGAGCTGGGCGCCGGGATGTACGTGGCGATGAAGGACCTGGAGATCCGCGGCGCCGGCAACCTGCTCGGCGGCGAGCAGTCCGGCCACATCGAGGGCGTCGGTTTCGACCTGTACGTCCGGATGGTCGGTGAGGCGGTCCAGCAGTTCAAGGGGGAGCGGCCGGAGGAGGAGGCCGAGATCAAGATCGACCTCCCCGTGGACGCCCACCTGCCGCACGACTACGTGGGCGTCGAGCGGCTGCGCCTGGAGATGTACCGCAAGCTGGCCGAGGCCCGCGACGCCGACCGGCTGCGGGAGGTCGTCGCCGAGCTGACCGACCGGTACGGCGAGCCGCCCGCACCCGTACAGAACCTCGTGGCGGTGGCCCGGTTCCGGCTGCTGGCCCGGCAGTACGGCCTCACCGACGTCTCGGTGCAGGGCCGGCATGTCCGGTTCGGCCCGCTGCCGCTGCCGGACTCCAGGCAGCTACGGCTCAAGCGCTACCACCCGGACGCGGTCTACAAGTCGGCCACCGACCAGGTGAGCGTCCCCCGCCCCAGCACCCGCCGGGTGGGCGGCGAACCGCTGCGCGACCAGGCCCTGCTGGACTGGTGTGCCCAGCTGCTGGCCGATGTGCTCGGGCCGGTCGGCGAGGGCTCGGCCCCGGGTCGCGTCACGGCCGCCGGCCGGTCGTGAGAGAGTGACCGCCATGCGTGCTCGTCGTCTCGTGCCGATCGCGGCCGTCGCCGTGCTCGGCGTCACCGTGCTGTCCGGTTGCCGTACCGATCCCGCCGTGGCCGCCTACGTCGGCGACCATCGGATCACCGAGAGCGCCGTGGATCAGGTCCTGGACGACCTGCGGCAGCACGGCGCGGGCGCGTCCGCCGATCCGTCGGCGGCGCCCCAGCAGGTCGCCGAGCTGCCCACCCGCGCGCAGGTGGTGAGCACGCTGGTGCTGCGCGAGGCGTGCCAGCGGGTTGCCGCGGAGAAGGGCTACCAGGCCACCAACCAGATTCCGGCCGAGCAGGCGGCCCAGCAGCTCGGCCTGCCGGCGGGTACGGCCTACCCGCGGCAGGTCGCCGAGCTGTACAGCTGCCTGTCCGGGCTTCCGGTGCCCGCGCCGCAGCCGCCCAGCGCGCAGGAACTCACCGACCTGGTCGCCGCCGGCAAGGCCGCCGGGGTCATCCCGGCACAGGTGAGCACGCAGGAGGCGGCCAGCCAGCTCGACGGCGACCAACTGCGCGGGGCGCTGGCCCAGAAGCGGGGCCTCGCCGACGCGATCAAGGACGCGGACATCACGGTCAACCCCCGGTACCGGCCGCTGGACTTCCCGCTGCTGTCGTTCACCGGCGACACCCCGGCGGTCAGCGTTCCGCTCGGCGACGCCGACTCGGGCGCGGTGACCGACCTGCCGGTGACGGCGCAGCCGGTCGCGCCCGCCGCGTGACCGACCTGCCGCGCATCGTCCTGCTGGTCACCTCGCCCCGGCTGCCCGCGGGTCTGCTGAGCGCCGCGGCCTGGGACGCGGTACGGGCCGGACCGGTGCTGGCCGGCGAGCAGAGCCCGCAGGTCACCGCCCTGCGGGCGGCCGGCGTGGGCGTCCGGATCGCAGGCGCGGAGCCGGTGCGCGAGCTGCTGGCCGCCGCCGCCGAGCACGGCGACACGGTGTGGCTGGCCGGTCCGGCCGGTGACGAGGCGCTGGCCCGGGAGCTGGGCATGCGGCTGGCCCGGGAACCGGGGCTGGCCGAGCTGGAGCTGCTGTACGGCTCGTGGGACCCGCCCGGCGCCCGGCTGCTGGACGCGGTCGCGGTGATGGACCGGCTCGCGTCGCCCGGCGGCGACCCGTGGAAGCGGGAACAGACCCACCAGACGCTCGCGCCTTACCTGCTGGAGGAGGCGTACGAGGCGTACGACGCCATCCGCGCCGGCGACCTGGACGCGCTGCGCGAGGAACTGGGCGACGTGCTGCTCCAGGTGGTGCTGCACGCGCGGATGGCCGAGGAACTGCCCTCCGACGACCGGTGGACCGTCGATGACGTGGCCGGCGGGCTGGTGGACAAGATGATCCGCCGCAATCCGCACGTCTTCGCCGGGGCGCAGGTGGGCACGGTCGAGGAGATCACCGAGAACTGGGAGCGGATCAAGCGGACCGAGAGGCCGGACCGCTCGGCGCTGGACGGGATCGCGCTCAGCCAGCCGGCGCTCGCCCTGGCCGCCAAGATCCTCGACCGGGCCACCCGGGCCGGACTCGACGTACCGCTGCCGGAGCCGGCGCCGGACGATCCGCACCGGCGGCTCGGTGCGGAACTGCTCGCGGCGGTCGCCCGGGCCCGCGCGGCCGGCCTGGACCCCGAGGCCGCGCTGCGGGCGGCGGCGCTGGTCCACGCCGACGAGGTACGCGCCGCCGAGTCGCGCCGATCGCACTAGGGTTGGGTCCGTGCAGGACTTCATGCCCCTCGCCGAGCGGATCGTCGACGCGCTGATGGCCAGCCGGCCCGAGCTGGCGGCCACCGTCGGTGACCACCGGTTCGACGACCGACTGCCCGATCTGTCCGGTGGCGCCGTCGCCGCGGACGCCGCCATGCTGGTGGACGCCGCGAACGCGCTGTCCGAACTGGACGGTGAGCTGCTCGATCCGACCGAACAGGTGGACCATGCGGTGCTGTCCGCGCTGGTCGACCGCTACCTGTTCGAATCCACCGAGGTGCGCTCGGCCGAGTGGGACCCGCTGGAGCACAACCCCGGCGCGCTGCTGCACGCCCTGATCGCGCGCCCGTTCGCCCCGGCGGACGAGCGGCTGGCCAGCCTCGCCGGCCGGCTGCGCGCCGTACCCGACGCGTTGGCGACCGCCCGGGCCACGCTTACCGACATCCCCCGGATCCACCTGGAGACCGCGGTCGGCCAGTTCGCCGGCACCGCCGCGCTGGTCCGCGACGAGCTGCCGCGGCTGCTGGCCGAGGCACCGGCGCTGCGCCGGGAGGTCGAGCCGGCCGCCCAGGCGGCCGTCGCCGAGCTGGACTCCTTCACCGACTGGCTGCGCGGGCGGCTGCGCGCCGACGACGGACCGGGCCGCGACCCGCGGCTCGGTCGCCGGCTGTGGGAGGCCCGGCTGTGGCACACCCTGGACACCGAGCTGCCGGCCGCGCGGGTGCTGGAACTGGCCCGGGCCAACCTCGACCGGGTGACCGAGGAGATCACCGCGGCGGCCGTCGAGCTGGTGGGCGGCCCCGCCACCCCGGAGACGGTACGCCGGGCGCTGGACCGGCTCGCCGAACAGCGCCCCGACAACGGGTCCATCGTGGCGCTGGCGAAACGGACGCTTGACGAGACCACCGACTTCGTCCGGGAACACGACCTGGTGTCGCTGGTGGCCGACCCGTGCGTGGTGATGGAGATGCCGGAGTTCGCCCGCGGGGTGGCGGTCGCCTACTGCGACGCGCCCGGCCCGCTGGAGACCGCGCCGCTGCCGACGTTCTACTGCATCGCGCCCACCCCGTCCGACTGGCCGGCCCAGCGGGTCGAGTCGTTCTACCGCGAGTACAACGACCACATGGTGCGGAACCTGACCGTGCACGAGGCGATGCCGGGACACTTCCTCCAGCTCGCCCACTCCCGCCGGCACACCGGCAGCAGCCCCGTCCGCGCCCTCCGCCACTCCGGGCCGTTCCTTGAGGGCTGGGCCGTGTACGCCGAGGAGCTGATGGCCGACGCCGGGTTCGGCGGGCTGCCGGTCCGTCTCCAGCAGCTCAAGATGCAGCTGCGGACCAGCATCAACGCCATCCTCGACCAGCTCGTGCACTGCGAGGGGCTGTCCGAGGCCGAGGGGATGGCGTTGATGGTCGAGCGTGGCTTCCAGGAGGAGGGCGAGGCGGCCGGCAAGTGGCGCCGGTCCCTGCTGACCGCCACCCAGCTCTCGACGTACTTCGTCGGCTACACCGAGGTGGCCGGGATCGCGGCGGCCCGGCCGGCGGGTACGTCGGTGCGGCAGTGGCACGACGCGATGCTGGCGCACGGCTCGCCGCCGCCCCGGCACGTCCGGACCCTGCTGAGCCGATAGCCCCGCCTCGCCCGGTCGCCTCGCCCGGTCGCCCGATCCGGTGGACGGCCGGGCGGTCACGTACCGTGCCGGCGGTCCTGCACGGCGGCGCCGGACGGCAGCTCGAAGGCGGCGCCGTCCACGCCCTCGCGGTAGCTGCTCAGCGCGGTCTCCATCGACCGCCCGTCGACCACCCCGGTGAAGCTGCCGAGGGCTCCGTCGCTTGTCACGCAGGCGTCGAAGGCCGACGCGGGGGCGTCGCCGAGGTTCCGCACCGCCACGCAACTGGCGTGCCGCCCGGCGACGGTCGTGTCCCGTTGCTCGACCACCGCCGCCGGGTCCAGGGCGGTCGCCGTGAGCAGCGCGATCACCACCGGCGGGGTGACCAGGCCGGCGTGGCTGGCGGCCTCGACCGTGGTGGCCGGCGCCGGCTCGACCGGCTGCGGGGGCGGCTCCAGCACACAGCTCGGCCGCGGACCCGCGGTCACGCACCGGGCCACCGAGTCGGTACTTATCGTGATCATGCCGCCGGGATACCGGTACGCCGCCCGGCGTGGCCCTGGGCCTGTGAGATGGTGCCGGCGGCGCCGTCGGGCAGCGCGTACTCGGCCGAGTAGATCAGGTCGGCCGCGGCCGACAGCCGGCTGGCCAGGTCGTTGACCAGGTCCGTGCTGGGCAGCGTGCTCCCCGCGTCATCAAGCTGCTGACAGCCGCCGAGCAGCACCGTGGCGGCCACCGCACCCGCGAGGACCGGCCCCCGGATGCGGCGCGGCGAGGTGGTCTCCCATGGCATACCGCCCAGCCTGGCCGACGGCCCGGATCCCGCGCAAACCCGTTCCCAACCTGCGCACCCATTCCGGCGCCCCGCCCGGCCGGGTCCGTCAGGTGGACACGTCTGCCGGGCACCGCCCGGGTGCGGATGCCGGAAGCGATACGCTGCGTGTGCCTCGGCCG
This sequence comes from Plantactinospora sp. KBS50, assembly GCF_002285795.1. Taxonomy (GTDB): domain Bacteria; phylum Actinomycetota; class Actinomycetes; order Mycobacteriales; family Micromonosporaceae; genus KBS50. The sequence goes on from NZ_CP022961.1 coordinate 1,048,364, forward strand.
CGCCGTCGCGGCCCGCGATCGCAAGACACGACAACGAGGAGCGACACAGTGGCCACCATCGAGGGAATCGTCGCCCGGGAGATTCTCGACTCGCGCGGCAACCCGACCATCGAGGTCGAGGTCGGGCTGGACGACGGCACAGTGGCGCGGGCGGCCGTGCCGTCCGGTGCGTCCACCGGTGCTTACGAGGCGCTTGAGCTGCGCGACGGCGACCAGGGCCGGTACCAGGGCAAGGGCGTCCAGAAGGCGGTCAGCAACATCGAGGACAAGGTGGTCGACCAGCTCATCGGCTACGAGGCCAGTGAGCAGCGGCTGATCGACCAGAAGATGCTCGACCTGGACGGTACGGCGGACAAGTCCGGGCTGGGCGCCAACGCGATCCTGGGCGTCTCGCTCGCGGTCGCCAAGGCCGCGGCCGGCAGCGCCGAGCTGAGCCTCTTCCGGTACCTGGGCGGCCCGAACGCCCACCTGCTGCCGGTGCCGATGATGAACATCCTGAACGGTGGCGCGCACGCCGACTCGAACGTCGACATCCAGGAGTTCATGATCGCGCCGATCGGCGCGCCGAGCTTCAGCGAGGCCCTGCGCAGCGGCGCCGAGGTGTACCACGCGCTCAAGTCGGTGCTCCAGAAGCGCGGCCTGAGCACCGGGCTGGGCGACGAGGGCGGCTTCGCCCCCGACCTGCCGAGCAACTCCGCGGCGCTCGACCTGATCGCCGAGGCGGTGGAGAAGGCCGGCTACCGGGTGGGCACGGACATCGTCTTCGCCCTGGACGTGGCGGCCACCGAGTTCTACGACAACGGCGTCTACACCTTCGAGGGCGCGGGGAAGTCCGCCGACGACATGGCGGCGTACTACCACAAGCTGCTCGACGGATACCCGATCGTGTCGATCGAGGACCCGCTGGCGGAGGACGACTGGAGCGGCTGGAGCTCGCTGACCGCCTCGGTCGGCGAGCGGATCCAGGTCGTCGGGGACGACCTGTTCGTCACCAACCCGCAGCGGATCGCCCGGGGCATCGCCGAGAAGTCCGCCAACGCGGTGCTGGTCAAGGTCAACCAGATCGGTTCGCTGACCGAGACCTTCGACGCGGTGGACCTGTCGCACCGGGCCGGGTTCAAGACCATGATGAGCCACCGTTCCGGCGAGACCGAGGACACCACCATCGCCGACCTCGCGGTGGCGATGGGCTGCGGGCAGATCAAGACCGGCGCGCCCGCCCGCTCCGAGCGGGTCGCCAAGTTCAACCAGCTGCTGCGGATCGAGGAGGAACTGGCCGACGCCGCGCGCTACGCCGGTGCCGGCGCCTTCCCGCGGTACCGTTCCGCCGCCTGACCAGGTCCGGTACGGGGCCGGTGCGCTCCGGTCCCGTACCCACCCGGACCGGGCCGACCAGGACGTCGGCCATGCCGCGGCACAGTGAGAAGAGGACCAGACCGGTCATGAACCAGCGCCGTACACCCAGTGGGCAGCGGCCCGCGCGCCAGCCCGGCCGGCCGGCGGCGCGCGGGACCGGCCGCGAACCCCGGGTCCGGGCGTCCGGCCGGCTCGGCTCGGTGCGCAGCCCCGCGCCGGGCCGCGACGCCGCCCGCTCGGCGAACCGGCCGGCGAGCGCCCGGCGGGCCGCCGCGACCGGTGCCGCCGAACGCACCAGCGCACCCGCGCCGCGCCGGGTGACCGGACGGGCCACCGTGCTGTTCGGGGTGCTCATCGCGCTGGCCCTGGCGTACACGTATCCGGTCCGGCTGTACCTCAACCAGCAGTCCGAGATCGCCCGGCTGGAGGCGGCGCAGGACGCCCAGCGCAAGCGGATCGGGGAACTCAGCGACCGGGCCGCGCTCTGGCAGGACCCGGAGTACATCAAGACCCAGGCCAAGACGCGGTTCTACATGGTCGAGCCGGGTGAGACCCCGCTGATCCCGCTGGACGATCCGGCCGGTGCGGCCCGCGACGCCGGTCACGACCCGGCCGCCACCCGGACCGGCCCGGCGGCGCCGTGGTCCGAGACGCTGTGGTCGAGCATCCAGGCGGCCAACAGCGAGAACCAGCCGGTGCAATGAGCGCTGCCGACCACGTACCGCTGCCGGAGCGCGCGGAGGCGAACGACCGTGACCTGGCCGTGGTGGCCGCGCAGCTCGGCCGCCCGCCCCGGGGCACCCGGGCGGTGGCACACCGGTGCCCGTGCGGGCTGCCGGACGTCGTGGAGACCACGCCGCGACTGGCCGACGGTACGCCGTTCCCCACCCTGTTCTACCTGACCTGCCCGCGCGCCACCGGGGCGTGCAGCCGGCTGGAGTCGGCCGGCCTGATGAAGGAGATGGCCGCGCGGCTGGCCGCCGACCCGGAACTGGCGGCGCGGTACCGCGCGGCGCACGAGGACTACCTGGCCCGCCGGGAGAAGATCGGCCGGGTGCCGGAGATCGAAGGCGTGTCGGCCGGCGGCATGCCCGGGCGGGTGAAATGCCTGCACGTCCACCTGGGGCACGCGTTGGCGGCCGGCCCGGGGGTGAACCCGTTCGGCGACGAGACGCTGGCCGCGATCGAGCCGTGGTGGACCGCGGGTCCGTGCGTCGAGATCGGGCCGGAGCGGGACGACCCGGCCACCGCCGGCCGGACCGTGCCGGGCGTCGAGCCCGCGGAGCGGTCCCGCGGCGGCGACCCGGTGGACGGGTCCGAGCCGGGGCTGGCCTGACCGTGACCGGGACGGACGTGCTGGTACGGCGGGCGCGGACCACCGACGTCCGCGGCATCCGGGAGCTGATCGACCTGTACAGCCCGGACCGCCGGCTGCTCAGCAAGGCCACGGTCACGCTGTACGAGGACGTGCAGGAGTTCCGGGTGGCGGTGCGGCCGGCGGACGGGCGGGTGCTCGGCTGCGGCGCGCTGCACGTGATGTGGGAGGACCTGGCCGAGATCCGCACCGTGGCGGTGCATCCCGACTGCCGGGGCCGGCGGATCGGGCACCGGATCGTGGCCGAGCTGCTGTCGGCGGCCCGGGAGGTCGGGGTCGACCGGGTGTTCTGTCTCACCTTCGAGACCGGCTTCTTCGGCTCGTTCGGTTTCGTCGAGATCGACGGGGCACCCGTGCCGCCGGCCGTGTACGAGCAACTGCTGCGCTCGTACGACGAGGGCGTCGCGGAGTTCCTGGACCTGGAACGGGTCAAGCCCAACACCCTGGGGAACACCCGCATGCTGCTCCGGCTCGCCGAGTAGGGTCTCCTGCGGCGCCCATCCGCGAGGTCGGCGACGGCCTGCGAGGCGCTGGCGCCGGCCCGCGGGGTTCCGGCGCCGGCGCCGCCCGCACGACCGAGAGGATGCCCGTGGCGAGCAGGGTTGCGGCGATCGACTGCGGAACCAACTCGATCCGGCTGCTGGTGGCCGACCTGCCCGACCCGGACGCCGGGCCGCGGGCGGCACTGACCGATGTGGTACGCCGGATGGAGATCGTCCGGCTGGGCCAGGGCGTCGACCGGACCGGCCGGCTGGCGCCCGAGGCGATCGAGCGGACCCGGGTGGCGCTCGCCGGCTATGCGGCCGAGATCGACAGGCTGGGCGCGGAGCGGGTCCGGATGGTCGCCACGTCGGCGTCCCGGGACGCGTCGAACGCCGACGAGTTCCGGGCGATGGTGCTGCGTACCCTCGGCACCGAGCCCGAGGTGGTCACCGGTGACGAGGAGGCCCGGCTGTCGTTCACGGGCGCGGTCCGCGGGCTGCCGGCCGACACCCGAGCGCCGTACCTGGTGGTGGACATCGGCGGCGGCTCGACCGAGTTCGTGGTGGGTACCGCCACGGTGCAGGCCGCGATCTCGGTGGACATCGGCTGCGTCCGGATGACCGAGCGGCACCTGCACGGCGACCCGCCGACCGACGACGAGGTCGCCGCGGCGCGGGCCGACATCACGGCCGCGGTGGATCGGGCGCTGGCCGCCGTGCCCGGGCGGCAGGCCGGCACCCTCGTCGGGTTGGCCGGCTCGGTCACCACGGTCACGGCCGTCGCGCTCGGGCTGACCGCGTACGATCCGGGCCGCATCCACCACGCCCGGGTGCCGTACGCGGACGTGGCCCGGGTGACCACCGAGTTGCTGGCGATGACCGCCCGGCAGCGCGCGGAGATCCCGGTGATGCACCCCGGCCGGGTCGACGTGATCGGCGCGGGCGCCCTGGCGCTCCAGGTCATCATGGAGCGGGCCGAGATGGACGCGGTGGTGGCCAGCGAACACGACATTCTCGACGGCATCGCCTGGAGTCTGCACCGACCGCTCGTTGCCTGACGCGTGATCGAGCCATGATCAACTCGTCTTCAGGGAAGTCGGGGTGTCCCGGCGGCCCGGACCCCCAACTTCGCCGAAGACGAGTTGATCATGGTCGGGGCGCGGGGTCGGGGTCGCGGGGTCGCGGGGTCGGGGTCGGGAGGGCGCGGGGTCGGGGTCGGGGGCGCGCGGGGGGATCACGAGGTGAGGAGATCGAGCCAGGGCTGGTGGGCGCCGTCGAACGGGCCGCGCCGGGCGGCGATCGCCGTGACCAGCCAGTTTGCCGCCGCGCTCGCCTGCGTCACCACCTCGTCGGGGTAACCGTAGCGGCGGCTGTTGTCGGCGAACTCGTCCTCGTCGTACCGCTCGACCCGGCCCGTCGCCCGGCGGAGGCCGACGTCGAGGTCCAGGTCGATCATGGTCACGCTGTCCGGCCCGAGCCAGCGGGCCGGAGTCGCGATGTCGCAGTAGACATTGAGGTGGAACGGCGCGTCGTAGAAGGTGGCGGCCCACCATCCCACGCGTGGCAGGAGCAGTACGTTGGCAACGGGACTGACGATGGGCGGCCCGTCCTCGCCCTTGCGCATCACCGTTCCGCTCGGGGCGCCCAGCCAGGTGCCGTGCTGGTCCTCCCCGAGCCGGAGCGCCGTCTTGTGGTAGTGCAGCGAGCCGTCGTACTTCGTGTACGCCACCCGCACCCGGTCCGACATGGGCCGAGCATATGGTCAGGGCTTGCGGGCGACCGCCCCGTACACCGAGACGGCGGCGTCGCTGGGCACCTCGTCGGCGCGGTTGGGGTCGGGCCGCCAGTGCGTGACCACCTGGAGGCCGGGTTCGACCAGGTCGAGGCCGGTGAAGAAGCGCTCGATCTCCGGACGCGGGCGGACCTGCATGGTCACCCCTGCATCCGGTAGATCTCGGCGATCTTCTCCCAGGCGACCGGGTCGAAGTCGCCGGTCAGGTGCGACAGCGCCAGGTAGCTGCCGGACGGCAGGGCCGCGAGCAGCCGCCGGACGATCTCGTACGGCTGGTCCGCGTCGCCCACGAAGTGCAGGATCGCGATGAGCAGCAGGGCGACCGGCTGGTCCAGGTCGATGACCCGGCGCAGTTGCGGCGAGTTGAGAATGCCGTCGACGTCGCGCAGGTCCGCGTCGATGTACTCGGTCATGCCGTCGGCGGTGCCGGTGAGCAGCGCCCGGGCGTGCGACAGCACGATCGGGTCGTTGTCCACGTAGGCCACCCGGCACGCGGAGTCGACCCCCTGGGCGACCTGGTGCACGTTGGGCGCGGTCGGGATGCCCGTGCCGATGTCCAGGAACTGCCGGATGCCGGCCTCGGCGGCGAGATAGCGGACCGCGCGGGCCAGGAACGCGCGGTTCTCCCGGGGCGGTACCCGGCTGTTGCCGTTGGCCTTCAGGCCCTTTTCGGCGGCGGCCCGGTCGGCGGCGAAGTTGTCCTTGCCGCCCAGCAGGTAGTCGTAGACCCGCGCCGGGTGCGGCACGTCGGTCCGCAGGTCCACCGGCGGTCGGTCGGCCTGCTCGTAGCTTGGCACCGGAAAGTTGTCAGTCAACTCGACTCCCCTGACCCATCGGCGATCCCTGCACTGTAGTACGGCGGACGGGGTGGCATCGGTCACGTATGCGGCTGAGGATCATCAGCGGGTGACGGGACGGTGCCCGGGTGCCGGAGTTGAGCTACTTCGCAATGCATAGTAGCGTGCCATCCGTGGACACCACGCAGCTACTCAAGGGTGTGCTGGATCTCGCGGTCCTGGCCGTGCTTCGCGACGAGGACGGCTACGGGTACGACATCCTGCGCCGGTTGCGCGACGCGGGTCTCGACGAGGTCGGCGACGCGTCGGTCTACGGCACCCTGCGCCGGCTGTTCGCGGCCGGCCTGCTGACCACGTACGTGGTGCCGAGCGAGTCGGGACCGCACCGCAAGTACTACTCGTTGAACAAGGCCGGCCGTGACCAACTCGTCCGGTCCGGGAAGGTCTGGCGATCCTTCGCCCGCACCTTGGACAGCCTGCTCGACGACGGGGAGATCGCCGCATGAGTGAGACCATGAGCGAGACAAGGGTGCACGAATGAGCGTCGTGAGTGGACGGGAGATCACCGAGTACGTGCGCGAGGTGCACGCCGCCCTGGCGGATCTGCCGCCCGAGGTGCGCCGGGATCTGCTGGAGGACCTGCCGGAGCATCTGGCCGAGGTGGGTGCCGAGGCGCACGGTTCGCTGACCGAGCGGCTGGGACCGCCCGAGGCGTACGCGGCGGAACTGCGCGCGGCGGCGGGTCTGGCCGGGCCGAACGAGCGGCGCACGCTCGACGACCGGGCGGCTGACCTGGTACGCGCCGGCCGGGTCCGGCTGGCCGCACTGGACGTGGCCACCGGTCCGCTGCTCGGGTACGCCCGGACCAGCGAGTTCCTCCGGTTGCTCCGGCCGGCCTGGTGGGTGCTGCGCGGTTACCTGGCGGTGCTGGCGTTGGCGCTGCTCGGCGCGGGTCAGGTCGGCGTGGTGCCCCGGATCGGCGGCAGTTCGTTGGCGGCCCTTCCCCTGCTGGTGCTGGCGGTGCTGGGTTCGATCTGGCTGGGCCGGCGGGGTGAGACGCTGCCGCGCAACCCGCGGCGGGTGATGACCGCGGCCGGGGTGCTGGTCACGCTGATCGGCATGGCCGCGTTGCTCGGGGCCGACTCGCGGGCCAGTTCTGAGGGGTACTACGCGCCCTCGTACAGCGACAACCCGTACGGCACCGTGCAGGATGTCTTCATCTACGACCGGGACGGCCGGCTGGTGGACGGGGCGCGGCTGTTCGACCAGGACGGCCGGCCGATCGAACTCGGCTACCGCCTCCAGGGATCCTGCCCGGGTGAGTCCGGGGACGGCAACGGCTCCGGAGACGGCAACGGCGTGGACGAGACGGCTGCGCGGTACACGTACGTCTACCCGTTCTGCCGGGAACGGGCGCCGTTCCGCGGGCTCGGCGGCGATCCGACGACGACCCCCGACCGGGCTCCTTCGCCGACCCCCGAGCGGACCGCGCCGACCGCGACTGCGCCGCCCTCCGCCACCCCGTCGAACGCGGAGGCGCCGCCGCCGTCGGACGCGGAGCCCCCGACGCCGTCGGGCGGCGCGTCTCCCGAGGTCACCTCCTCCTGACCGTCCGGTGTCGGCGACGGAACAGGGAGGTGTATCCCACGTTCGCCGCGCCTTCCCCGGGCCGCCGCGGCATGGCACGCTACCCGCACCAGGGCGTGTCTCATGGATCTCCGCGGAGCGAGGCGGCCCCGCCGCGGTGCGCTGCCCAAAACCATGAGACAGGCCCAGCAGGATGCCTCTGATGTCCGGTCGATGCACGTCGCCCGGATGGACTGTGCGACCAGCCAACGATGACTGACCGACAGGAGGACGGGCCGATGGGCGAGATGGTGAGCTATCGCAGCAACGGAGGGACCAGCGAGGGCTATCTCGCGCTGCCCGCCGAGGGCGAGCGCCGGCCCGCGGTGGTGGTCATCCAGGAGTACTGGGGTCTGGTCGGTCACATCAAGGCGGTGGCCGACCGGTTCGCCGAGGCCGGCTTCGTCGCCCTCGCGCCGGATCTCTACCACGGGGTGACGGCTGTCGAGCCGGACGAGGCCGGCAAGATGATCATGGGTCTGGCGATGGACCAGGCGGCCCGGGACATCGCCGGCGCGGCCGACTATCTCGCCGCCCGGCCCGAGGCGACCGGCAGGGTCGGCGCGGTCGGCTTCTGCGCGGGCGGCAGCCTGGCACTGTGGTCGGCCACCCTCTCCGAGCGGATCGTCGGCGCCGTGGGCTTCTACCCGGTGCTGCCCTGGGAGCGGATGCGCCCGGACTGGTCGGACTACGCAGGCAAGAGCGCGCTCATCCACTGCTCGGAGGAGGACGGCACGTCGGCCGCCGAGGGCGTCCAGGCGGCCCGCCGGGCCGTCGAGGCCGCGGGCGGCGACTGCGCCGTGTACGACTACCCGGGCACCTCGCACGCGTTCTTCAACGACGACCGGCCCGAGGTGTACGACCAGCCCGCCGCCGCCAGCGCCTGGGCACGCACGCTCGAATTCTTCCGGACGAAGCTTGGCTGAGGCGGGCACCGGGGCGGGCGCACCGACGCGTACCGCCGCCGACGTGCTCACCCGCGCCGCGCGGGCGGCCGACCTGGCCGATCTCGACCGCGCGGTCGCCGACTGCTTCGCCTGCCCGCGCCTGGTCGACTGGCGCGAGGAGGTGGCCCGGGTACGCCGGGCCGCGTTCCGCGATCAGGCGTACTGGGGTCGGCCGGTGCCCGGGTTCGGCGCCCCGGACGCCCGGATCGGCATCCTCGGCCTGGCGCCGGCCGCGCACGGCGGGAACCGTACCGGCCGGGTCTTCACCGGCGACCGTTCCGGCGACGTGCTGTTCGCGGCGCTGCACCGGGCCGGTCTGGCCAACCAGCCGACCAGCGTGTCCGCGGACGACGGCCTGGCGCTGCGGCACACCCGCATCTTCGCGGCGGTCCGCTGCGCGCCGCCGGAGAACAAGCCGACCCCGACCGAGCGGGACACCTGCGCGCCGTGGCTGCACCGCGAGGTGCGGCTGATCGCACCGACGCTGCGGGTGGTGGTCGCGCTCGGCGCGTTCGCCTGGGCCGCCTGGTGGCCGGCGCTGCGGGCCGGGTACGGCGTCCGCCCGCCCAGCCCGCGCCCGGCGTTCGGGCATGGGGCACACTGGTCTGGCGGGGCGGGGCCGGTGCTGCTCGGGTGTTACCACGTCAGCCAGCAGAACACCTTCACCGGCCGACTCACCCCGGACATGCTCGACGAGGTGTTCGAGCGGGCCAAACGAATGGCCGAGGTGGACTGAGCACAGGGAGGGCGGTGCCGTGCACGCCGGACGCGGGACACCGGCCGGCCCGGCTCCGGCTCCGGCGGACCGTACCCCGCTGCACCGGTGGTGGCCCGTGCTCGCGGTCGTCGTGCTGCTCGGGCTCGGTGCCGTCGCGGCCGGACACTCCTCCATCGACCTGCGCCGGCTCCCGTCGACTCCGCAGGACGCACCGCTGGTCGCCGACCAGCCGACCGGCCTGCCGAGTCCGTCGCAGCTCGTGGTGCTGCCCTCCGGTGCCGCGCAGGACCAGCCCGCGCACCTTCCGGGGTGGCTGGCGCCGACGCTGCTCGGGCTGCTCGCGCTGGTGGTCGTGGCGCTGCTCGGCACCGTGCTGTGGGCCATGCTCGGCGGGCCGCGGCGGCGTACCGGCCGGCTGTCGGACCTTCCGCCGGCGGCCCGCTCGCCGGAACGGACCGCCCGGGACGTGGTGGCGGTGCTGGACGCCGGGCTCGTCCAACTGGACGACGCCGACAACGACCCGCGGACCGCGGTGATCGCCTGCTGGGTCCGGCTGGAGGAGGCGGCGGCCGCCGCGGGCGTACCCCGGCGGGTCGGCGACACCCCCACCGACCTGGTGGCCCGGCTGTTGCGCGGCGACCCGGCCGCCGGGGTGCCGGCGATCGCCGGCAGCGCCGTGCTGGCCGCCTTCGCGGCCGTCTACCGGGAGGCCCGCTACGCCACCCACGTGGTCGACGAGCGGATGCGGGACCAGGCGCGGGAGGCGCTCGGCCGGCTCCGCGCCGAGCTGGTCGCGCCGGGGCCGCCGGCCCGGGTCGGGGGACCGGGGTGAGCCGGCGGGACGAGCCGGTGGTTGACCTCGGCACGCCGGCCGGAATCGAGGACCTGCTCGGGTACGACGAGGAGCCGGCCCGGGACCGCCGGCGCCGCCCGTCCGGCCGGTGGCTGCGCACCGTCCTGGTCGTCGGGGCGGCCAGCGCCGTGGTGATCGCCGGGTTCCGGGTGGTCGGCCTGGCCGTGTCCGCGTTCGCCGTGCTGGCCGGGGTGCTGGCGATAATGTTGATCCACCGCGCGGCGGCCGGTGTCGCCCCGGCGCAACCGCCGCACGGCCCGGCGCCCGTCGACGCCGGACCGGAGCGCCGCCGCCGGGACGGCCTGGACCGGGCCGTCGGCCGCTGGGCGCGGAGCCTGGACTGGGCCGTCGGGGACGCCGAGCGGTACGAGAAGCTGATCCGGCCCCGCCTGCTGGCCCTGGCCGATGAGCGGCTGCGACAGCGGCACGGCGTCATCCGGGAAACCGACCCCGACCGGGCCCGCGGGCTGCTCGGCGAGGCCGCCTGGACGGCGCTGACCGTGCCCGCCCGCCGATCCCCTCGCCGCGGGACCTCGCGGCGATCGTCGCCGAACTGGAGAAGATATGAACGAGGTGGACCGGGTGAGTGCCGCGGACGTGGGTCGGCTGGCCCGCGGCGTGCTCGACGCGGTCGGCTCGGTGGTGGTCGGCAAGCGGGACGCCCTGGAGCTGGTGCTGGCGGGCATCCTCGCCGGCGGCCACGTGCTGCTGGAGGACCTGCCGGGGCTGGGCAAGACGCTCACCGCGCGCTCCTTCGCGCAGGCGCTCGGCCTGGACTTCCGCCGGTTGCAGTTCACCCCGGACCTGCTGCCGGCGGACGTCACCGGCTCCTTCCTGTACGACCAGCGCAGCGGCGACTTCAGCTTCCGGGCCGGGCCGCTGTTCACCAACCTGCTGCTGGCCGACGAGATCAACCGGACGCCGCCCAAGACCCAGGCCGCGCTGCTGGAGGCCATGCAGGAGAAGCAGGTCTCGGTGGAGGGCGTCACGTACCGGCTGGACCCGCCGTTCCACGTGCTGGCCACCGCCAACCCCATCGAGTACGAGGGCACCTACCCGCTGCCCGAGGCGCAGCTCGACCGGTTCCTGCTCCGGGTGTCGTTCGGCTATCCGCGGCCGGACGAGGAGTGGGACGTGCTGCGCCGCCGGATGTCGCGCCGGCAGGAGGAGGCCGAACTGCCCGCCGTGGTCGACCCGGCGACGCTGCGCGCCATGCAGGGCGCGCTGGAGGACGTCGAGGTCGAGGACTCGGTCGGCCGGTACATCGTGGCGCTCACCGGTGCGACCCGGGAGCACCCGTCGGTGCTGGTCGGCGCCTCCCCGCGCGGCTCGCTGGCGTTGCTGCTGCTGGCCCGGGCGCGGGCCGCGCTGGCCGGGCGGGACTTCGTGGTGCCCGAGGACGTCAAGGAGGTCGCCGTCCCGGCGCTGGCGCACCGGATCACGCTCAAGCCGGAGATGTGGCTCCGCCGGGTCGATCCGGCGTTCGTCGTCGGCGAGGTCCTGGCCGGTACCCCGGCGCCCGCCAGCGGTGCGCTGCCGAGCCACGCCGGAGGAGCGGCGCGTTGACCGGCGCCGTCGAGCCCGCGGCGGGGCCGCCCGTCGAGCCCGGGGGAGCGCCGCCCGTCGAGCCCGCGGGAGCGCCGGCCGGCGAGCAGGCGGCGCCGCCGGAGGCCGCCGCCGCCTGGGCTCCCACCCGCGCCCTGGGCCGGGCGGTGCTGCTCACCGGCCTGCTGCTGCTCGGCGCCGTGCTGCTCGGCCGGGTCGACCTGGTGGTGCTGGCCGCGCCGTTCGCGCTGGGCACCGCGTACGCGCTGCGCCGGCGCCCGACCGCGGTGCCGCGGCTGGCCGTCGCCACCGGCGATCCCATCCTGGTGGAGGACGGGCCGGTCGCCGCCACCGTGACGGTCGGCGCACCCGGCCCCGTCGGCTACGACCTGGCGTTGGTGCGGACCGGGGTCTCGCCGTGGCTGGAGATGCAGCGGTGCGGGTTCGCGACCGACCGGGAGCCGCCGGCCGGGTCGGCGGACCGCCCGTTCATCACCACCGTGCCGCCGGACGCCGCCGTGGACCTGGAGCTTTCCGGCCGGACCCGGCGGTGGGGCCGGCACCGGATCGGTCCGGCCGGCACCCGGGCGGTGGCCTGCGACGGCCTGCTGGCCAGCCGGCCGGTGTTCGCCGGCGGCGAGCGGGTCCGGGTCTATCCGGCGACCGACCCGTTCGAGGCGGTCGAGGCCATGCCGCGGGCGGCCGGCCTGGTCGGTGGCCACCGCTCGCGGCGGCCCGGCGAGGGCGGCGAGCTGGCCGGGGTACGGGTGTTCACCCCGGGCGACCGGCTGCGCCGGGTGGACTGGCGGGTCTCCCTGCGGGCCCGGCAACTGCACGTGGCGGCCACGCTCTCCGACCGGGACGCCGAGGTGGTGCTGCTGCTCGACGTGCTGGCCGAGGCGGGCCGCTCGGGCGGGGCCGGCGGCCGGGCCTCGGTGCTGGACACCACGGTCCGGGCCGCGGCCGGGATCGCGGAACACTACCTGCACCGCGGCGACCGGGTGGCGCTGCTGGAGTACGGCCTCAACGCCCGCTGGCTGCGGCCGGCCACCGGCCGGCGGCAGTACCTCACGGTGCTGGAGTGGCTGCTGGACGTCGAGCCCGATGAGTTCGAGCACGAGCCGTTCGACCACGTCTTCGGGCCGCACCTGCTCTCCGCCGACGCGCTCGTGGTGGTGCTGACGCCGCTGCTGGACGACCGGTCGGCCGAGATGCTGGCCCGGCTCGCCCGCGCCGGCCGGTTCGTGGTCGCCGTGGACACCCTGCCGGCCGCCGCGCCCGGCGACCGGTCCAGCGTGGCGCAGTTGGCCCACCGGCTGTGGCGGCTGGACCGGGAGAACATCGTGGGCCAACTCCGCGACCACGGCGTACCCGTGGTGACCTGGGCCGGTTCGGGCAGCCTGGACCTGGTGCTCCGGGACGTCGCCCGGCTCGCCACGGCACCCCGGGTGGGCCGATGATCACGGCGGTGGGCGACCGGCTGCGCTCGGCCTGGCACGCCGCCGGCCGGATCACCGGCACCCCGCTGCTGGTGCGCGCCGGTGTCTTCCTCAGCATGCTGCTGGCACTGGCCCTGGCGGTGCCGGCGGAGTTCCTGGCCGCCCGGCAGTTCGGCCTCATGGCCGCGCTGGCGCTGCTGCCGGCGATCGGGCCGCGCCGGACGTGGACGACGGTGGTCACGCTGGTCGCGGTGGGCGCCTGGCTGTTCTTCAGCACCGCCTCCGACCTGCCGATCGAGCCCTGGCGGCTGCTCGGCCTGGCCGGCGCGCTCTACCTGGCCCATGCCCTCTCCGGGCTGGCGGCCCTGCTGCCGTACGACGCGGTGGTCGATCCCTCGGTGCCGGCCCGCTGGTTCGGCCGGGCCGCCGCGGTGGTGCTCGTCGGCGCGGTGGCCGGGCTCGGCCTGCTGGCCGTGGCCGGTCTGCCGGTGCCGCGCGGCGGGCTGCTGGCGACCGTGGCCGGGGCGGCCGTCGCGGCCGGCCTGGCCGCCCTGCTCCGCTGGCTGGTGCACCGCCGCTGACCGGCGCGCGCCGGGCGTCGCGGCCGGGCCGCGCCCAGTAGCGTCGCGGCCGGGTGGATGCGGCCGTTGGCCGGTCGGGGGCACCGGCCGCGAGGAAAGATGGCGGTGTGAAGCAGCGCATCCTCGTCGTCGGTGCCGGGCACGTCGGGCTCTACGCCGCGCTCCGGCTGTCCCGCAAGCTGGGCGCCGGCGAGGCCGAGGTCACCGTGGTCGACCCGCAGCCGCACATGACGTACCAGCCGTTCCTGCCGGAGGCCGCGGCCGGCAACATCTCGCCCCGGCACTCGGTGGTGCCGCTGCGGCGTGAGCTGCCGCGCTGCACCGTGCTGGCCGGCGCGGTGACCCGGATCGAGCACGCCCGGCGGACCGCCACCGTGCAGCCGATCATCGGCCCACCCCGCGAGATCGGGTACGACCAGATCGTGGTGTCCCCGGGTTCGGTGTCCCGGACCCTGCCGATCCCCGGGCTGCACGAGTACGGCATCGGCTTCAAGACCATCGGCGAGGCGATCTACCTGCGCAACCACGTGCTCGACCGGCTGGACGTGGCGGCGGCCACCACCGACCCGGAGATCCGCCGCTGCGCGCTCACCTTCCTGTTCGTCGGCGGCGGGTACGCCGGGATCGAGGCGCTGGCCGAGATGGAGGACATGGCCCGGGACGCCCTGCGGTACTACCCGGAGCTGAAGCCCTCGGACATGCGCTGGGTGCTGGTCGAGGCGACCCAGCGGGTGCTGCCGGAGGTGGACCCCGACATGGGCGCCTACACCGTGCGGCAACTGCTCCGGCGCAACATGGACATCCGGCTGGACACCCGGCTGGAGTCCTGCCTGGGCGGCCACGTGCGGCTCTCCGACGGGGACAGCTTCCGGACCGACACGATCGTCTGGACCGCCGGGGTGAAGCCGTCGCCGATGCTGGCGCGGACCGACCTGCCGCGGGACGAGCGGGGCCGGCTCACCTGCCTGCCGACGTTGCAGGTGGTCGACGGCGACCGGGTGGTGGAGGGGGCGTGGAGCGCCGGGGACTGCGCCGCGGTGCCGGACCTGACCGGGCCGCCCGGCACGTACTGCTCGCCCAGCGCGCAGCACGCGGTCCGGCAGGCCGCGCGGCTGGCCGACAACCTCCGCGCGGTGATCCGGGGGCGGGTCCCGAAGGAGTACCGGCACCGGCACGCCGGCAGCGTCGCCAGCCTGGGACTGCACAAGGGCGTGGCCCAGGTGTACGGCATCAAGCTGACCGGCTTTCCCGCCTGGGTGATGCACCGGACGTACCACATGGGCCGGATCCCGTCGGTCAACCGCCGGGTGCGGGTGGTGGTCGACTGGACGCTGGCGTTCTTCCTGAAGCGCGAGGTGGTCGCGCTCGGCCAACTGCACGACCCGCGGGAGGAGTTCGCCGAGGCGACGCCGCCGGTGGAGCCGCGGCACCCCGCCGACACGCCGGCGTAGCCCGCCTCAGCGCACCCGCCAGACCCAGACGTCGATGTCCCGGGTGGCCGGCCCGAGCAGTGCCTCCACGGTGCTGCGCAGGCTCTCCGGGTGCGGGGCGTCGTCGGCGAGCACCACGCAGGACGCGTTCCAGAATTCGAGGTCCTGCCGAGCCCGTTCGCGCTGCGTCGGGCCGATCCGCGGGATGGTGCCGCTCCGCCCGACCTCGGCCAGCAGCGCGGAGGTGGGCTGCTTGTAGACGCCCAGCGAGGCGCCGTGCTCGTCGCCGTACGGCCCGATGAAGAAGCCCTCGGGCATGGCGAACCCGACGTTCTCGACGGCCGCCCAGCGCATCGCCCACGGGGCGTTGGGGGTGGGCAGCGGCACCGGCACCAGCACCCCGGTCGGGCGTACGCAGTCCCGCCAGTGCCCTGCCGTGAAGAACTCGGGGACCGGCGGCCGGCCGGTCGTCGGCAGCGGGCCGGGCAGCACCGGCAGGATCGCGGCGGCCAGCACGGCCGGCGCCACCCACCGGGCCCGGGACCAGCGCAGTGCGCGCGCCCGGTCGAGCGCCACCACCAGCACGATGGCCAGCAGCGGCGTGACGGCGAGGGCGAAGCGGATCGGCAGCGCGCCGTCGACCACCGGCAGGTCCAGCAACAGCGTGTACGGCGCGGTGATGTCGGTCCGGTGCCCGTTCACCACCAGGTGCGGCCCCAGCGACAGCGCGGTCATCACCACGGCGGCGGCGACGCAGGCCAGCACGATCCGGCGGCGCGCCAGCCAGAGCGCGGCGGCCAGGGCCAGCACCAGCAGCGGCCAGCCGAGGAAGGAGTTGTACTCGGACGCGCCGGTGCTCAGCCGTTCCGCGCTCGCGGTGCCGGCCAGCGACAGCGGTGAGAACGCCGGGAAGCTGGCCAGGTCGGCGGAGAAGTGGTGCGGGCTGAACATCCCGTTGCGGACCCCCTGGGGCCCCCGGAACTGGAACCAGAGCGGGATCATCAGCACGGCGATGGCGAGCAGGGCGGCCGTTGCCAGCCCGAGGACGAGGCCGGGCAGGACGCGCCAGGCCAGCCGGGGGGAGGTCAACCCGTACACCACGGTCACGATCGTCAGCGTCACGGCGGTCAGGAACAGCACCTCCTCGCCGATGAACACCTGGAGGGTGACCGCGCCGGCCAGCCCCAGCGCCGAGGTGAGGACGCGCCGCCAGTCCGGTCCCACCCGCCCGGCCGGGTCCGCCGGGTCGGCCGCCCGCACCATCCGCAGCACCAGCCACACCATCACCGGTACGAGCCACTGGGCGGTCATGTGCAGGTGGCTGTTGGACTGCGACACCATCCCCGGGCCGAAGCCGCAGAGCACGGCGCCGAGCGCCGCGGCCAGCCGGCTGGCCCGCAGGGTGCGGCTGAACAGCAGGTACCAGGCGACCGCCGTGCCGGCCAGGTTGCCGGCGGCGATCAGCGCGAACGTGGTCGCGGCGCCGAACAGCAGGGTGACCGGGGCGAAGACCATGCCGAGGGCCAGCACCGTGGTGTTGGCCATCAGGTTCACCCCGTCCGGCACGTTGAGCCGGTCGCTGAGCAGGCTGAAATCGCCGAGCAGCAGCCGGGCGTCGCTGGCCAGGAACCATTCGTAGAGGGTCTGGTCGGCGGGGTTCAGCGCCAGCACCCGGCTCGGCGGTGCGGGCCAGAGCCCATGGGTGATCCAGCCGGCAGCCAGCAGGAACAGCAGGCCGACTGCGAGGTCCAGCCGATGCGTACGCGCCATTGCGATCAATCGGTTTCGACGGAGTGATGCGGTTTCCCGGGCCCTGGGCGGTGCGCTCACGCCGGTGTCGACCTCGTGCTCCGCTCGGGCTGTGCTGGTCACGGTTCCGACCCTAGTGCCGAGGGGCCGCCGGGGTGCGCCGGGTGTGCTTCGACCCGCTACGGTGGCAGAACCGGACCGCGGCGCGGCCCCGGTGCCCGGCCCGGGTGGTGGAATGGCAGACACGGCCGCCTTAAAAGCGGCTGCCGCGAGGCGTGCGGGTTCGATCCCCGCCCCGGGCACTCGGCGCGATATCGCCCGTGCTGGCGACCGCAGACTACCCTTGGAGTGCACGTTGTCGTGCCATGACCCCCGAGGGAGGCCAGGAAGTGAAGACCACCAACCCGGTGCTCGCCCGGTTCGGCCAGAATGCCGTCCAGGAGCGGAGCACCGGGTACGCACCCGGCGCCGGATACCAGCAGCCGGCGTACGGGCAGGGCTATCCGGGCGCCGGCCACCCCGAGACCGCCGGCTACCCCGGCCCCGCGTACCCGGCCTCACCCGTCGGCGCGCGGACGATGACGATCGACGACGTCGTCGTCAAGACCGTCACCCTGCTCGCCCTGCTGGCCGCCTCGGCCGCCGCCGCCTGGGTGCTCGTCCCGGACGCGCTGCTGGGTGCCGCCTGGATCGGCGCCGCGATCATCGGGCTGGTGCTCGGCCTGATCGTCTCGTTCTCCCGGGTCGCGAACCCGGCGCTGGTCGTCGCGTACGCGGTCGTCGAGGGCGTCTTCGTCGGCATGGTGAGCAAGTTCTTCACCTCCGTGCTCGGCTACCAGGGGATCGTCCTGCAGGCCGTGGTGGCGACCTTCGCGGTCTTCTTCGCCATGGCGATGCTCTACAAGGCCCGGGTCGTGCGGGCCACCCCGCGGTTCACCCGGATCGTCATCGCGGCGATGGGCGGCCTGTTCGTGGCCATGCTGCTCAACTTCGTGCTGGCGCTGTTCGGGGTGGACACCGGGCTGCGCAGCGGCGGCCCGATCGCCATCGGGTTCAGCCTGGTCTGCATCGTGGTGGCGGCGCTGAGCTTCGTGCTCAACTTCGCCCAGATCGAGGAGGGCATCCGGGCGGGGCTGCCCGAGCGCTACTCGTGGACCGCCGCCTTCGGCATCCTGGTCGGGCTCGTCTGGCTCTACCTTGAGGTGCTGCGGCTGCTCAGCTACTTCCAGGGCGACGACTGACCGTGACCGACCGGGGCACCGGCGGCCCGGGATCCACCGGGTCGCCGCCACTGGCCGAGGCCGAGCTGAGCAGGGCGGTCGACGTCCTGGTCCGGCAGGTCGGGCACTGGGAGGCGCCGCGCTGGGCCGCCAAGGCCGAGCGCGGCAACGCCGCCCGGGCCGATCTGATGCACCGGCTGGTGCAGGAGATCGCGAACCGGGCGGCCGACGCGGCCGGCGAGCCGCGCCGGACCGTACCCCGGCTGGACAACGACCTGGCGCTGCCCGATCAGCTCCGGGTGGTGGCCGCCGACCTGGCGGCCGCGCGGCCGCCGGAGGCGGTGCTGGACGCCGCCGCCGCGCAGGTGCGGGCCACCCGGCTCGCGCTGTAGGCGCTCGCGTTGCCGGTGGTGTCCGTCTGGCGCCGGCTGTCGGTGGTGTCCCGCCGGCGCCGGCGGGACACCACCGCGGTCAGCTCAGCCGTTCCAGCACCATGGCCATGCCCTGACCGCCGCCCACGCACATGGTCTCCAGCCCGACCGTCCGGTCGTGCCAGTCCAGGGCGTTGAGCAGGGTGCCGGTGATCCGCGCGCCGGTCATCCCGAACGGGTGGCCGACGGCGATCGCCCCGCCCATCACGTTCAGCTTCTCCAGCGGGATTCCGAGCTGCCGGTACGACGGGATGACCTGCGCCGCGAACGCCTCGTTGATCTCCACGAGGTCCACGTCGTCGATGCTCATCCCGGCGCGGGCCAGCGCCTGCCGGGACGCCTCGACCGGGCCGAGGCCCATGATCTCCGGCGACAGCGCGGTGACCCCGGTGGAGACGATCCGGGCCAGCGGGGTGATGCCGAGGTCCCGGGCGCGCTGCTCGCTCATCACGACCACCGCGGCGGCCCCGTCGTTCAGCGGGCAGCAGTTGCCGGCGGTGATCCGGCCGTCGGGGCGGAACACCGGCTTGAGGCCGGCGACGCCCTCCAGGGTCACCCCCGCGCGGGGGCCGTCGTCGGTGCTCACCACGGCGCCCGACGGGGTGCTGACCGGGGTGATCTCCCGGGCCCAGAAGCCGTCGGCGATGGCCTTCTCGGCGAGGTTCTGGCTGCGTACCCCGAACTCGTCCATCTCGGCGCGGCTCACGTCGTACACCTGGGCCAGGTTCTCCGCGGTCTGGCCCATCGCGAGGTAGACGTCGGGCAGGTCGCCGTCGGCCCGCGGGTCGGTCCAGGTGGCGGTGCCGCCGGCGGCCCGGGCCGCGGACCGCTCGCGGGCCGACGCGAACCGCGGGTTCTCCCACCCGCCACCGACCAGCGCCTGCGCCTCCGGCGGCAGGCCGTCGGAGTTGCCCCGGGCGTACCGGGAGACGGCCTCCACCCCGGCGGAGACGAAGACGTCGCCCTCGCCGGCCGCGATGGCGTGGAACGCCATCCGGGTGGTCTGCAACGACGAGGCGCAGTAGCGGGTCAGCGTGGCGCCGGGCAGGCCGTCCAGGCCGAGCAGCGTGGCGACCACCCGGGCCATGTTGAAGCCCTGTTCCCCGCCGGGCAGCCCGCAGCCCAGGTACAGGTCGTCGATGGTGGTCGCGTCCAGCTGCGGCACCTTGTCCAGGGCGGCGCGTACGACGCTGGCGGCGAGGTCGTCCGGCCGCAGCTCCCGCAGCGAGCCCTTGTGGGCGCGCCCGATCGGCGAGCGGGCGGTGGCGACGATGACGGCGGTCCGGGACGGGTCGGTCGGCATGCCCCCACGTTAACCCGTGGGTAACTTGCCGGGAAGGGGACCGGCCCGGCCGTGACTAGCTGCGGCTGGCCACGGCGGCGGCCTCGGCCACGGCCGGCAGCAACGCGTGCGCCCACACCCGGTAACCGTCGGCCGAGGGGTGGTAGCCGTCGTGGCAGAGGGTGCCCGCGTCCGCCCGGAAGACCGGCCCGGCCACGGCCGCAAGATCGACCACGGTGCCGCCGCCGGCGCGTACCGCGTCGGCCTGCGCCGCCGCCGTACGCCGGCCGAACCACCCGGCGAGCTGCCGCAGCGGCGGCGCGATGGCCCGGACGGCGCCGAGGTCCGGACAGGTGCCGACCACCACCTCGACCCGGGCGATGCGCAACCGGCGGACGGCGGCGTGCAGGTAGCCGGCGGACTCGACCGGGCGGCGCAGGCCGGCGGCGTCGGCCGCCCCCACGAGGATCACCGCCACGTCCGGTTTCGGACCCAGCAGCGCCCGGGCCACCTGGGTGGCCAGATCGGTCGAGCGGGAGCCCACCACGCCGACGCTGGACAACTGCACCAGGCGCCGGCCCGCGCCGGCCCGGCCGGAGCCCTCGGCGAGCAGCCGGGCGAGCTGTCCGCCGACCGTGTCCTCCACCCGGTCGACCCCCACGCCCAGCGCGGCCGAGTCGCCCAGCAGCACCAGGCGCAGCGGGGGAGCGCCGGTCGGACCCACCGAGCAGCGCAGCGCCAGCCGCGGGTCCGGCTGCGCGTACCGGCGGGTGCCGGCCAGCACGGCCTCACCGGCCAGCACGGCCGTGCCGCCGACCGCGCCGGCGAGCAACGTCATGATCGTCGCCCGGCCGAGCCGGGCGGCGATGGTCCCGAGGGCGGAGCCGGTCATGTCACACCCTCCTCAACGGGCGACGCAACGGCGGCACCCCGGGCACGCCAGAAGCTCGGGCGGCGACGCCGCAGCCGCGCCCACCGGCCGGCCGGCCCCCGGTCCCGGCCGCCGAGCCGGGCCGCGCTGACCTCGGTCCCGGCGTGCCGGGCGGCGACCTGAGCCGCCGCCGGAAGCGACCGTACGCCACCCCGGTCCTGCGGACCAGCCGGAACACCGCCGGCGCCGGCCAGCGCCGACAGCGCCGTGGGCAGCAGCGCGGCGGCGGCGATGGCGTACCCCTCGGCGGACGGGTGGAAGTGGTCCCAGGCGAACATCCGGGTCGGCTCGGCGGCGAACCGCGGCCCGAGCAGGTCTCCGAGCGAGACCGTCCAGCCGCCGGCCTCCACCACCGCCACCGTCTGCGCGGCGGCCAACTGCCGGCTCCAGCGGCGGGCCAGCCAGCGCAGCGGCGGCTTGATCGGCTGGATGGCGCCCAGGTCGGGGCAGGTGCCCACGACCACCTCGGCGCCGGCGTCGCGCAGCGTCCGCACGGCGGTCACCAGGTGCCCGACCGCGACCGGCAGCGGGGTCCGGTTGGTCACGTCGTTGCCGCCGACGAGGATCACCGCGAGATCGGGCCGATGCTCCAGCGCGGCGTCGACCTGCGGGACCAGGCCGGCCGAGAGCGCGCCCACCACCGCGAACCGGTGCAGCCGGACCGGCCGGTGCAGCCGGCGGGAGATGCCGGTGGCCAGCAGGGCGCCGGGCGTCTCCCGGGGGCGGTGTACGCCGTATCCGGCGGCCGACGAGTCCCCGAGGACCACGAGCGTCAGGGGCGGGCCGGGGAACCGGGCGCCGTACACCCCGTCGCCGCGCGGCGGCGGCTCCTGCGCCTGCGGGATCACCCGGCGCGCCTGCCGGGCCTGCCCGATCAGCACACCGGAGGCCGTGAGCACCGTCACCGCGGTCGCCCCGGCCCCGAAGACCACCAGCTTGGCCGCCCGCCGCACCAGCGCCCACGGCGCGACGCCCCCGGATACCGCCGCGGCCTGACCCATCAAGCGCCCCCCGCCGTAGGTGAAACCGTCCGCCTGGTTCGAGGCTATCGCGGCCGGCTGGCACCGTGCTGTCTGCGATACGGCGTTTGCCCACTGCAACGGCGTCCGTGCCGGTGTCCCGGGCGCCGTGCCGGTGTCGTACCGGGGGCGCATGATGGATGACGGAGAAGGAGGGTGCCGACATGGCCAAGACTCTCAAGCGCGCGGCGGCTTTCACGGCCCTGGCCCGGGCGCTGACCGCCGGGGCTCGCGGTGGCCCGTCCCTGGGCACCCGGCTGGCGGCGCTGCCGCGGATGGTCCGGGCGACGAGCCGCGGCGAGTACGACGGCGGCCTGCGGATCGCGATGATCGCCGCGGCCACGGCGTACGTGGTGTCGCCCATCGACCTGGTCCCCGAGGCGTTCCTCATGGTGCTCGGGCTGGTCGACGACGCCGTCATGGTCACCTGGCTGGCCGGCGCCGTGCTGTCGGAGACCGAGCGCTTCCTGGCCTGGGAGGCCCACCGGGCGGCCGTCATCCCCGGGCACGCCGTGCACTGACGCCACGTACCCTGGTCGGGTACGTCCCCACGCAGGCCGGCCGCCTGCCGGTGCACCCCGATGGCGTCGCTGCCCGCGCTCGGCAGAGCCGTGCGGCCGAGCTGCCGAACGAGAGAGGCGCCCGGAGTGCGGTACTACGACAATGTGGTCGAGATGATCGGCAACACCCCGCTGGTGCGGCTGCGCAACGTCACCGAGGGCATCCAGGCCACCGTCCTGGCCAAGGTGGAATACCTCAACCCGGGCGGTTCGGTGAAGGACCGGATCGCGCTGCGGATGGTGGAGGACGCGGAGGCGGCCGGGATTCTCCGGCCGGGCGGCACGATCGTCGAACCGACCAGCGGTAACACGGGCGTCGGGCTGGCCCTGGTGGCCCAGCTACGCGGCTACCGGTGCGTGTTCGTCTGCCCGGACAAGGTCAGCCAGGACAAGCAGGACGTGCTTCGGGCCTACGGCGCCGAGGTCGTGGTCTGCCCCACGGCCGTCGCCCCGGAGGACCCGCGCTCCTACTACAACGTGTCGGACCGGTTGGCCCGGGAGATCCCCGGCGCCTGGAAGCCCGACCAGTACGCGAACCCGGCCAACCCGCGCTCGCACTACGAGACCACCGGCCCCGAGGTGTGGGACCAGACGGCCGGCCGGATCACCCACTTCGTCGCGGGGGTCGGCACCGGCGGCACCGTGACCGGCATCGGCCGGTACCTCAAGGAGGTGTCCGAGGACGCCGTGCGGGTGGTCGGCGCGGACCCGGAGGGCTCGGTCTACTCGGGCGGCACCGGCCGGCCGTACCTCGTCGAGGGGGTGGGCGAGGACTTCTGGCCGGAGACGTACGACCGGAAGATCTGCGACGAGATCGTGGAGGTGTCGGACAAGGACTCGTTCGACATGACCCGGCGGCTGGCCCGCGAGGAAGGGCTGCTGGTCGGTGGCTCCTGCGGGATGGCCACGGTGGCGGCGCTGGAGGTGGCCCGCCGGGCCGGACCGGACGACGTGGTGGTGGTCCTGCTGCCGGACAGCGGCAAGGGCTACCTGTCCAAGATCTTCAACGACGACTGGATGGCCCGGTACGGCTTCCTGGCCACCGGCGGCAGTGAGGCGACCGTGGCCGAGGCGCTGGCCAAGAAGCCGGGCGGGTTGCCGGAACTGGTGCACGTGCACCCGACGGAGACGGTCCGGGACGCCATCGACTACATGCGCGAGTACGGCGTCTCGCAGCTGCCGGTGCTCAAGGCCGAGCCGCCGGTGGTGACGGGCGAGGTGGCCGGGTCGATCGCCGAGCGGGACCTGCTCGACGCCCTGTTCACCGGCCAGGCACACCTGCACGACACGATCGAACGGCACATGGGCGACCCGCTGCCGATGATCGGCGGCGGCCAGCCGGTGAGCGAGGCGGTCGACCTGCTGGAGAAGTCGGACGCCGCGCTGGTGCTCGTCGACGGCAAGCCCAAGGGCGTACTGACCCGCCAGGACCTGCTGGCCCACCTCGGCGCCCGGTAGCGGGCGGGTTTCAGACCAGCTCGCGGGAGTACCGGAGCTGCGGCGTGGCCGCCGTGCCGATCATGTCGGTCCGCTCGACCCCGTCGCAGCTCCACCCGCCGCGTTCGTAGAACCGGCGGGCCACCGCGTTGTCCCGCAGCACCCAGAGCCTCGCCCGGGCGTAGCCCAGGTCGACGAGCGTGGCCAACGCGTCGATCATCAGTTGCCGGCCCACGCCCCGGCCCAGCCAGCGCGGATCCAGGTGGATCGCGTTCAGCAGACCGCCCTTCGGATCCTCCTCCGGCTCGTCCGGGCCGACGTAGCTGAAGCCGATGACGCGCCCGCCGTGCTCGACGACCGTGAGCCGGTGGTCCGCGCGCTCGTACAGCCACCGCTGTTCCCAGTAGCGGCCCAGGGCGCGCGGGGTCGGCCGGGCAAGATCGTCGGCGGCCAGGAATCCCGAGTAGGCGGCCACCCGGGAGCGGTGGTGCAGGGCACCCACCGTCATCAAATCGGTCCGCCGGGCAGGACGCAATGTGATGATCATCCGGCTGAGCGTACCCGTCGGCTCGGAAGCGGAAACCGCGACAGGTCCTCCGCCACCGACACGTCGCCGGGAAACTCCGCCCGCGCCTCGTCGAGGAAGCCACGGACATCCGGGTAACGCTGCGAAAAATGGGTGAGCACCAGCCGGCGTACCCCGGACTCGGCCGCCACCCGGGCGGCCTGCGCGGCCGTAAGGTGGCCGTAGTCGTTCGCCAGCTTCGCGTCCGCGGTCCGGAAGGTCGACTCGATGACGAGCAGGTCGGCGCCCTCGGCCAGCGCGTACACGTTGTCGCAGAGCCCGGTGTCCATCACGAACGCGAACACCTGGCCCGGCCGGGACACGCTCACCTCGGCCAGGGTCACCCGGCGCCCGCCGAGGTCCAGGTGGCCGGCGGCCTTCAACTCACCGACGGCCGGCCCGGCGAGGCCGTACGCCGCCAGCCGGTCCGGCAGCAGCCGCCGGGTGTCCGGCTCGACCAGGCGGTAGCCGTACGCCTCGACCGGGTGCCGCAGCCGGCGGGCCTCCAACCGGCCCACCGGGGTTCCGATCACCTGTACGTCCCCGTCGACCGGCTCGGGACGCAGATCGGCGGTCTCGTAGAAGGAACTGGCGTGCCGAAGCGCCGCGAAGTAGTCGGCACCCGAGGCGGGAAAGTGTGCGGCCACCGGGTGCGGTACGCGGTCCAGGGAGAGCCGCTGGATCACCCCGGGCAGGCCGAGACAATGATCGCCATGAAAATGGGTGACGCAGATCCGGGTGACGTCGGTGGCCGAGACGCCGGCCAGCAGCATCTGCCGCTGGGTGCCCTCACCGGGATCGAACAGGATCCCCTCGCCGTCCCAGCGCAGCAGGTAACCGTTGTGGTTGCGATGCCGGGTCGGTACCTGGCTCGCCGTGCCGAGCACCACCAGCTCGCGGGACATGCGACCCCCGGAAATGAGCGACCCCCGGGGCTTCCGCCGCGTACGGCGGGCCGGCTGGACTGGGCCGGCACCCCGGGGGTCGGGTGGCTGACGTGGATTCGCCGTACCGCTGCCACACGGTCTCGACGATCGGACAAAGACCCTCACCGGCGGCAGAACCGTCGAAGGGGATCCATGACTGTCAAGGACAGCGGCTAGCGGACAGCCACCTCACGAGTCCAATAACTACACAAAGCCTGGACCACCTCCTTTCCCGTGTACGGCCAACCTATCCATCCGATCGACCCGCCGGCAACGGGTTTAGATCACCCCGCCACCCGTTGCCGCCTGCGGTCCTCTGTCCGCGGTCCGCGGTTCGTTGCCCGCCTGCGGTCCGCCGCCCGTTGCCGCCCTCTGTCCGTGGTCCCCTGCCCGCCTGCGACCTACCGCCCGTCGTCGCCCTCTGTCCGCGGTCGCCTGCCCGCCTGTGACCTACCGCCCGTTGCCGCGGTGTCGGTTCGGGCGTCCCCACCCCGAAACCGGTCGTCGCTGAACGGCATCTGTGGGCGAGGACCCCGTCGAAGGGGCACGGCGCCCTGGCGGTCGCCATGATCAACTCGTCTTCAGGGAACTCGGGGTATCCCGGCCACTCGGACCCCCCAACTTCACGGAAGATGAGATGATCTTGGCGCCATCGGGATGGGGAGTGCGGCTTCGCAACGCAAACATCGGCCATCGGCGCTCCGGATCACCTCCGCATGCGCGGCGAGCACCTGTGCCCATGCCCATGGCGTCGTCCACGCACAGGATCACCCCCGCATGCGCGGGGAGCACCACCGTCTCACCAGCCTGTAGTACGGCGAGCACGGATCACCCCCGCATGCGCGGGGAGCACAGGACGGTGACGATGGACAACCCGATCGCCGTGGGATCACCCCCGCATGCGCGGGGAGCACCATGACTCTCTGTTCACTCTTCCAGCTCCTCAAGGATCACCCCCGCATGCGCGGGGAGCACCGAGCCCATACGCCTCCCCAGGCGGCCATATGCGGATCACCCCCGCATGCGCGGGGAGCACGATGTCGCCGGCCTCGGCGTTGTAGGTCGCGACGGATCACCCCCGCATGCGCGGGGAGCATGTGCTGGATATGCCGCGTCCGGCCGTTCGCGCAGGATCACCCCCGCATGCGCGGGGAGCACCCGCTGTGACCAAGGACGGCAAGACGGTCTTGGGGATCACCCCCGCATGCGCGGGGAGCACCAACGACGGGGGTTCGATGACCCTCACGATCAAGGATCACCCCCGCATGCGCGGGGAGCACGCGGTGGCCGGCCGCCACCACACACGCGCCGAGGGATCACCCCCGCATGCGCGGGGAGCACACGGCGGTGGGGTTTGTGAACGTGGCGGACAGGGGATCACCCCCGCATGCGCGGGGAGCACTCCGTGATGGTCCGCTCGGGGATGCCGCGCGGGGGATCACCCCCGCATGCGCGGGGAGCACTCCGACGATCTGGCGATCACACGGGGCGCCAAGGGATCACCCCCGCATGCGCGGGGAGCACAGACGTCGTCGGCGGTCACCGTCCGGCCTCGCTGGATCACCCCCGCATGCGCGGGGAGCACCTGTGTCGTGTCGTCCACCCGCATCGCCTCCCGGGATCACCCCCGCATGCGCGGGGAGCACCCAGTCCCCGTGTGGCCGGTTCAGCACGGCGCCGGATCACCCCCGCATGCGCGGGGAGCACGTTCGACGCGCAGCGTGGAGGGAATCTCCGCCCGGATCACCCCCGCATGCGCGGGGAGCACGTGCCCGGATCCCCCTACAACGACGACATCCCGGGATCACCCCCGCATGCGCGGGGAGCACGCATGGCGCTCGGTCCGGTGAGTCAGCGCCTGCGGATCACCCCCGCATGCGCGGGGAGCACCGCCGCGTGCAGCTCCCCCGTGGTCGTCCCGAGGGATCACCCCCGCATGCGCGGGGAGCACATCGTTTCGACCCTGGCAAGGTTGAGAATGTCAGGATCACCCCCGCATGCGCGGGGAGCACGGCATGTACGCCTGTACGAAATCGGTGCGGAACGGATCACCCCCGCATGCGCGGGGAGCACGTCCGCCTTCCGCTGCGCAGCAGTGGTTTTGCCCGGATCACCCCCGCATGCGCGGGGAGCACCTGGGCATCTCGAATGGGCAGGTGTCCACCCTGGGATCACCCCCGCATGTGCGGGGAGCGCGCCGGCGGGTAGGCACCCGGCACGGGCGTGTCCGGATCACCCCCGCATGCGCGGGGAGCACACTTCTTGACCTGCGGCGCTATAGATCAACTACTCGGATTTCATTCACTTTGCTCCGCAAGATCACCTCTCCGAGGCAACGATCCGACACGCGCCCAGCGATTGTCCACTCCAGAAACGCCGCTGTCGAGCCATCCCCAACCCAAGCGCATCACACCGAAACACCGACAGCCTCATCGTTTCAGGACATCACACACACCAGCGCATGCCTCTCGATCGCCGCGGCAAGCTCGGACATCGCCGTGAACTGATGGATCCGCAGCGTGACGTCACACTCCCCACACACCAGGTCACCAATGCGCACCGGCCACCGCCAAGCATCAAGACTGACAGGTACCCGCACCGGCCGCTCGTCCCGCTCCATCATCGCGCCACCCGCCCCCGCACCGCCCGCGCCCCATCGAACCGCGCCCAACATCCAACGTTGCCCCGACACACGCCCGGCCGGCCGAGCACCCCGGCCGGCGCCGCCAGTGTCGGCCCGGCACCCGAAGCCACACCCATCGCCCCAAGGGGCGCCGGCTCCGCCGGCGGCGGCACCAACCCGACATCCGGGCACCGCCACCCCAGCCCACACGTACAGCGCCGCCCCCAAGCCCGCCAGTCTCGCCGATGAACCGGTCCGATCAGGATGATCCGCGCACGCGTCATGGGGCACCGTCCTCTCGCTGAAGAAGGAAGCACGACGGCCGAGATTCGGGCCGATGGCCGCTGTACTGCCTTTCATGCTGGACGCACCCGGCCCGGCCTCGGAAGATGGACGTGAGCACCGCCGGCCTATGCGCAACCGCCGCACGGACAGCGGAGGACATAAACATGAGTGAACATCAGGGCCTGCCGGCCCGCCTGCGGGAGTTGCGCGCGGCTCGGCGGATGGCACAGGATCGCCTTGCCGAGGCGATCGGCGTATCGAAATCCCTGGTCTCGCAGTTCGAGTCTGGAAAGGCGATACCGCAGGCCGGCACTGCGCAGCGCCTTGACGAGCTGTTCGGGACGGGCACCGAGATCCAGGAGCAGGCCCGCACGGCCCACGAGGACCTGCGTCCGTGGATGCGCCCGTGGCACGAGCACGAGCGGCGCGCGTACCTGCTTCGTATCTGGGAGCCGATGTTGATCCCCGGACTGCTGCAATGCGAGCCCTACATGTGGGCCGTCTTCTCGGCGGTGCCGCGCAACGCCGGCCGGATCGACACCCTGATGGCCGCCCGTCGCGAGCGGCAGGCGAACACCATCAACCGGGAGCATCCCACCCCCGTTCCTGTCTCCACCATCATCGGCGAGATCGCCCTGCGCCGTGGCCCGAGGGACGTTCTGAAGGCCCAGCTCGGGCACCTGGCCGACGTCACCCACCAGCGGCACGTCAAGGTCCGTGTGGTGCCGATCGACGGCGAGGGGATCCACGTCGGTCTCTCCGGCCCGTTCCACATAGCCACGCTGCCGGACGGTCGCCGGTTCGGTCAGATGGATGACCAGTTGATCGGTCACCCGGTGACCGGCGCTGGCGACCTGGGACACTTGGAACTAGCGTGGGAAGAGATCGACGCCCTCGCGCTGCCCGTGATCCAGTCCAGGGACCTTATCTTGAGGATTCTCGATGAGTACAAGTGAGCCACGTTGGCGCACCTCCAGCCGCAGCAACGGCACCGGCGCCTGCGTCGAGGTG
Organism: Plantactinospora sp. KBS50; assembly: GCF_002285795.1. Lineage (GTDB taxonomy): Bacteria > Actinomycetota > Actinomycetes > Mycobacteriales > Micromonosporaceae > KBS50. Next base: position 1,077,344 of record NZ_CP022961.1, read on the forward strand.
GCGGACAACCTGCCCGGTCGGGTGCTGGTGCGGGACAGCAAGGACAGGTCCGGCCCGGTGCTGGCCTTCGCCCCGGCCGCCTGGTCGGCGTTCGTCGCCGGTACGCCCCGCCGGAGCCGCCGGTAACCCCCGGCGTCGCCGGTACGCCCCGCCAGAGTCGCCGGTAACCCGCCCGGAGCCGCCGGTAACCCCGCGGGAGCCGCCGGTATCGCCTGAGCGGTGGACCGCCCGACCGGAATCCGAGCCCGACCGGCGTGGTAGCGGACCGGTCGGGCTCGGCAAATCGGTTCGTCAGGCGCCGGTACGGGCCACGCCGACCGGGCAGGACATCCCGTTCGGGCCGTGGTTGCAGTATCCGTCCGGGTTCTTCGATCCTGACGAACGGTGTAGTGCTTCTGCTGGTTCACTCGGTGAATGTCGGGTCCGTGAAGCCCATCTGGCGCATCTTCGAGGGCGTGAACACGACCACGATCTCGTCCCCCGGAATGAACACCCTTTCCGGTTCCGGGAACTGGGGCATGCCGGCGACGAACCACACCGAGCCGCCAGCGAAGTCCAAGCGCAGAGCGGTCGGGACGTCTACGTCATGCGGTCGGCCGATCACCTGACCGTCCGACCGCAAGGCGGGTCCGACGGTGAACCGTTCCCACGACACCCGCGCATCGCGCACCGGCTGCCCCAGCACCGCTGTCCAGCGCGAATCGGTACTCGGCCCGACCCGTTGCGACCCTTCCCGGTCGACGTGGCGGTCAATCGGTTGCGGGAAGACCTCGACGCCGTACGGATAGAAGGTCGCGGTCCAAGTCACCGTTACCGGACCCGCATCGGTTGTCAACTGCACGCCCATTACGGCGTGGTGCCAGTCGCCGAAGTCCCACTCGGCGTCCGTCCCCATGCCGCTCAGATCCCAATATCCGACGGAGAGCACGCGGCGGCCCCGCACCGAGCCGACCCGACGGTCGAAGTCGGCGCGTACCTCGGAATTTTGGTTGGTCACGGCTGCAGGGTCTCTCGGCAGCGCCAGGCGCGACAACACTGTTTAGGCCGGCGGGCGTACACAGGATTGCCGTCTAACTGTCCTGGGAACCGGCTCCGACTCTAGGGCCGCCGGTTTGATATCCGGCGGCCCTGAGGCGGTGAGAAAGGATCAGGCGGTCTTGGCGACACCAACCGGACAAGTCATGCCATTGGGTCCATGGTTACAATAACCGCCCGGATTTTTCGACGGGGCCAGGTACTGCTGGTGGTAGTCCTCGGCGTAGTAGTACGCGCCGAGCCGGGCGATCTCCGTGGTGATCTCGCCGTGCCCGGCCTTCGCCACCACCGGGGCGAACGCGTCCCGGGACTGCTCGGCGAGGGCGAGCTGCTCGTCGTCGGTGACGTAGATCGCCGAACGGTACTGGGTGCCCACGTCGTTGCCCTGCCGCATGCCCTGCGTCGGGTCGTGGTTCTCCCAGAAGACCTTCAACAGGTCCTGGTAGTCGATGATCGAGGGGTCGTACACCACCTCGACGACCTCGGTGTGCCCGGTGAAGCCCGAGCAGACCTCCTCGTAGCTGGGGTTCGGGGTCTGGCCGCCGGCGTATCCCACCGAGGTGGACAGGACGCCGGGCAGCGACCAGAACAGCCGCTCGGCCCCCCAGAAGCAGCCCATGCCGAACACCGCGGTCCGGGTGCCCTCCGGCCAGGGGCCCTGCAGGGGGCCACCGAGCACGGCGTGGCGATCGCTCACCGGCATCGCCGTCTGCCGGCCGGGAAGAATCTGGTCCGGTGAGGGCATCTGGGGCGTCATGCGCCGAAGAAACACGTCTGGCTCCTTTCGGATCAACCCGACGGCGGGCGGATCCTTTCGGGGCTCCCCCCGACGGCGGGTGGAGCCTCTGCCGGGTGCAACGCCCGGCCCGTCCGGATCCTTACCCGTCCGCCGGCCGGTCAGACCCCGCTCCCGCCGCCGACGTCGGGCTTCACAGCCTGCCGAGGGGTCGACTACGGTCGATAATCCATCGATACACGTGCGTGCGGTTGGTCCGTTGCCGGCGGTCGCCGGCATCCCGCGGACCGGGCGCCGTCGTCGCCGTGCCCGCAGGGTACGGCGCGACGGGAGGAGGCGGGGATGGCCCATCCACCGATGCTGGAACTCTTCGCCGGTGAATTGTGCCGGGCGCGGACGGCGGCCGGGTTGTCCCGGGCGGAACTCGGTGAGCTGGTCGGCTGCCCGGAGGTGCTGCTGGCGAAGATCGAACAGGCGATCCGGGTGCCCGGGGCGGAGTTCGCCCAGCGCTGCGACAAGGTGCTGGCCACCGACGGGCTGCTCACCCGGATCCGCACCGGGCTGGGCCGCGAGGTGCTGCCGCCCTGGCTGCGGGACTGGTCGGACATCGAGCGGGAGGCGGTGGCGCTGCGCTCGTACCAACCGCTCGTCGTCCCGGGCCTGCTTCAGACCGAGGGGTACGCGCGGGCGCTGCTGGCCGCGGGCGCGCTCCGCGGCGACGAACTGGAGCAGCAACTCGCCGGCCGGCTGGAGCGGCAGGTCGTGCTCGACCGGGAGCCTCCGCCGCGGCTGGACGCGGTGCTCGACGAGTCCGTCCTGCACCGGCTGGTGGGCGGGCGCGGCGTGCTGCGGGAGCAACTGCTCCGGGTGCTGGCGCTGGGCCGGCGTCGGTCGGTGCACCTGCACGTGGTGCCGGCGGGCGCCGGGGCGTACCCGGGGCTGCACGGCGCCTTCGTGCTGGCGACCGCGGCCGACGGGACCGACATGGGGTATCTGGACGGCCAGTTGGCCGGCCGGGTGGTGGAGCGTCCGTCGGACGTGGCGGCGCTCCGGCAGACCTGGGAGGAGGTCCGGGCCGAGGCGCTGCCGCACCGGCAGAGCGTCGAGTTGATCGAGCGGCTGACCCGCGGCTGAGGGCGGCGCAGGCCGGGACGCGCCGTCACAACGCCGCGGCGATCCGCTCGGCGTACGTCCGGGCATCGGTGTCGGAGTCGTAGCGGTGCCGGGGCCAGAAGAAGCCGCGCAACCCGTCGCCCCTGGTCCGCGGGATGACGTGGGTGTGCAGGTGCGGCACCGACTGGGACACCCGGTTGTTGATCGCCACGAAGCTGCCGCCCGCGCCCAGCCCGGCCTGCACGGCCAGCGCGAACCGCCGGACCGCCTCGAAGTAGCCGCCGACCTGCGCCGGCGGCAGGTCGCCCAGCGTCTCCACGTGGTCGCGCGGGATGACCAGCAGGTGCCCCTTGAAGACCGGCCGGGTGTCCAGGAACGCCAGCACCTCCGGCTCGTCGGCCACCATCAGGGCCGGCGCCTCGCCCCGCACGATCGAACAGAACACGCATCCCGCCACCGTGGCAGGGTAGCCGGCACGGCGCCGCCGGCGGCGGAGCGTGCCGTGTCCCGGCCGGGTAGGCGCTAGCCTCTGTCGAATGGACTACGGCTTCGAGACGCTCGCCATCCACGCCGGCCAGGAGCCGGACCCGCGGACCGGCGCGGTGATCCCGCCCATCTACCAGACCAGCACGTACGCGCAGGACGCCGTGGGCTCGCCGCGGCTGGGCTACGAGTACAGCCGGTCGGGCAACCCCACCCGGGACGCGCTCCAGCAGGCCCTCGCGGCGCTGGAGGGCGGGCGTACCGGCCTGGCCTTCGCCAGCGGCCTGGCCGCCGAGGACACCCTGCTGCGCGCGGTCTGCCAGCCGGGCGACCACGTGGTGATCCCGGACGACGCGTACGGCGGGACCTACCGGCTGTTCTCCCGGGTGGCGCAGCGTTGGGGGCTGAACTGGACCGCCGCCAAGGTGTCCGACGTCGACGCGGTCGCCGCGGCGATCCGGCCCGGGCACACCCGGGTGGTCTGGGTGGAGACGCCCACCAACCCGCTGCTGGGTGTCGCGGACATCGCGGCGCTGGCCGGCATCGCCCACGAGGCGGAGGCGCTGCTGGTGGTGGACAACACGTTCGCCTCGCCGTACCTCCAGCAGCCGATCGCGTACGGCGCGGACGTCGTGGTCCACTCCACCACCAAGTACATCGGCGGTCACTCCGATGTGGTGGGCGGCGCCCTGATCACCGGCGACGCCGAACTGGGGGAGCAGCTGGCCTACCACCAGAACGCGATGGGCGCGGTGAACGGGCCGTTCGACGCCTGGCTCACCCTGCGCGGCCTGAAGACCCTCGGGGTACGGATGGACCGGCACTGCGACAACGCGGAGCGGATCGCCGACTACCTCGCCGGGCACGCCGGAGTGGCGCAGGTGTGCTACCCCGGCCGACCCGAGCACCCGGGCCACGAACTCGCGGCCAAGCAGATGCGTCGGTTCGGCGGGATGGTCTCGTTCCGGGCCGCCGGCGGCGAGGAGCACGCCGTACGGATCTGCGACTCGGCCCGGCTGTTCGTGCTCGCCGAGTCGCTGGGCGGCGTCGAATCGCTGATCGAGCACCCTGGCCGGATGACCCATGCGAGCGCCGCCGGCTCGCCGCTTGAAGTTCCCGCCGATCTCGTGCGACTGTCTGTCGGCATCGAGACGGCCGACGACCTTCTCGCCGACCTGGAGCAGGCGCTCGGCTGAACGCCGCTCCCGCCGGCCGCCGGCCTTCGGAGGGCCGGCGGCGCACGGCCGGCGGCGGGCCACCGCGGCGGCCGTGCGGGTCAGGGATCGGCTGTGCCGGCAGGGACCGGCCGTGCGGGTCAGGGACGCAGGGCGGGAACGGAGGGTGGCGGGTGCGGGACATCAACGCGACCTGGGTGGGTGCGACCGCGAAACAGATCGCCCGCGGCGTGCGCCGGGGCGACGTGTCGGCCACCCAGGTGGTCGCGGATCACCTGGAGTACATCGGACGCGCCGACGGGGAACTGTCGGCGTTCCGGGTGGTCCGCGGCGGCGAGGCGATCGTCGAGGCGGAGAAGGTCGACGAGCAGGACGACCTGGCCAACCTGGCGATGGCCGGGGTGCCGGTGGCGGTCAAGGAGAACACCCCGGTGGCCGGGGTGCCGACCTGGAACGGCTCGGCCGCGGCCCGTACCCCGGTCGCCGAGTTCGATCACGAGGTGGTGCGGCGGCTGCGCGGCGCGGGCGCCGTCATCGTCGGGGTGACCAGGATGCCCGAGCTGGGCGTCTGGGGCAGCACCGACGACGCGACCGCGATCACCCGTAACCCGTGGAACCTCGACCGCACCCCCGGCGGCTCGTCCGGGGGGTCGGCGGCGGCCGTGGCGGCCGGTCTGGTGCCGATCGCACACGCCAACGACGGTTTGGGCTCGGTCCGGATCCCGGCCGCCTGCTGCGGGCTGGTGGGGTTGAAGCCGGGCCGGGGCGTGGTGCCCAGCCAGGTCGGCGCGACCGACTGGTTCGGCCTGGCCGAGCACGGCATCCTCGCCACCACCGTGGCCGACGCGGCGCTCGGCTTCGCCGTGCTCGCCGGCCGGGCGCCGGACAAGCTGGTGCCGCCCGCCGGGCTGCGGGTCGCGGTGTCGCTGCGGTCGCCGGTACGCGGTGTCCGGCCGGACGCCCCGAACCGGGACGCGGTGACCGCCGCCTCCCGGCTGCTGGCCCGGGCCGGTCACGACACCATCGCCACCGACCCGGCCTATCCCACCTCGGTCGGCCTCTCCGGCATCGCGACCTGGCTGGCCGCGGTGGCGGCGGAGAGCCGGGCGGCCGGGCTGGACCCGGCGACGCTCCAGCCGCGTACCCGCCGGCACGCGGCGCTGGGCGGCTTCGCCGAGCGGCGGGGCTGGGTCCGCGAGTCCGACCGGGCCGCCTGGCGGGACCGCTGCCTCGCCTTCTTCACCGACAACGGCGTCGATCTGCTGCTCACCCCGGCGCTGGCGGGTCCGCCGCTGCCGGCGCGGCGGTGGTCGGAACGCTCCTGGCGGTCGAACCTGACGGCCAACGTCCGGTACGCCCCGTACGCCGCACCGTGGAACATCGCCGGCCTGCCGGCGCTGGTGGTCCCGGTCGGGCTGCGCCCGGACGGGCTGCCGGCGGCCGTGCAGTTGGTCGGCCCGCCGGGGACGGAACTGCTGCTGCTCGCCGTCGCCGGCCAGTTCGAGTTGGCCCAGCCGTGGTCCCGGCACGCCCCGGGCCATCCGCGTACCGCGGACTGACCCCGACCGGCGTACCGGCCGGGCCGGGTGGGTGGTGGCGGCCACCGCCGGTGCCACCCGAGACGACCGGCGTTTTCCGAAGTGGCACCATCGGGGCATGACGGAGCTGGTTGACCTGGCCGACGTGCGGGCCGCCCGGGACCTGCTCGCCGGGGTGACCCGGACCACCCCGCTGGAGCCGTCCCGGCCGCTGACCGCCGCGCTCGGGGGCCCGGTCTGGCTGAAGTGCGAGCACCTGCAACGCGCGGGTTCGTACAAGGTGCGCGGGGCGTACGTGCGGATCTCCCGGCTGGGCCCGGCGGAGCGTGCCCGCGGCGTGGTGGCCGCCAGCGCCGGCAACCACGCCCAGGGCGTCGCGCTGGCGGCCGGCCTGGTGGGTACGGCCGCGACCGTCTTCATGCCGATCAACGCGCCGTTGCCGAAGGTGGCGGCGACCAAGGGGTACGGCGCCCGGGTGGAGCTTGCCGGCGCGACGGTGGACGAGTCGCTGCTGGCCGCGCGCGAGTTCGCCGAGCGGACGGGCGCGGTGTTCATCCACCCCTTCGACCACCGCGACGTGATCGCCGGCCAGGGCACCCTGGCCCTGGAGATCCTGGAACAGTGCCCGGACGTGCGCACGATCATCGCCGGGATCGGTGGCGGCGGACTGATCTCCGGGCTGGCGGTGGCGACCAAGGCGGTCCGGCCGGACGTCCGCCTCGTGGGGGTGCAGGCCGACGGCGCGGCAGCGTTCCCGCCGTCGCTGCGGGCCGGTGCGCCGGTCCGGCTGCCGTCGTACTCGACGATCGCCGACGGGATCGCCGTCGGGTGCCCCGGCGACCTCACCTTCGCGCACGTGGCAAAGCTGGTCGACGAGGTCGTGACGGTCTCCGAGGAGGACATCTCCCGGGCGCTGCTCATGCTGCTCGAACGGACCAAGCAGGTGGTCGAGCCGGCCGGTGCGGTGGGCGTCGCCGCGCTGATCAGCGGGGCCGTCCGGGTCGAGACGCCGGCCGTGGTGGTGCTCTCCGGCGGCAACATCGACCCGCTGCTCCTGCTGCGGGTGATCGAGCACGGGCTGGCGGCGGCCGGCCGGTACCTGCGGCTGACCGTGCGCTGCTCGGACCGGCCCGGTCAGCTCGCGTCGCTGCTGAGCCAGATCGCCGAGCACCGGGGCAACGTGGTCGACGTCGAACACCAGCGGCACGATCCGCACCTGCGGCTCGGCGAGGTGGGGGTGGCGCTGTCGGTGGAGACCCGAGGCGCCGAACACTCCGATCGACTGGTGCGGGCGCTGCGCGCCAGCGGCTATCAGGTGAGCATCGCCGAGCCGGTCTGAGGGCCGGCCCGGCGATGCCGTGCTCCGGGAATCAGCTGCCGAACGGCTCGAAGCTGACGACGGTCACCTTGATGTCCGCGCCACTGGGCGCGGTGTAGGTCACCGTCTGCCCGGATCGGGTGCCGAGAATGGCCTGACCGAGGGCGGATTCGGGACTGTACACCGTGCGATCGGTGGTCGCGGCGATCTCGCGGGAACCGAGCAGGAACGTCTCGGTGTCGTCCTTGTCGTCGTCGAAATAAATCGTCACGACCGTGCCGGGCGCGATGGCATCGGCCTTCGGCGCCTCGCCGACCTGGGCACGGCGCAGCAGTTCCTGGAGATAGCGGATCCGGGCCTCCTGCTTGCCCTGCTCCTCCCGCGCCGCGTGGTACCCGCCGTTTTCCCGCAGGTCGCCCTCCTCGCGGCGTTCGTTGATTTCTGCTGCGACGGCCGGCCGGGCGGCGATCAACTCGTCGAGTTCGGCCTGCAGCCGGTCGTACGCGTCCTGCGACAGCCAGGTGGCGCCTTCGCGATCGGTCGTGGACACAGGCGATCTCCTCGGTTGGACTGCGGTGGACAGGGACGAATTACCAAGTTACCAGTGCACTACACGCTCCGTACGAACGCGTTTTTCGGATTTGGGTCCGCTTTGGGTCCGCCGCCTATGGTGCCGGTTGCGAATTTCCGAAGCCGCCGGTCAGGCGTCCGGACGGCAGCGCAGCACCTCGCCGAGCAGCGGCCGGGCGGTGGTGGCCAACCGGTGCCGGACCCGCAGATGCCGCTCGCCGGGCGCCGCCGAAACCGGCACCTGCGCCTCGCCGACCTGGACCCCGTCCCGGGATCTGGCCCGCAGCAGGCAGACCGCGGAGCCGCCGGGCGGCACCGTGACCCGGAAATCGATCACCACCTGCCGGTCGGTGATCTCCGTGTAGGTGATCACCTCGGCCCGGTAGTCCGGGTCGCCGTACTGCCGGTAGAGCCGGGTGGCGACCAGGCCGAGCAGCGCCACGAGGAGCACCGCGAACGCGACGGCCAGCCAGCGCTGGCGGCGACCGCCGGGCGCACGCCGCCGACCGTACCGGCCGGGCGGGAATACCGGGGCCGACGGTGCGGTTGTGGCGTGCGTCTCGCTCACCGGAGGCGGTCTCCTACGGTTGTCGTCGGTGGCATCGGCAAGAATGGCAGAGGCCCATCATCTCAGCCCGGTCCCGGCTCCGAGCCGGCCGGGGCGGGGCCGGCCAGGCAGGACAGCGGCCGGGCCGGGACCGACGGCCAGGTCAGGACCGGCGGCCGGGCAGGACCGACGGCCGGCCGCATGCGGTACGCACCGGAAGCGACGAGGGAGCACCGGAGTTGGCAGAGCAACTGCGTCTGATGGCGGTACACGCCCATCCGGACGACGAGTCCAGCAAGGGCGCGGCGACGACCGCCAAGTATGTTGCCGAGGGCGTAAACGTCCTCGTCGCGACGTGCACCGGGGGCGAGCGGGGCAGCGTGCTCAACCCGAAGCTGGACCGACCGGAGATCTGGGCGAACATCGCGGAGATCCGGCGCGCGGAGATGGACGCGGCGCGGGCCATTCTCGGCGTCGAGCAGGCCTGGCTGGGCTTCGTGGACTCCGGGCTGCCGGAGGGGGACCCGCTGCCGCCGCTGCCGGAGGGTTGCTTCGCGCTCCAGGACGTGGACGTCGCGGCCGGGCCGCTGGTCCGCCTCATCCGCGAGTTCCGGCCGCACGTGATCACCACGTACGACGAGGAGGGCGGCTACCCGCACCCCGACCACATCATGACCCACCGGGTCTCGGTGGCGGCCTTCGAGGCGGCCGGCGACCCGGCCCGCTATCCGGAGCTGGGCGAGCCGTGGCAGCCGCTGAAGCTCTACTACGACGTGGGCTTCTCCCGCGGCAAGGTCATCGCGCTGCACGAGGCGATGCTCGCGGCCGGGCTGGAGTCGCCGTACGCGGATTGGCTGGAGCGCTGGGGCGACCGCACGGACAAGGGCTCGCGGATCACCACCCGGGTCGACTGCTCCGAGTACTTCCCGGTGCGCGACGACGCGTTGCGGGCGCACGCCACCCAGGTGGACCCGGACGGGTTCTGGTTCCACGTGCCGATGGAGGTCCAGCGGCGGGCCTGGCCCACCGAGGACTTCCAGCTCGTGCGTTCGCTGGTCGAGACCGACAAGCCGGAGACCGACCTGTTCGCCGGGGTACGCGGTACGGACCACGCTCGCTGACGGCGCCGGGCGTACGGTGGTGGCGATGCGCCCGACCGTTTCGGGATCGGGCCTGACCAGCCGGCGTTCGGAGGACGACAGAGATGCTGCGCACCATGCAGGTGCTCGCGGAGAACAACTTCGGGGACACCCGGTCCGGCGGCCTGGCCGGTCCGATGGGCCTCTTCCTGATCGTGGTGCTGGCGGTCGCCACGGTGCTGCTGATCCGCAACATGAACGCGCGGCTGCGGCGGCTGCCGGACCGGTTCCCGGACCAACGGACCGGTGCCGGACCGGTCGACGGGCGGGCCGAGCAAAATGCGTCGGATGAATCTTCCGACGCCCCCGCCAACCCCGATGAGCTGGGCAGCGGCGGTCGTCCGACGCCATGATTCATCTATCTGCCCGGTCTGGCCCCCTGTTGCCCCCTCGGCGTTTGGCTTAGCCTTCCGCCGGGGGACCGATCGTTCCCGCACCGTGCGCGGAAAGGGGGCGCCGATGTTCGTTCCGTTCGGCGCCCGGCTGTTTGCTCGGCCCGGCAGCCCCGACCGGCCCCCGAGCCGGCCGGAGGCGACGCCGTGAGCAGGCCGGAGGCAAGGCCGTGACCAGGCCGGAGGCGACGCCGTGACCGGCCTGGTCCCGACGGACCGCCGGGATCCGCAGGTGGGCCACCACCCGGCCCTGCGCTGGGCCGGGCTGACCGAGCTGTCCCGGCGTTCGCTCGTGCTCACCGCCGTCCTGCTCGCCGCCGCCCTCGGCGCCGTGGCCGTCGGCCTTGCCAGCGACCCCGGGCCGGACGGCGACACCCGGACCGCCGGGCTCCGGCTGGCCGCGGCGGCCGCCACGGTCGCGCTCGCCCAACTCGCCCGGCTGCGGTTCAAGGTGGCCAGCGGCACCATCAACGTCGCGTGGGGCGAGGCCGCGCTGCTCGTCGCGCTCTACCTGGTGCCGGCCGGGCTGGTGCCGCTGGCCGTCTTCGCCGGCTCGGCGGTCGCCTGGACCATGCTGTCGGTGGTCTCCGAGCGCCGCCCCCCGGTCGAGGTGTTGCGGGTGGCGGCGTCGCTGACCCTGGGCGCCGCGCTCGGCACCGCCGTCACCACCTGGCTGGCCGATCCGGTCGGGCAGTCCCCGACCCCGCGGTCGGCCCTGGCCATGGCGCTGGGCGCCTCGGTCTACCTGCTGGTCACCGTCGGGCTGGCCTCGATCACCATGGCCGTCCGGCAGGACGTCCCGGTCGGGACGCTGTTCCTGCCGACCCTGCACGGCAAGCTGCTGATGTTCGTCGGCAACGTCCTGGTGGGTCTCGCGGTGGTGACGATGCTGACCGCGGAACCCCGCTGGCTGCTGCTGCTCCCGCCGGCCCTGTGGCTGCTGCAACAGACGTACTGCCACCGGCTGCGCGCCGACGACGAGCGGCGGATCTGGCGGACGTTCGCCGACGCCACCGGTGCGCTCAACCAGCTCGACGAGCGCGGGGTGGCGACCGCCGGGGTGACCGGGGCGTTGGCCCTGTTCGGTGCCGACCGGGTGTCGATCGACGTGGCCCGGCTGGACGGCCAGTGGCGCCGGTACCACGGCGACGGCACGGGCGAGGTGGCCGACGAGGCGATACCCGCGCAGTCCCGCTCCGATCAGAGCATGTCCTGGCTGCCGGACCGGCGTGCCCGCGGACCGGGCGGCTGGAGGTTTGCCGAACCGGCCGGCCCCGCCGGGCCGGCTCCGGACACCGACGGCCGGGACCGGGAGCTGAACCGCTCCCTCACCGTCGGCGCGGTGCACGTCGGCGAGCTGCGGGTACGGTTGCCGGCCGCCGTCGATCCCGGGCTGCGGGACCAGGCGGCGCTGTCGGCGTTCGCCGACGCGCTGGGCGCCGCGCTGCACGACGCCGCGACCCACCAGGAGCTGCGGGTTCTGGCGGAACGCTCCAGCTACGAGGCCCGGCACGACGCCCTGACCGGGCTGTGCAACCGGTCGGCGATGCTGGCCCAGGGCGACGCCCTGCTGCGCGGCCTGCCCCGGGATCATCCGGTGGCGCTGCTGCTGCTGGACCTGAACCACTTCAAGGAGGTCAACGACACGCTCGGCCACGCGGCCGGCGACGAGCTGCTCCAGATCACCGCCGCCCGGCTGTCCGGGCTGACCCGGCCCGGCGAACTGCTGGGCCGGCTCGGCGGCGACGAGTTCGCGCTGCTGCTGACCGCCCCGCCGGCCACCGGTCGACCCGGCTCACTGCCGCACGCGATCCGCCGGGCCCGGGAGATCGTCGAGACGCTCACCGAGGCGACGGAGGTGGCCGGCGTCCGGATGTCCGTGGAGGCGTCCGTCGGGGTGGTCTCCGCGACGGCCGGCTCGGCCGACATGACGGAACTGCTGCGCCGCGCCGACATCGCGATGTACCAGGCGAAGGACGGCGGCGGCAGCGTCGCCTCGTACGACAGCGCCCGGGACGCGGCCAGCACCGACCAGTTGGCCCTGCTCGCCGAGCTGCGCGAGGCGCTGGACAGCTCCGACCAGCTCGTGCTGGCGTTGCAGCCGGCGGTCGACCTGAGCACCGGCGCACCGACCGGGGTGGAGGCGCTCATCCGGTGGAGCCACCCGCGCCGCGGGATGCTCGGGCCGGCCGACTTCGTGCGGGCGGTGGAGAACAGCGAACTGTTGGGAGCGTTCACCCGGTACGTTCTGGACCGGGCGCTCGGGGTGGCCGCCGAATGGGCCCGGCACGGACTCGACGTACCGATCTCCATAAACGTCTCGGCCCGCAGCCTGCTCGACCCGCGGCTGCCGGCGGAGATCGCCGAGTCGCTGCGCCGGCACCGGGTTCCGGCGCACCGGCTGGTACTGGAGATCACCGAGACCGTGGTGATGAGCGAGCTTGAGGTCATCGACGAGGTGCTGGCCGCGCTGCGGGCGCTCGGCGTGCAGCTCGCGGTCGACGACTTCGGCACCGGTTTCTCCTCGCTGACCTTCCTGGCCCGGGTCGCCGTGGACGAACTCAAGGTGGACCGTTCGTTCGTGATGCGGATGGCCGACTCCGCCGAGGCGGCGGCCATCGTGCGGATCACCGTGCACCTGGCCCGGGAACTGGGTCTGCGGGTGGTGGCCGAGGGGGTGGAGACGGCCGACCAGCGGGCCGCGCTGGCGCAGCTCGGCTGCACCTCCGCCCAGGGGTACCACTTCTTCAAGCCGATGCCGGCCGACAAGATCGTGACCGTGCTGCGGTCGCTGCTGAGTTCGGCCCAGGCGCGCGTCCTGCCGTTGCGCGCCGACGGCGTCTCCTGACCTCCCGGCGGCCGTGACCGCCGCCGCAACGCCCGCTGGCGGTCGTGATCGCCGCCGCAACGCCCGCTGGCGGCCGGCTTGGCGCACAGCGGCGCAGGTGCGCGATGATCCCGGCATGACGATGGTCGGGCGGGCGCGGGAGTTCGCTGACGTCCTTGACGCGGTGCGGGATCCACGGACGGATGTGGTGCTGGTCGTCGGCGCGGCCGGGGTGGGAAAGACGCGGCTGCTCGACGCCGTGGCCGCGGCGCTTCCCGCCGTTCGTGCCTGGGGCACGCGGGGGCTGTCGCACGTCCCGCTGGCGGCCCTGTCGCATCTGGTCGAACCGGCGACGACGTCGCTGGCCCGGATGGTCGCGCAGGTGCTCCGCGCGGTCCCGGCCGCGGCGGTGCTCGCGGTCGACGACCTGGACGGGTGCGACGAGGTTTCGCTTGCCGTCGCGGTGCGGGTCGCCCGCGACGGCGGGCGCACGCTGGTCGGCACGGTCCGCACCGTCGACGGTCGGGTGCCGCCCGCCGTGGCCGAACTCGCGGCGTCGCCGAACACCGTCGTCCTGCCCGTCGCGCCGTTCGACCGCAGGGCGACGGAGGAACTCGTCGACCTGCTGCTCGGCGGCCCCGTGGACGCCGGGGTGGTCGACGAGGTGTGGCGCCGTACCAGCGGGAACGCGCTGTTCATCACCCAGTTGCTCGACGGCGCACGCCGCTGCGGCGCGGTACGCCGCTCGGCGGCCGGCTGGCACGCCGTCGGTCCGCTGCCGGTCCCGACCGGGTTGCGCAGCCTGCTGCCGGCGCGCCTCTCGGGCCTGCCCGTCGAGGCCGTCGAGGCCGCCCGGTTCCTGGCCGCCACCGGGCGGGCGACAGACGGCGAGGTCGAGCAGGCCGGGCACCTCGCCGGGGCCGAGCAACTGGTCGCGCACGGGATCGCCGTCTGGACGGCCGAGACCGTGCGGTTCGTCCATCCGCTGTTCGCCGAGGTGCTGTGGGACGGGCTGTCGCCCGGCCGGCGGCGGGCGGTGCTCCGCGAGCACCTCGCGGTCACCCGGCGGCTCGCGCCGCACGACGACGTGCGGTGCACCGTGCTGAGCCTGGACGCCGGCGAGGCCGTGGCGCCGGGGCGGCTGCTGGACGCGGCGCGGGTCGCGGCCGCGGGCGGCGCGACCGAGGTCGCGGTGCGGCTGGCCCGGGCGTGCCTCGACCGGGTGCCCGACGGTCGCGCCGCCCACCCGGAGGTTGCCGCCGGCGCCGCCCTCGTCCTGGCGGTCACCCTCTGGGAGACCGGGCGCACCGGGGAGGCGGTGACCGTCCTGCGCGACGCGCTGGCGGCCACCCCGCCCGGCCCGGACGCGGCCCTGCTCGCCGTGACCCTGCACAAGGTGATCCTCTGGGGCCGCTACGACCTGCCCGCCGCCCGGGAGGTGCTACGCCAGCAGTCCGCGAGGTACGGCGCCGGGGCGCCGGTCGGGGTCCTGTTCGCGGTCGCCGAGGCCGACGCCCTGGCGTACGCGGGGCTGCCGGACGAGGCGCTGGCCATTGCGGCCGTCATCGGGGACGGCGCCGGACTGCCGCTGCCGGTACGGACCATGCTGGCCACGAGCCGCAGCAACGCCCTGGCCCATGTTGGACGGACCGGCGAGGCGGTCGCCGTCGTGGAGGAACTGCTCGGCCAGATCGCGGACGCCGGGCCGGAGGCGGACGCCGGGACGCGCGACAAGCTGCTCGTCTACGCGAGCCACGCCCTGCGCGAGCACGGCCGGCTGGCCGACGCGGCCCGCACGGCCGAGCGCGCCCACGACGGCGCGCTGGCCGACGGCGTCGTCTTCGAACGCGCCTGGGCCGCCCTCTGCGTGGCCGCGGCCCGGCTTCAGTCCGGGCATCTGGACGAGGCGGCGCTCTGGGCGCGGCGCAGCCTCGTGACGGCGACGGCCGCCGGGATGACCGACTGCACCCGGGTCTGCCTCAGCGTGCTGACCGTGGCGTACGGCTCACGCGGCCTGCCCGCGGATCCGGCGTGGGTGGCGCACCTGCAATCACCCGAGGCGGGCCTGGGGTTCCTGCGGCACACCGTCCCGATCGCCCTCGGCTGGGCGGCGCGGGCCGCGGGCCAGCACGCCGTGGCCCGCGACCTGCTGCGGCAGGGCCAGGACACGGCCGCGCGGGAACGGGCGGTGGCGGCCGAGTCGTGGATTCTCCACGAACGCCTCCGGATGCACGACGGTGCCGGGGTACGCGCCCGGCTGGCCGCGCTCGCCGTGCGGTCCCCGATCGGCTCGGCACGCCTGACCCTGGCCGGCGGGCTGGAACGGGCCGACCCCGGGATCCTGCTGGAGGCCGCGGCGGCCTTCGAGGCGGTCGGTTCGGCCCTGTACGCGGCGGAGGCCGCGGCAGCGGCGTCCCGGTGCGCGTCGGGCCGGGCCGCCGCTGCGGCCCGGCGACGGGCCGACGAACTCGCACACGAGGTGGGTGACCCGGCCACTCCACTGCTGGCCGGGTCACCCGCGTCCACCGACCCGCTGACCGCCCGGGAGCGCCTCGTCGCCGAACTCGCGGCGGCCGGGGCGAACAACGCCGAGATCGCCAGGCGGCTGGTCCTGTCGGTGCGGACGGTGGAGAACCACCTGTCCCGCGCCTATGCGAAGCTCGGGATCACCTCGCGGAGCGACCTCGCCCGGTCCGGGATCGGGATCGGGTAGCGCACCTCAGCACGAACCGCCACCGGCGGAGCAGCCGCCGCCGGGTGCCCGCCGCCGGGTGCCGCGTCCCGCGGGCTGGGCAGGTCGGGGCGGGTCTCAGGGCCGGCGGTGTTCCAGCCGGTCCCGACGACGATCGCCCCGACGGGGGTGTCGAGGTTGTCGCCCGAGAACAGGGACACCAGATCCCGTCGGTGCAGGACCGCGTTCACGTCGTCGTCGGTCAGCACGCCGATCACGTCCGGCGCGTCCTGCACCGGGGTGACCGTGACGCCCTTCATGGTGAACAGCTTGTCCAGCGCGGCGGCCGCCTCCCGGTGCGAGAGCCAGGCCGTGCCGGGCAGCGCCAGGCTGGTGGGCTCGTCACCGGTGGTCATCCCGTCGGTGCAGTTCTCGCCGTTGGCGTCGCATTTCTGGGTCGTGGTGGCGGAGTTCTGGTTGCCCTGCGCGTCGGTCGACTTCTCCGTGTGACTCTTCGCCGTACCGGTGACCTTGCCGTTCTCGTCCTGCTGCTGCTCGGTGGTGTCCTTGTTGATCGTCGTGCCGCCCTGCTCGTTCTTCTCGTGGGTGGTGTGCGTCTCCTTGACGACGTTCCCGTCCTTGTCGCGCTGCGTCCGGTCGGTGTGGTACTTGCCGTTCAGGTCGTAGTACGCCTCGTCGGTGGACGATCCGACCGTGTTCAGGTCCGCGTCGTAGTACTCCGTCCTGCTGCTCGACGTGCAGATGACGTCGCACCCCGGCGTGCCCTCCCGGGTCACCGACGAGGAGCCGTCGCCGTACTCGGTGTACGTCGTTCCGTGGTCGGTGGTCGTGTTCGACACCCCGCCGTGGCTTGCGCCCCACCACGCGGTCACCCCGTCGTACGCGCCGTACCAGCTGCCGTCGAACCGGCCGAGGTCGATCCCCATGTCCCTGCCGGAGCCGCCGCCGGCGGACAGGCCGAAGGACAGGCCGGTCAGCCAGGGCGCCTCGATGCCGAGGCCCTTGAGCAGCCCGTCGTCGATCCCGGCAAGCGCGAGGCTGTCCCGGCGGGTGGGAATCCCGAAGACCTCCGACGGGAGGCCCGACCCGCCGCTGGCGTACCACCTGTCTTCGAGGCCCTTGACGAACTCCTCCGGGAAGAGGGCCCACGTGCCGTAGCCGAACTCGTAGGTGGGCAGCCTGCCGCCGATGGTCGCCTCCAGAAGGAGCGCCATCGGCGGGGTGCTCGCCCGGTCGAGCGGGTCCGAGCCGAGGGCGATCTCGTCGGCGTCGGCCGTGCCGTCGCCGTCGGAGTCCACGACCGACAACGCGAGATAGCAGGCGGACAGGTCGCACATCCGCAGATCGGACAGCGTGCCGCCGTGCCGCCCGTCCTCGGCGCTGGCCGGCGACGCGAGGACGGTGGGGAGCAGAAGGGCGCCGAGGGTCAGGCCCGCCAGCGCGAACCGGAACCGGGTACCGGTTCCGGGGAGGAATCGAGAGCACATCATGGCGGCGAAAGTAGACACCGGCAGGCCCGCTGTCCTGAGTGGTGCGTACTCAAAAAACCCTGTCGCGTCCGGCCCGGTGCTTGATCATCCGCGGCCCGGGTCCGGACGCTGGTGGTTGGCGGTATGGCCGGCGCGGACCCGGGGGCCCGGCGGTTGTGAGAGGGTTGGCCCATGAACCGACTCGCCAGCGCGACGTCGCCCTACCTGCTCCAGCACGCCGACAACCCGGTGGACTGGTGGCCCTGGTCGGCCGAGGCGTTCGTGGAGGCGAAACGCCGGGACGTGCCCGTGCTGATCTCCGTCGGCTACGCGGCCTGTCACTGGTGTCACGTGATGGCGCACGAGTCATTCTCGGACGAGGCCGTCGGCGCGCTGGTCAACGAGAACTTCGTGGCGATCAAGGTGGACCGCGAGGAGCGGCCCGACGTCGACGCCGTCTACATGACCGCCACCCAGGCGATGACCGGGCAGGGCGGCTGGCCGATGACCGTCTTCGCCACCCCCGACGGCACGCCGTTCTTCTGCGGCACGTACTTCCCGCGTACCAATTTTCTGCGCCTGCTGGAGTCGGTCGGCACCGCCTGGCGGGACCAGCGGGAGGCCGTGGTCCAGCAGGGCGCCGCGGTGGTCGAGGCGGTCGGTGGCGCGCAGGCGGTCGGCGGGCCGGTGGCGCCGCTCACCGCCGAACTGCTCGACGGCGCCTCCGGACAGCTCGGCCGGGAGTACGACGAGGTGCACGGCGGGTACGGCGGGGCGCCGAAGTTCCCGCCGCACCTCAACCTGCTCTTCCTGCTGCGGCACCACCAGCGCACCGGGGTGCTGCTCGACCTGGAGATGGTCCGGCACACCTGCGAGGCGATGGCCCGGGGCGGCATCTACGACCAGCTCGCCGGCGGCTTCGCCCGGTACGCGGTGGACGCGACCTGGACCGTGCCGCACTTCGAGAAGATGCTCTACGACAACGCGCTGCTGCTGCGGGTCTACACGCAGCTCTGGCGGCTCACCGAAGATCCGCTGGCCGGCCGGGTTGCCGCCGAGGTCGCCGCGTTCATGCTTGACGATCTGGGCACCCCGCAGGGCGGTCTCGCCTCCGCGCTGGACGCCGACACGCAGGGCGTGGAGGGCGCCACGTACGTATGGACGCCCGGTCAGCTCGACGAGGCGCTCGGCGCGGACGACGGCCGGTGGGCCGCCGACCTGTTCGGGGTGACCGCCGAGGGCAACTTCGAGCAGCATCCCGGCGGTGGCGCCGGGTCCGACGCCGGGACCGGGGACGGCGCCAGCGTGCTGCGGCTGGCCCGGGACATCGACGACGCCGACCCGACCGTGGTGGCCCGCTGGTCGCAGGTACGCGGCCGGCTGCGCGCGGCCCGCGATCGGCGTCCGCAGCCGGCCCGGGACGACAAGGTGGTCGCCGCCTGGAACGGCCTCGCCGTGACGGCGCTGGCCGAGCACGCCATGCTCACCGGCGACGAGGTGACCGGCGCCGCGGCGGTGCGGATCGCCGACGTGCTGGCCGAGCGGCATCTGGTGGCCGGCCGGCTGCGCCGGGTGTCCCGGCACGGCCGGGTGGGCGACCCGCCGGGTGTGCTGGAGGACTACGGCTGCGTCGCCGAGGCGTTCTGCGCGGTGCACCAGCTCACCGGCGCGGGGCGGTGGCTGGAACTCGCCGGTGCGCTGCTGGACGTGGCGTTGGATCACTTCGGGGCGGACAACGGCGGCTTCTTCGACACCGCCGACGACGCCGAGCGGCTGGTGACCCGGCCGGCCGACCCGACCGACAACGCCACCCCGAGCGGGCTGTCGGCGATCTCGGCGGCCCTGGTGGCGTACGCGGCCCTGACCGGGCGGGCGCGCTACCGGGAGGCGGCCGAGCGGGCGCTGGGCACGGTCGCCCCGATCGTCGCCCGGCACGCCCGGTTCACCGGCTACGCCGCGGCGGTCGGCGAGGCGCTGCTGTCCGGTCCGTACGAGATCGCGGTGGTCACCGCGGAGCCGACCGCCGATCCGCTGCGGGTCGCCGCGGTCCGGCACGCCCCGCCGGGCGCCGTGGTGGTGGCCGGCGCCGCCGACCAGCCGGGGGTGCCGTTGCTGGCCGACCGGCCGATGCTGGACGGCATGGCCACGGCGTACGTCTGCCGCGGCTTCGTCTGCGACCGCCCGGTGCGGACCGTCAAGGACCTGCTCGCCCAGTTGTGAGGCGGGTCCGGCCGCTCGGCCCTGCGGCGGGACCGGCGGTTCAGTCGGGCGGCGGGACCTCGTCCACCGGGTACGCCCGGGTCTCGGTGGCCTTCACGGCCGCCCAGACCGGCTGCCCGGGTTCGAGCCGCAGCGCGGCGGCGGCCGCGGCCGTGACGTCCGCGGCCACCGGCACCGGGCCGGCCAGTTCGACCCGCAGGTTGTCGCCGTGCCGCTGGATGCCGCCGACCGTGGCCGCCCAGGTGTTGCGCGGGCTGCCCGTCGGGCGGTGCGGGTGCAGCGCGACCGCGCTGGGCGGGAAGGCCACGAACGCCGGGCCGTCCAGCCGGTCGGTGCTGGTCAGCACGAGGCCGCCGGGCACCGTCACCTCGTGCCCCCGGGCCGTACCGCGGTAGAGGTTGAGCCCCACCAGCCGGGCCACGTAGTCGGTGCGCGGCCGGGCGGTCACGGTGGCCGCGTCGGCGTCCTGGACGACCCGGCCCTCCTCGATGATCACCAGCCGGTCGGCGAGCACCAGCGCGTCCAGCGGGTCGTGGGTGACCAGCAGCGCCGCGCCCGGGTGTCCGGCCAGGTGCCGGTGCAGTTGCGCCCGGGTGGTCAACCGGGTGCGGGCGTCCAGCGCGGCCAGCGGCTCGTCCAGCAGCAGCAGCGCCGGGTCGGTGGCCAGCGCCCGGGCCAGCGCGACCCGCTGCGCCTGGCCGCCGGAGAGCTGGCCGGGCCGGCGCCGCGCCTGCTCGGCCAGGCCGACCCGGTCCAGCCACCGCGCCGCGTGCCCGCGTGCCCGGCGCCGGTCCATCCCGTGCCGGCGGGGTCCGAAGGCGACGTTGTCCAGCGCCGTGAGGTGCGGGAACAGCAGGTAGTCCTGGAAGACCACGCCGACCCGGCGGCGTTCGGGCGGCACCCACACCCGCTCGTCCGGCCGGTCCAGGTCGGCGCCGGCCAGCCGGATGTGCCCGGCCGCCAGCCGGGTCAGCCCGGCCAGCGCCCGCAGCGCGGTCGTCTTGCCGGCGCCGTTCGGCCCGAGCAGCGCCACGACCTCGCCGGTCCGCACGGTGAGCCGGATGTCCAGCTCGAAGCTGCCGCGCCGGACCGTGAGGTCCGCGTCCAGCAGCGGGTCCCCGGCGGCGACCGCGGGAGGTCCGGGTTGGTCGCCGGTCATGGGCTGGTGATCCAGCGGTCCCGCAGCCCGGCCAGGATGGCGACCGACACCACCAGCAGCAGCAGGCTCAACACGACGGCGGCCTGCACGTCGGTCTCCAGCGCCAGGTAGACGGCCAACGGCATGGTCTGGGTGCGGCCCGGGAAGTTGCCGGCGAAGGTGATGGTGGCGCCGAACTCGCCGAGCGCCCGCGCCCAGCACAGCACCGCGCCGGCCGTGATGCCCGGGGCGACGAGGGGCAGCGTGACCCGGACGAACGTGGACCAGCGGCCGGAGCCCAGCGTGGCGGCGGCCTCCTCGTACCGCACATCGGCGCCGCGCAGCGCGCCCTCCACGGCGATGACCAGGAACGGCATCGCCACGAACGCCTCGGCGAGCACCACGCCGGAGGTGCTGAACGGCAGCGTCACCCCGAAGGTGCTGTCCAGCCAACTGCCCACCAGGCCGCGCCGGCCGAAGACCAGCAGCAGCGCCACGCCGCCCACCACGGGCGGCAGCACCAGCGGCACGGTCACCAGCGCCCGGACCAGCCGCCGCCCCGGGAACTCGACCCGGGCGAGCAGCCAGGCCAGCGGTACGCCGAGGACGAGGCAGAGCAGCGTGGCCAGGCTGGCGGTCAGCAGCGACAGCCGCAGCGCGCCCAGCACGCCGGGCTGGGCCAGCCGGTCCGGCAGGGTGGTCCACGGGGCGCGCAGCAGCAGCCCGGCCAGCGGCAGCACCAGGAACGCCAACCCGAGCAGCCCGGGCACCAGCAGGGCGAGCGGGGGAAGCCCGCGGCGGGTCTCGGCGGTACGCCGTCCCGTACCCGCCATCGGTCAGCCGGCCTGGAAGCCGGCCGCGTCCAGCACCGCCTGACCCTCGGCCGAGCGGACGTACGCGAGGAAGGCCCGCGCCCCGGCCGGGTTGGGGGCGTCGCGCAGCACGGCGATCGGGTACTCGTTGACCGCCTTGGCCGACTCGGGGAACTCCACCCCGGCCACGCTGTCCCCGGCGGCGTGCACGTCGGTGCGGTAGACCAGCGCCGCGTCCACCTCGCCGAGCTTCACCTTGGCCAGCGCGGACTTCACGTCCTGTTCCAGGGTGACCGGCGTGAGCCCGACGCCGGCCGCGTCGAGCGCGGTGCGGGCCGCGGCGCCGCACGGGACCTGCTCGGCGCAGAGCGCCACCTTGACGCCGGGTTGCGCCAGGTCGGCCAGCGCGGCGACGTGCCGGGGGTTTCCCGGCGGTACGGCGATGACGAGCTGGTTGCGCACGAAGGTGACCGGCTGCTCGGCGGCCAGTCCGGCGTCGGTGACGGTCTTCATGTTGGCCGGTGCGGCGGAGGCGAACACGTCCGCCGGCGCGCCCTGCACGATCTGGTTGGCCAGCGCCGAGCTGCCGGCGAAGTTGAGCGTGACCGTCAGCCCCGGGTTCGCCGCCTCCAGGTCGTGCCCGATCGTGGTGAACGCCTCGGTCAGCGACGCGGCGGCGAAGACCGTGACGGTGCCGGTCGGCGCGCCCGGGGTGCCGTCCGCGGAGCCTGCCGGCGTACCGGCGCCGTTGCCGCAGCCGGCGACGGCCAGCAGGGTCGCGACCAGCGCGACAAGCGTCGGACGTCGTCTCATGCCGGTTCCCTTCCGCGTCCGGTCGGGCCGGACGCCGGCTTCTCCACCACGACCGTGGTGGACTTGATCACGGCCACGGCGAGCGAGCCGACCCGCAGGTCCAGCTCGTCGACCGCCTCGCGGCTCATCAGCGAGACGATGCGGTGCGGGCCGGCCTGGATGTCCACCTGGGCCATCACGGTGTCCTTCACCACTGCCGTGACGATGCCGCGCAGCCGGTTGCGCGCCGACGACTCCTCGCGCCGGCCGTCCGCCTCGCCGGCCAGGGACCGGACGTAGCCGGCCAGGTCGGCACCCTCGACCATCCGGTGCCCGTGCGCGTCCCGGGTGGCGGGCAGCCGGCCGGCGTCCACCCAGCGCCGGACCGTGTCCGCGCTGACGCCCAGCAACTCGGCCGCCTCGCCGATCCGGAACCGCGTCACCCGGACACCATAGTGTCTCGCGATTGCCAGCAGGAAGGGGATGTGAGGCTTGTTCCTGCATGGTGCACGGCGGGTTGACGCTCGCAGGTGCCGGATCGTCGCGGACCGGGTCGCCGGCCACGCGCCACCGCCGCCGGCCGGCGCGCCGGATCCGGCGCGGGTCGCGCCGGTCGGACCGATAGGCTGACCGGCGTTATGGATCCCCGTACCGGTCTTCCCGTGGTGGGCATGGTGGGCGGCGGCCAGCTGGCCCGGATGACCCACCAGGCGGCCATCGCCCTCGGACAGTCGCTGCGCGTGCTCGCGCTCACCCCGTCCGACGGCGCGGCGCTGGTCGCCGCCGACGTCGAGTACGGCGACCACACCGACCTCGCGGCGCTGCGCGCCTTCGCCAAGGGCTGCGACGTGGTCACCTTCGACCACGAACACGTGCCGGGGGCGCACATCGAGGCGCTGGCCGCCGAGGGCGTCACCCTCTACCCGGCCGCGGCGGCCCTGCGGTACGCCCAGGACAAGCGGGCCATGCGGGAACGCCTCTGTGCCCTGGGCGCCCCGGTGCCGGCCTGGCGGCCGATCGGCAGCGCCGCGGAACTGGTCGAGTTCGGTGACCGGGTGGGTTGGCCGGTGATGCTCAAGGCGGCCCGCGGCGGCTACGACGGCCGGGGCGTGTGGCCGGTGGCCGGCGCCGAGGAGGCCGCCGAGCGCGCCGCCGCGCTGCTCGCCGCCGGCACCGAGCTGATCGCCGAGGAACGGGTACGGCTGGTCCGCGAACTGGCCGTCCAGGTGGCGCGATCCCCGTTCGGGCAGGTCGCCGCGTACCCGGTGGTGGAGACGGTGCAGCGGGACGGGATCTGCGTGCAGGTGCTGGCCCCGGCGCCGGACCTGCCGGAGGACGTGTCGCTCGCGGCGCAGCGGATGGCGATCGACCTGGCCACCGCGCTGGACGTGGTCGGCCTGCTCGCGGTCGAGCTGTTCGAGACCCGGGACGGGCTGGTGGTCAACGAACTGGCCATGCGACCGCACAACTCCGGGCACTGGACGATCGAGGGGGCTCGGACCTCCCAGTTCGAGCAGCACCTGCGGGCCGTGCTGGACTACCCGATGGGGTCGACCGAGCTGACCGCGCCGGCCGTGGTGATGGCGAACGTGCTGGGCGGCGCGGACGGCGGGATGTCCATCGACGAGCGGCTGCACCACCTGTTCGCGGCGGACCCGGGGGCGCGGGTGCACCTGTACGGCAAGCAGGTCCGGCCGGGGCGCAAGATCGGGCACGTCACTGTGCTCGGCGCCGACCTGGCGCAGGTGCGCGCGCGGGCCGCCCGCGCGGCCCGCTGGCTGCGCGACGGGGTCGGCGAGTGAGCACGAGCGAAGGGACGACCGGCGTGACCGCCGTTGGGTTGATCATGGGCAGCGACTCGGACTGGCCCACCATGAAGGCCGCCGGCGAGGCGCTCGACGAGTTCGACGTGGGCTACGAGGTCGAGGTGATCTCGGCGCACCGCACTCCGGTCAAGATGATCGAGTACGGCCGCGCCGCCGCGGACCGCGGGCTGAAGGTGATCATCGCGGGGGCCGGCGGTGCCGCCGCGCTGCCCGGCATGGTCGCCTCGGTCACCCCGCTGCCGGTGATCGGCGTACCGGTGCCGTTGCGGCACCTGGACGGGATGGACTCGCTGCTGTCCATCGTGCAGATGCCGGCCGGCGTGCCGGTGGCCACCGTGTCGATCGGCAACGCCCGCAACGCCGGACTGCTGGCGGTGCGCATCCTGGGCGCCGCCGACGAGACGCTGCGGCACCGGATGTCGGCGTACCAGGCCGACCTGGAGCAGTTGGTGGCCGAGAAGGACGCCGCGCTGCGCGCCTCGCTGGGCTGACCCCGCCGCCCGCCGCGGGCAGCGGCCACCGCCCGGCGTGTGCCGCGCCAGCACGGCCTGGCCGCGCGGGCCGCGGCTGCGCGTGTCGCGGCGTCGCGGCGTCGCGGTTCAGCGCATGCCGCGTAGGGCGCCCCGCAGGCGTTCCTGGGTCCGCCGCCGCCGCTCGCTGCCGGCGCCCAGCACCAGCAGCACGATCCCGACCGGGATGAGCACCAGCCACGGGCCGTACACGGTGAGCGCGTGCAGCGCCGCGAGCGCGGTGACCACGGCGCCCACCACCACGGGCGCCTGCTGCCGGGTGGTGGAGCCGATGATCAGCACCGCCACGGCGCCGAGCAGCAGCAGGGTCTGGCGGAGGCTGCTGGCGTCGCCGGTCAGCACGATGGCCAGGGTGGGCAGGAACGCGGCCACCAGCGCCGGGGCGTACGCCGCCCAACTGCTCAGCTCCGGGTGGTGGCGCAGTTCCAGCACCCCCACCAGCAGCGCCAGCGCGGCGAACGGCAGCGTGTACGCCTCCAGCAGACCGATGTCGGAGATCCACATCAGCAGCCACCAGGCGCTGATCTCGCAGGCCACCGCCGACCAGAACAGCACCCGGCGCTCGACCGTGCCCCGACCGGGCCGGCTCGCGGACACGCCGATGATGGCGCCCCAGGCGGCCAGCAGCGCGGCGATGTGCCGGGGTGACTGGAAGGCCAGGGCCAGGGCGATCAGCGCCGAACCGTAGCCGCTCCACTCGACCGTGGCGGCCTCGC
This sequence comes from Plantactinospora sp. KBS50, assembly GCF_002285795.1. Lineage (GTDB taxonomy): Bacteria > Actinomycetota > Actinomycetes > Mycobacteriales > Micromonosporaceae > KBS50. The sequence continues at coordinate 1,102,412 of NZ_CP022961.1, forward strand.
GGATCGCCTCCGGCCGGCGCAGTCGGGGCACCGTCCGGGCACCCACCAGCAGCACCGCACCGACCGCGAGCACGCCGAACGCCGACCAGTCCGGTTCCAGCCCGGCCACCAGCCCGACGGTGAGCACGAAGAGTTGAGCCATCACCGAGGCGAACAACCAGCCCAGGATCCGGGCCGGCTGGCTGCGGCCGAACAGCGCGGCGACCGCACCCACGCCCACCGCGCTGCCCAGGGTGAACAGGGTGAGCTGCCGGGTGGCCAGGCTGCCGGCCAGCCCCGAACCGCCGGCCGCCAACCCGATGCCGAAGGTCAGCAGCCGGGCCACCCGCAACGACCTGGCCCGCTCGGCGGCCGGCGGTGGCGGGGTGAGCGCCAGCCCGAGCATGGCGATCGTGAACACCCCGAGCGCCGCGAGGGTGGCGTTCGGCCAGCCCATGCCGAGCGAGGTCGGCGCGATCAGCAGGGTGACCGCCGCGCCGGGCAGCACCACCGGTACGGCCCGGGCGGGTCGGCCGCCGAAGAAGCCGGTCGCCCCCAACGCGGCCGCGATGGTCAGCAGCAACGCGGCCAGGACGTTCGTCGGGTCCACGGCCTCCGGCGGCGGGGTCAGCAACTCCGGCGGCGGCCCGGCCCAGATCCGGCCGACCACCCGGTACGGCGTGACCAGCGCGGTCACCAGGGCCGGTGCCACGGCCGCAACGGCCAGCGCGGCCGGCACCGTCGCCGCGATCAGGGCACCGACGGTCGGGCTCACCGCCCACCGGCCGCGCGGCACGTCGGCCGGGGGCCGGAGGTCGTCCGGGAACGGCGCCGACCACGGCGACGCGACCGCGGCACCGGGCGGCGGGGTGCTGGCCCGCAGCAGTTCGGCCAGCACGCCCAGCAGTGCCGTGGCCGCCGCGAACACCCCGTACGGCAGGTCGGTGAAGAGCGACGCGGCGGCCGTCACGGTGGCGCCGCCGGCGATCCCCACGGTGGCGTACGGCAGGTACTCCGGGATCCGTCGCCGGGTCACGGCCACCGTCGCGACGCCGAGGCTGGACCCGCCGAGCGCGGCGGTGAGCACCGTCTCGGCCGGCCAGCCGAGGTGGACGGCCAGCGCCGCCAGCGCACCGGGCAGGGCCAGCAGCGCGCCGCCGACCGCCAGCCCGCCGATCTGGGCCAGGTGCAGCGGCATGGCTGCGGTCCCGGTCCCGGCCGCGCCGGTGTCCGCCGCGCCGGCGCCCGTGCCTCCGGTGTCCGTGCCTCCGGTGTCCGCGGCCCCGGCCGGTCCGGCGGTCATCGCGCCGACCGTGCGAGCCAGGCCGGCCACCACGACGCCGAGCAGGCAGAGCACCCCCAACGCGGCCGCCGTGGTCCACGGGCGGACCAGGCCCACGCCGACCGCGTGCAGCGCCACGCAGCCGGCCAGCACGGCGCGGGCCATCCCGGCGCGCGGGTCGGCCGCGGCGACGGCCGCGACGGCGTACACGGTGGCCACCACCCCGCTCACCACCATGGGCGCCCACCAGGGCAACCCGAGCGCGGCCGGCGTACCGATGGTGGCCAGACCGGCGAAGACGGCCGCCACGTCGTAGCCGCGCGGCCGGGGCAGCAGGATCGCGGCGGCACCGGCCAGCAGGATGAGCGCGACCGGCGCCTGCCAGCCCAGGCCACCGGGCGCCGAGGCGGACCAGCGGTCGAGGTCGGCCGCCCAGATCCGGCCCGGGGTCGCCAGCACCCGTACCCCGCCGACCAGGGCGGCGTACCCGGCGATCCCGGCGATCACCGACCCGGTGACGGCCAGGCCCAGCACGGGTCCCCGGCGCCACTGCGCGGGCATCGCCCGGGCGGCGACCGCCACCAGCAGCACCAGCCCGGCGCCGGCCGCGAGGGTCGAGCCGGGCGCCAGGATCGCGGCGATCCGGGCCAGCGCACCCACGGCCGCCGCGGCCGCCGCGGCGGCCGCCAGGTCCGGACCGTCGAGCATCCGGTCGGCCCGTCGCCCGGCGTCGATGGACGGCGCGAGGACCAGCAGCACGGCCGCCACCAGCAGCGCGCCCCCGACGAGGGCGTCGGCCAGCGTGGCGCCGGGCGCGCCGAAGGCGGCGATGGAGACGGCGACGGCGCCCAGCGCGCTGCCGATGCCCAGCGGCGGGCTCAGTTCCCGGTACGCCACCTGGCGCAGGGCGGCGAAGCTCAGCGTGCCGCAGGCGGCCAGGAAGCTGGCCGCCAGCACGGTGAGGCTGGCCCGGGCCACCGCGTCCGACGCCGGCGCCGGACCCAGCGGGATGGCGGCGGCCACGAAGCCGGCCACCGCACCCGGCAGCGCGAACGCCGCACCGCCGGCCGCCCAGTCGGCCACGATCCCCGCCGACCGGCCCAGCACCACGGTCCGGCCGGTGGGCGCCAGCGCGATCAGTACCCCGGCGGTGGCGAGCACCCCGAGGACCGCGGCGGTGCTGCCCGGCCGGGCCATCGCGGCGCCCGCGGCACCCAGCCCGGCGACGGCGGCGGCCAGCACATGCGCCCGGGCGGCCCGGGGAGTGTCGGCGGACAGTCCGGCGGCGGCGATGCCGATCGCGGCCAGCGTGGCCGGCCAGGGCGCCGCGGACCACGGCAGCGCGAGCGAGGCCGGCACCGCCAGCGCGGTGGCGGCGGCTCCGGTCACCGCGAACTCGCGGCGCAGTTGCGGGGGGAGCGCGATCACCGCGGCGACGGTGAGCAGGAAGGCCGCCGCGGCGAGCTGCCAGCCGGCGGACCCGGCCGCGGCGGCGAGCTGCTCCGGGTAGCCGGACAGGTCCGCCTGCCAGGGCGGCAGCGCGGCCCGGACCGGCGCCACGGCGGCCCGCAGCGCGCTGCCGGCGACGAGGGCGCCGACCACCAGGAGCGCGAGCGCGGACGCGAGTTGCGGTCCGCGCCGCACCGGCTCCGGGAGCGCCCGTACGGCGACGCCGGTCAGCGCGATGACCGCGGCGACCAGCACCAGCGCCCGCCCCGGCAGCGCGACGGCCGCCACCTGGCCCACGGCGCCGATGACCGCGAGCGTCAGCACGCCGGCGGCCACGTCCCGGACGGACGGCTGGCCGAGCCCGACCGCACCCACCAGGCCGATCACGGCGGCGAGCAGCAGCGCGACGGCGCCGCGGGAGGCGCCGGGAACCGTGTCCGCGGTGGCCAGGGCCAGTGCGGCGTACCCGAGCGCGGCCAGCGCGGCCAGGCCGTGCAGCGTCCAGATCAGCTCGCGCAACCAGGGGGTGACCGGACCCGGCGCCGCCGGCCGGCGGATCCGGGGCGCCCCGGGCGGCGCGTCGGCGGCGCTCACCACCGCGTCCGCCTCCTCGCCCGCGGTCTCCGGCCGGTACACGCCGGCGAGGTCCGGCTGGTCGGCCACCTCGGCGCTGTCCGCACCCGGCGGACCCGGCGCCACGGGCTGTTCCAGCGGATCGGCCGGCCCGGCCCGGCGGCTCAGCCAGGGCGCCGTGGTCAGCCGACCGTCCGGAGCGAACAGCCGGGTGAGTGCGAGATCGACGGCGGCCACCGCGGCGAGGACCGCGGCCCATCCGACCGGTCCGGTGATCCAGTCCCGGGCCACCAGCGGCAGCACCGGCTGGGTGGCCAGGACGAATCCGTACCGGGGCATGGCCAGTCCGGTGACGCTGCCGTACAGCGCCGCCAGCACGGCGGTCGCCGCGCAGGTCAGGCCGGCGTACAGGCCGCCCGGCAGGCCGGCGGTGGAGACGCCGTCGACCGTCCAGATGGCATAGCCGGTCAGCGGCACCAGCAGCAGCCCCACCCCGGCCAGCGTCTCGGCCGTCGAGGTGAGCCCACGGCCGGCCACCAGCGGCGCGATGGCCAGCAGGCCGACCGTGGCGGTGGCGAGGATGGCGACCCGGCTGAGGTCGCCGAACGTGGTGATCGCGACCACCGCGAAGACCGCCGCCGCGATGCCCAGCAGCAGGCCGCCGAGGCCGAGGTAGATGTTCTGCACCTCGCGCGGGGACGCCTCCGGCGGATGCGGCGGCACACCCTCGGCCGACGCCGGCCGCTCGAACGGGTCGGGCAGCGCATCCCAGCTCTCCGGCGAGCCCTGCCGGGGTACCCGGGTCGTACCCGGCGGCGGCGCGTTGCCGGCACCGGACGCGGGCCCAGCCCCGGCGCCGGATCGTGCGGTTCCGGGTCGTGCGGCGCCGGGCCGCCGAGCGTCCTCGGGCCGTGCGTCCTCGGGCCGTGCGGTGCCCGGTCGGGCGGCGGCGGGCGGCGGCGGTCCGCCGCGGGCCGCCGACGGGCGTCCCGGACCGGATCGACCGCCCGGCGGCGCGGTGGCGGGACCCGGGGCGGACCGGCCACCCGGCGGCGCGGTGGCCGAACCTGGACCCGTGCGGGCGGCCGAGGGCGGCGGCCCGGCCGCGGACGGCGGTGGGCCGGCCGGCGGCGGGCTCGGCGGTGCCGGCCGGCGGGTGCCGCCGCGCCGGAACCGGCGCGGCTTTCCGCCGCCCTGCCGGCGGCGATCGTCGTTGGCGTGCGCGAGGAAGTCCCGCTGGAACTGCGCGGCCTGCAACTGCTGGGCGATCCGGCGCTGCTCGTCGCCGATCGCCATCTCCTGAGCCTTCATCTCGGCGATCGAGCGCTCGATCCGGGCCAGCTCGTCGCCGAGATCGCCCTGCGGAGCGCCACAGTTCGGGCAGCTCGTGGCGTTCTCGATCATCCGCCCGCACTCGGCGCACGGATGCGTGTTGCTCATGACAGCGCCTCGCTGCGCTCGCTCATGCCGGCACCTCGCTGCGCTCGAATCGTTGCTTCCCACCGAAGCATGCCGAAACCAGGCAACGGTTGAACAGTCCCACCGGGTGTGTCTCGGGATGAAAGATCATGCCAGCACGACACCGGCCGCGGACCCGATCGGGTCCGCGGCCGGCGTGCCGTACCGGACGGGCCGTGCTGGCCCGTCCGGCGGGGAGGATCAGGGGCGGCCCATGCCGCGGTACTCCCAGCCGGCCTGCGCCCAGGCGGTCGAGTCGAGGCAGTTCCGGCCGTCCACGACCCGCCGACCGGCGACCAGCTCACCCAGCGCGGCGGGGTTGGCGTTGCGGAAGTCCGCCCATTCGGTGAGCACGCAGACCAGGTCGGCGTCCCGGACGGCGTCGTCCATGGTCGCCTCGTACGCCAGATCCGGCTGGGCCCGACGGGCGTTGTCGATGCCCTGCGGGTCGTAGACCCGCACGTTTGCGCCGGCCTTGCTGAGCAGCGCCGCGACGGCGAGGGCGGGAGCGTCCCGGACGTCGTCGGAGTTGGGCTTGAAGGTGGCGCCGAGCACCGCGATCCGGGTGCCGGACAGGTCGGGACCGGCCGGGCCGTACCGGCGGCTGAGCAGCTCGGCGGCGAGCTGGAGCACCCGGTTGCGGCGGCGCATGTTGATCAGGTCGACCTCGTGCAGGAAGCGCAGCGCCTCGCCGGCGCCGAGTTCCTGGGCGCGGGCCTGGAACGCCCGGATGTCCTTGGGCAGGCAGCCGCCGCCGAAACCGACGCCGGCCTGCAGGAACCGGTTGCCGATCCGCGGGTCGTACCCGATGGCCTTGGCCAGCTGGGTGACGTCGCCGCCGGCAACCTCGCAGACCTCGGCCATCGCGTTGATGAACGAGATCTTGGTGGCCAGGAACGCGTTCGCGGCCACCTTCACCAGCTCGGCGGTGGCGAAGTCGGTGACCACCAGCGGCACCTCGCGGTCCTCCGTGGCGGCCAGGTCGAAGACGCCCTTGTGCGCGGCGTACAGCATGCCGTTGGCCCACTCGGACTTCACGCCCACCACGATGCGGTTCGGCCGCAGCACGTCCTCGACGGCGAAGCCCTCCTGAAGGAACTCGGGGCTCCACGCCACCTCGACGGCCAGGTCGGGCTCGGTGTGCTTGCCGACCAACTGCTCGATCCACTCGGCCGTGCCGACCGGGACCGTGGACTTGCCGACGATCAGGGCCTTGCGGGTGAGGTGCTGGATCAGGCTGGTGACGGAGTTCTCGACGTAGCTCAGGTCGGCGCCCATGCCGTCGGCCCGCTGCGGGGTGCCGACGCAGATGAAGTGCACGTCGCCGAACTCCGCGGCCTCGGCGTACGAGGTCGAGAACCGCAGCCGACCCGAGGCCAGGTTGCGTTTGAGCAGCTCGTCCAGGCCGGGTTCGTGGAACGGCACCTCGCCGGCGGCCAGCCGGGTGATCTTGTCTTCGTCGACGTCGACGCCGATCACCTCGTAGCCCAGCTCGGCGAAGCAGATCGCGTACGTCGCACCCAGATAGCCGGTGCCCAGGAAGGTCAGCCGGGGACGCTGGGCACCCGAGGGCGGGGCGACCGTGCTCAACGGGAGGGGCTGGGTGGTCGGGTAGGGGATCGTCACGCCTGCGTTCTCCGCTCACACTGGCGGCGCTTCGTTGCGTCGCAGCCAACCGCGGCGCCGCGGCCGGGGCGCCGGAAGAGGACATTACAGCTTCAAATACAGCGATCTGCGGTTATGTGATCTCGCTCATGCCGCGTGCCGGGCCGCCTGCGGCCATATCAAGTGAGCCTACGCGCTGGGCCGTAGCGGTAGAAATACTGGTCGGTATCCTCGCCACGTCGGCCGGTGGAAACCAGAAGATACCGAGCGGGCACGAGATCCGCCAAGGGGAGGGGCACGATGACGACAGATCCGTCATTCGACGTCTACCGGTCGTCCGAGGAACACGAGGCGATCCGGGCCGCGGTACGCGCCGTGTGCGACGCCAAGGTCGCGCCGAACGCGGCCGAGGCCGACGAGACCGCCGAGTTTCCGAAGGCGTCCTACGACGCCCTGCGGGCGGCGGACTTCCACGCCCCGCACATCCCCGAGGAGTACGGGGGCGCCGGCGCCGACGCGCTGGCCACCGCCATCGTGATCGAGGAGGTGGCGCGGGCCTGCGCCGCGTCCTCGCTGATCCCCGCGGTCAACAAGCTGGGCACCATGCCGCTGCTGCTGGCCGGCTCGGACGAACTCAAGCGCCGCTACCTGACCCCGGTCGCCGCCGGTGAGGCGATGTTCTCGTACTGCCTCTCCGAGCCCGAGGCCGGCAGCGACGCCGCGTCGATGACCACCCGGGCGGTCCGCGACGGCGACCACTACGTGCTCAACGGCGTGAAGCGGTGGATCACCAACGCCGGGGTCTCCGAGTACTACACCGTCTTCGCGGTGACCGACCCGGCCGCCCGCTCGCGCGGGATCTCGGCCTTCGTGGTCGAGAAGTCCGACCAGGGGGTGAGCTTCGGCGCGCCGGAGAAGAAGCTCGGCATCAAGGGCTCGCCGACCCGGGAGGTCTACCTGGACAACGTGCGGATCCCGGCGGACCGGTTGATCGGCGCCGAGGGCACCGGGTTCGGCACCGCCATGCGGACCCTCGACCACACCCGGGTCACCATCGCCGCCCAGGCCGTGGGCATCGCGCAGGGCGCGCTCGACTACGCCAAGGGGTACGTCAAGGAGCGCAGGCAGTTCGGCCGGCCGGTCGCCGACTTCCAGGGCATCCAGTTCATGATCGCCGAGATGGGCATGAAGCTGGAGGCGGCCCGGCAGCTCACGTACGTGGCGGCCGGCAAGTCCGAGCGCGGCGACGCCGACCTCACCTACTTCGGCGCCGCGGCCAAGTGCTTCGCCTCGGACTCCGCCATGGAGATCACCACCGACGCGGTCCAGCTCCTCGGCGGGTACGGCTACACCCGCGACTACCCGCTGGAGCGGATGATGCGGGACGCCAAGATCACCCAGATCTACGAGGGTACGAACCAGGTCCAGCGGATCGTCATGGCGCGCCAGCTGCTGAAGGACTAGCGGGCACACATGATCAACTCGTCTTCGGTGAAGTTGGGGTGTCCGGGCCGTCGGAATGCCCCAACTTCGCAGAAGACGAGTTGACCTTGGCGAGGGCCGGTCAACCGGTCAACCGGGCGGCGCGGGTCGGCGCAGCGGTTCGAGCTGCGCCGTCAGGTCGGCGGTGTCCGCGTTCCGGCCCGGGTCGGAGTGCCACGCGCGCCAGGGCGGCCATGGCGGCGGCTGGTCGCTCGCCGGCGGCGGCCAGCTCGCCGCGGCAGTCCACGGTCCGGCCCCGGCGGGCGGTGAGTACATCGCGGTGGTGGTCGCGTCGGCCGGCGGGTGGTCGCCGGCCGCCGGGGAGACCGGCGGATCGTAGAGCGCGGGCAGGCCGGTGAACCGCCGCCAGCGGCGCCCGCTGAACGCGGTGGCCAGCAGCGGCAGCCCGAGCAGCACCGCCAGCCCGCCGGCCGGCCGGAGCAGTTCGGGGCCGAACCCGAGCGGCAACCGCCCGACGGCGTGTCGGGCCAGCGCGGGGTACCCGGCGACCAGGCCGGTGGCACCGAGATAGGTCAGCCCGGTCAGGGCCGGTCCGAGCGGTGAGAGCCGGGCCAGCAGCAGCACCGCGAAGAGCGTTGCCGCGCCGAGCAGCGCGCCGAGCGCGACCAGCCGGTCGAGCGGGATCCGACCGTCGGGTCCCGTTCCGACCGGCCCGTACGTCTGGAGGCCGTAGCCGGACAGCGCCCAGATCGACGGTGCCAGGATCAGGGACAGCAGAACCGAGTTGACATGCCGCATCGGGCCCCCCGCGAGTTGCCTACCGCAACCTTACGCCGGGTGACCAACAGTTCGGCCCATTGTGATGAGGGGGAGGGGTCGTTGCCGGCCGAAAAGGCGACAACGACCCCCCGAAGAGACCCGCAAGACCCGCGAAGAGACCCGCAAGACCCGCGAAGAGACCCGAGGAAGCCTCGGAACGGACCCAGGTGAACCCGGAGCAGACCCGCGGGAACCCGGAACGGGACCGCGGAGGCCCGACGGGGGTCAGCAGGCCCGCGGGTCAGTGGGTCGCGCCGTCCCGGCGGGGGGAGGGCGGGTCCGACCACGGCGAGCCGGCCTCGCGGCGCGGCGCCGGCGGGCTGTCCGGCTGGGGATACCCGAGGCTCGCGGGCTTGGTGTCCGGCTCGCTGGCCGGCGCCCGCAGCAGCGACCAGTCCTGGGTGCGCTCGGGGTCGGACCCGGTGCCGGTGGCCGGGGCGCCGCCGGCCGGCTTGTCGGTGGTGCCCCGGGCCGCTGGCTCGCCGGCCGCGACCGCTGGCGCCGCGACCGTTGACGCCGGGACCGCCGGCGTCGGCTTCGGCCAGCGCCGCCAGCGTTGCCCGCTGAACACCGCCATCAGCAACAGCAGGCCGAGCAGCAGGATCGTGCCGTTCTGCAACGGCAGGCGCATCGGCACCGGATCGCCGAAGAGCTTCCAGCCGTCGGGAATCCAGTCCCGGACCGCGAACGGCCGCACGAACAGCCCGACGTACGGCGCCACCAGCATGATGCCCGCGGCCACCGGGCCGAGGGGGGAGATCCGGAGCGACGCCAGCAGGCCGAGCACCAGCCCGCCCACCACCAGATAGACCGTCGGCTCGATCAGGTTGGCCACGTTGTACGTGCCGGCAGAGGTCCACCGGTCGATCGTGGACGCCGACCCCTGCTGTCCGAGGGCGAGCAGAACCCAACACACCGGGGCGGCCACCACGCCGGCGAGGAAGCTCCAGAGATGTCGCATCCGCGCACCGTACCGCTTCGGGTGCGGCCGACCCAGTGCGGGACGGCCGGCGTGCCGGTGCCGCAGGGACCCGCCGACGGACCAGTGTGGTCGGTGCCGAAACTGCGATCCGGGTCGCAGCCGCGGGTGCCGGCCGGCTCGGGCCGGTGCGCCACCGTACGGTTGCGACGTGAGCGAAGAGAGCACGAACCCGGTGGGTAAGCCCACTGCCTACTCCCGGGTGACGTTGAGCCGCATCATGACGGCTGTCGATGTGAATCTGTACGGCACCGTGCACGGTGGCGTCCTGATGAAGTTCATCGACGACGTGGCGGGGGCCGCGGCGGCGCGGCACAGCGGCGGTACGGCGGTCACCGCGGCGATCGACGAGATCGTCTTCTCCGAGCCCGTGCGGGTGGGCGATCTGGTGCACGCGCACGCGCAGGTCAACTGGGCCGGGCGGACCTCGATGGAGGTCGGGGTCAGGGTGGTTTCGCAGCGCTGGGACACCGCCGAGGAGGAACCCGTCCGGGTGGCCACCGCGTACCTGGTGTTCGTCGGCGTGGACGTGGCCGGCGGCCCGCGGGAGATCCGGCCGGTGCTGCCGGAGACCCCGCAGGACGAGCGGCGGTTCCGGGAGGCGGAGATCCGCCGGGCGCACCGGCTGGCCCGCCGGCAGGCGATCCAGCAACACCGGGGTACGCCGTGACGCGCGCACGCTGACCAAGGCCGCTCACCACCGGCGCATCCGGCGTTCCCACACTGCGAGGGGGCGATGGGTGTGGGCCGGCCACGCGTCGCCGTCGCCGCACCGGGTCGCAGAATGGCCGTTCGGGTACGGCAAGATGGCGGCAGGCCCGGCACAACGGCGTACCGGACCGGGGAGGGGTGAAGACAGTGGGCGAGGTGCTCTGGCGGCCTTCCGAGGAGGTCCGCGAGCGGTCCCGGATCGGTCACTACCTGCGCTGGCTGCGTACCGAGCGAGGGCTGGACCTCGGCTCGTACGACGAGCTGTGGCGGTGGTCGGTCAGCGACCTCGACGCCTTCTGGCGGTCGATCTGGGACTACTTCCAGGTCCTCGCGCACACACCGGCCGAGCGGACCCTGGCGGGCGACACCATGCCCGGGGTGCGCTGGTTCCCCGGCGCGAGGCTCAACTACGCCGAGCACGTGCTGCGGATGCCGGGCATCGGCGACGACGAGCCCGCGGTGATCGCGTACAGCCAGAGCCGTCCGCCGATCACCCGGACCGCCGCCGAACTGCGCGAGGACGTCCGCCGGGTGCGGGCCGGGCTGCGCCGGCTCGGCGTCGGTCCCGGGGACCGGGTGGCCGGGTACGCCCCGAACATCCCCGAGACGTACGTGTTGATGCTGGCCACCGCGAGCCTCGGCGCGATCTTCTCCTCCTGCGCCCCCGAGTTCGGTACCCGCAGCGTGACCGACAGGTGGCGGCAGATCGAGCCGACCGTGCTGGTCGCGGTGGACGGCTACCGGTACGGCGAGAAGCCGGTCGACCGCGCCGCCGAGGTGGCCGCGATCCGGGCCGCCCTGCCGTCGGTGCGGCACACCGTGCTGCTGCCGTACCTGGATCCGGACGCGGCGCCACCGGCCGGCGCGATCGGTTGGTCGCAGCTGGCGGCGCCCACCGACGAGCCGTTGGTGTTCGATCCGGTCCCGTTCGACCACCCGCTGTACGTGCTGTACTCCTCGGGCACCACCGGGCTGCCGAAGCCGATCGTGCACGGGCACGGCGGAATCCTGCTGGAACACCTCAAGATGCTGGCCCTGCACCACGATCTGCGCCCGGGGGACCGGTTCTTCTGGTTCTCCACCACCGGCTGGATGATGTGGAACTTTCTGGCCTCGGGTCCGGCGGTCGGCGCGGCGATCGTGCTGTTCGACGGCAACCCGGGGCATCCCGACCTGGGCGAGCTGTGGCGGATGGCCGCCGAGGCCGGGGTCACCTACTTCGGCACGTCCGCGCCGTTCCTGCTGGCCTGCCGCAAGGCCGGCCTGCGGCCGCGGGATCTGGTGGACACCTCCGCGCTGCGCGGGCTCGGGTCCACCGGGGCGCCGCTGCCGGTCGAGGGCTTCCGCTGGGTGTACGAGTCGGTCTCGGACACCCTCCAGCTCCAGTCGCTGTCCGGCGGTACCGACGTCTGCACCGGTTTCGTGGGTGGCGTACCGCTGCTGCCCGTGCGGGCCGGCGAGATCGCCTGCCGCTGCCTGGGCGCCCGGGTGGAGGCCCGCTCGGCCGACGGAACTCCGGTGCTGGACCAGCTCGGCGAGCTGGTGATCACGGCGCCGATGCCGAGCATGCCGGTCGGGTTCTGGAACGACCCGGACGGGCGCCGGTACCGCGAGGCGTACTTCGACGTCTATCCGGGGGTGTGGCGGCACGGCGACTGGATCACGATCAACGAGCACGGCGGCTGCGTGATCACCGGCCGTTCGGACGCCACCCTGAACCGCGGCGGGGTCCGGCTGGGCACCGCCGAGTTCTACTCCGTGGTGGAGGGGCTGGACGAGGTCGTCGACTCGGTGGTGGTGCACCTGGAGGACGCCGAGGGCGGCGCGGGCGAACTGCTGCTGTTCGTGGTGCTGGCGCAGGGGCGGGAACTGGACGACGCGCTGCGCGCGAAGATCGTCCGTGAGCTGCGTACCGCGCTCTCACCCCGGCACGTTCCGGACGAGATCCACCAGGTCCGGGCCGTGCCGCGGACGCTGTCGGCGAAGAAGCTGGAGGTACCGGTGAAGAAGATCCTCACCGGTACGCCGGTGGACGCGGCCGCCGCGACCGGCGCGCTGGCCAACCCCGACTCCCTGACGGCGTTCGAGAGGTTCGCCCGCGAACGCGGCTAGCGTCCGACACGGCGTCCGCGACCGGGGGACTCCGCTGCGGCCCGAGGATCAGTCGAGGGTCCGGGTGACCCGTTCGGTGGCGATCCGGGCGTCCCGCCGGGCCGGGTCGAGGGCGGCGCAGAGCACGATGCTGGCCCCCGCGGCGAGCGGGGCGAGCAGCCAGTCGACCGGGTCGGGGTGCCGGTGCGCGTCGACCAGCACGCGATCACCGGCGGTGAGCCCGAGCGCCGCCGCGTGCGCCGTGGCCCGCGTGACCAACTGGCCGTCCGGGGTGCCGACCCCGGGCGGCGGGTTGAAGGCGTCGCCCTGGCCGCGGACCTCCAGCACGTAGTCGGCGTAGCCGGGTGGCAGCTGTGCCAGCGGCGCGGCCAGCGGGGCGAGCGCCAGGGCGTACCGGTCGCCGGCCGGCCAGTCCGCGGCCTCGCCCAGCCGGTCGGCCGCGGCGAACAGCACATCGACCGGTTCTGGTGCGTCGGTGCTCACCGACACCCCCGCCGACCAGCAGCCCAGCAGCACCGCCGCGGTCTGCCAGTGCGGCGGTAGCAGCACCCCGGCCCGGTCGCCGGGTGCCAGCCCGGCGTCGTCGACCAACAGGTTGGCGGTCTTGGCGACCCAGTTGGCCAGCGTCGCGCCGGACAGCTCGGTCCGGTCGCCGGTGGCGTCGTCGTACCAGGTCAGCAGCGGTCGGGTGGGATCGGCCGCGATGGCGGCGGTGAGGATCCGGGCGGGGTTGTCGGCCACCGCGCGTACGATACCCGTCGCGCCGGTTGATCGGCGTTCACCGCTGGGTGACCTGGGATTTGCGTCAGGTGACGGACGCGCCGGCTGTCGGGTCGCGGTCGGCGGCCCGCCCCGGGCTCGGCGTAGGCTTGCCCCCAGTGTTGTTCCCCACAAGTCGACGTTCGGTGGGGCGGTAACCGCCGTGCCCGCCGCGACCTCGTGAGACCCCGCCACCGAGGAGTTGCCCTGTGACCGCCGGTCGCCCACCGCGTGTCCTGATCGACGCCACGAGCGTCCCCGCCGACCGGGGCGGGGTGGGCAGATATGTCGATGGCCTGCTGGGTGCGCTCGGCCGTACCCCGAAGTCGGCGGTGGATCTCGTGGTGGTCAGCCTGCGCACCGACGCCGAGCGGTACGCGCGGATGCTGCCGGACGTCGAGGTGGTGCCCGCGCCGGCGGCGGTGGCCCACCGGCCGGCCCGGCTGGCGTGGGAACAGACCGGCCTGCCGCTGCTGGCCCAGCAGGTCGGGGCGGACGTGTTGCACTCTCCGTTCTACACGTGCCCGCTGCGTGCCGGTTGTCCGGTGACGGTCACGGTGCACGACGCCACCTTCTTCACCGAGCCCGAGCACTACGACAAGTCGCGCCGGACCTTCTTCCGCAGCGCGATCAAGACCTCGCTGCGCCGGGCGGACCGGGTGATCGTGCCGAGCAAGGCCACCCGGGACGAGCTGATCCGGCTGCTGGACGCCGATCCGACCCGGATCGACGTGGCGTACCACGGCGTCGACCATTCGGCGTTCCACGCGCCCACCGAGGAGGAGAAGGCCCGGGTACGCGCGCGGCTGGGGCTGGGCAGCGGCAGCTACATCGCGTTCCTCGGCGCCAAGGAGCCCCGCAAGAACGTACCGAACCTCATCCGTGGCTGGGTGCTGGCCGTCGCGGACCGGGAGAACCCGCCGGCCCTGGTGATCGCCGGGGGGCAGGGGCACGACGACGACATCGACCGGGCCGTCGCGGATGTCCCGGCGCACCTGCGGCTGCTGCGTCCCGGCTACCTGCGCTACGCGGACCTGCCCGGTTTCCTCGGCGGTGCCCTGGTGGCGGCGTACCCGTCGTACGGCGAGGGTTTCGGGCTGCCGATCCTGGAGGCCATGGCGTGCGCGGCGCCGGTGCTGACGACCCCGCGGTTGTCGCTGCCCGAGGTGGGTGGCGACGCGGTGGCGTACACCAGCGAGGCGCCCGAGCAGATCGGGGCGGACCTGGCCGCCCTGCTGGACGACGAACCACGCCGGTTGACCCTCGCGAAGGCGGGTTTCGACCGGGCCAAGGAGTTCACCTGGGAGTCCAGCGCCGAGGTGCATGTCACGGCATGGTGCCGGGTCCGGTCCTGACCACGGAGCGTTGCGGCGTGCGCCGTCCGGCGGTGCCGCGACGGCGCGGTCCGGCATGATGGTCGGATGCTCTACGCAGTCATCCTCGCCGGCGGGACCGGGACCCGGCTCTGGCCGCTGTCCCGCGCCGGTCACCCCAAGTTCCTGCACCCGCTCACCGGCACCGAGGCGTCGCTCCTGCAGGTGACCGCCGAACGGCTGGGCCAGCTGGCGGAGTCGGAGCACACCATGGTGGTGACAGGTGTGGCGCACGCCGCCGCGGTGGCCCGGCAACTGCCGGGACTGCCGGAGGAGAACATCCTGGTCGAACCGTCCCCGCGGGACTCGTGCGCCGCGGTGGCGCTGGCCGCCGCCGTGATCGCGCGCCGCGACCCGGCCGCCGTGATGGGATCGTTCGCCGCGGATCACCTGGTGGTGCGCTCCCGCCGGTTCGCCGAGACGATCCGGACGGCGGTGCGCGGCGCCGAGCAGGGCCTGCTGATGACCGTGGGGATCGAGCCGACCCGACCGGAGACCGGCTACGGCTACCTGGAGTGCGGCGAGCTGCTGGACTCCGGCCCGCTGCGCCGGGTCGCGGAGTTCAAGGAGAAGCCGGTGGCCGAGGTCGCCGAGGCGTACGTCCGATCCGGCCGCCACCTGTGGAACGCCGGCATGTTCGTCTGGCGGGTGGACGCCTTCCTGGCCGAACTGGCCCGGCAGCAGCCCGCGCTGCACGCCGGGATCCTGGAGATCGCCGCGGCCTGGGACACCTCGGATCAGGACGAGACGCTGGGCGCCGTGTGGCCGACGCTGACGAAGATCTCGGTCGACTACGCGGTGATGGAGGGCGCCGCGGCGGCCGGCCGGGTGGCCACCGTGTCGGGCGACTTCGGGTGGACCGACGTCGGGGACTTCCACACCCTCGGTGACGTGCTGCCCGCCGACGACGCCCGCAACGTGGTGCTGGGCGCCGAGACGGTGGCGGAGAAGCCGGGCGTGCTGCTGCGGGACAGCACCGGGCTGATCGTGGTGCCCCGCTCGGGGCGGCTGGTGGCGGTCCTCGGGGTGCACGACCTGATCGTGGTGGACACCGACGACGCGGTGCTGGTCTGCCCGCGTGACCGGGCGCAGGACGTGAAGGGGCTGGTGGACGACCTGAAGGAGCGCGGCGAACAGGGCTTGATCTAGCCGGGCGCTGCCGGGGTGGGCGACCACCTCCGCGGGCACGATCCGCGGACCCTCGTGGTGGTCGCCCTCCCGGTGCACCTCCCCAGGTCGCCGCGGCCTTGGGCCGCGGCACAAGCGAGCATGCCGAACCGTGCACGGTTACGTCGAGGTTTTTCATTCCTCGCTGAAACAAGGGTGAAAAGTTGCGGTTAGGTACAGTGCGAGGTGCCGTCGGGTAACAGGGGACCACGACCGCCAGGAGCGCCCGGTGCTGAGAATCCACTTCTCCGGCGAGGACGTCGCCCGTACCCGGGTGGCCGCCGCGGCCGATCCACTCTGGGAGTTGGTGCTCAGCCTGCACCTGTTACAGACCCGTAATCCGGATCCCGTGGTCGCCGGCTGGCGGCAGGAGGTCACCGAGGGGCTGCGTCGGGACCGGGCGGCGGCGCGGTTCCGGCTGCTGTTCGCGCTCAACCCGCCGCGCGGCTACTTCCCGGACTTCCTCACCCCGCACGAGAGCCGGCAGAGCATCGAGGCGGGGCTGGACGCGGTCCGCTCCACCCCGCTGTCCCGGCTTCGGCAGGACCTGACGGTGCTGGCCGCGGACAACCGGCTGCCCGATCCGGCCGGCGCGCTGGCCCGGGGCGAACCGGCGGTGCTGAAGCACCTGACCGACTCGATGGAGCACTACCGCGCGCTGGCCATCACCCCGTACTGGCCGCGGGTGGCCGCCGCGGTGGAGGCCGACCGGAACCGGCGGGCCCGTGCCCTGCTCGACGGGGGTACGGAGGCCCTGCTGGCCAGCCTGCGGCCGGCCGCGCGGTGGCGGCCCGGGCTGCTGGAGGTGCCGGACTACCCGGCCGACCGGGAGCTGCACCTGCGCGGTCGCGGCCTGCTGCTGGTGCCGTCGTTCTTCTGCTCGCGGGCGCCGGTGGCGCTGCTGGACCCGACGCTGCCGCCGGTGCTCGTCTATCCGGTGGACCGCCTCGGTAGCCTCGTGCCGGCGTCGGTACCGGAGGCGTTGACCGGCGTCCCCGGCGGTTCCGGCATCGCTGGCCGGCCCGGCGTCGCCGGTCGTCCCGGCGTCGCTGGTCTTCCCGGCCCGGACGGTCGGGCCGGTCCCGGCGCGGCCGGTACGGGTGGCCGGGAGGCGCTGTCCGCGCTGCTCGGTCGGACCCGGGCCAGCGTCCTGGCGGTGGTCAGCGACGGGTGCTCCACGGGCGAGGTGGCGCGCCGGCTGCGCATCTCGCCGGCCGCGGCCAGCCAGCACACGGCCGTGCTGCGCAACGCCGGCCTGCTGGTCAGCCACCGGGAACGCAACACCGTGCTGCACACCCTCACCCCGCTGGGTCGGGCCATGCTGAGCCAGTGACCCGCCGGCGCCACGGCCGGGGCGGAGGCGGCCGTCAGAGCGCCAGCACCGCCGCACCGTCGGCGCGGAGCAGGAGGGCCGAGCCGATTCCCTCGGCGGCCAGGCCGGCCCGCAGCCGGTGCAGGTCCGCCCCGAACCGGATCAGCGCGGCGGCGTCCGGGGCGGCGGCGCCCGCGGCGGCGGTGTCCGGGGCGGCGGTGTCCGGGGCGGCGGTGTCCGGGGCGGCGGCGGGGCGGCGGGCGACGATGGCGGCGGTCGCCCCGGCCGGCCAGTCCGGGTGGGCGTGGGCCAGTTCGGCGCGTACCGACGGGTCCTTGACCAGGTCGAATGCGGTGCCGGGCGCCACGGCCCCGGCCACCGCGGCGATGGCCCGCTCGACCGCGGCCGGGTCCGGACCGTCCGCCGTGCCGGTGCCGGTGCCGGTGCCGGTGCCGGAGGCAATGGCGGTGGCGGTGGCGGTGGCGGTCTGCGGCAGGGTGGCCACCGCGCGCAGCCCGTCGGCCCGTGCCTCCGCGGTACCGAGCGCGAACAGGTCCAGTTCGGCCTCCCGGACCAACTCCGCCGCGCCGGCTCCGTCGTTGCGACCGGCCGCCGGCAGGTAACCGCGGACGACCGCCACCGGCACCTGGTCGATCTTGCCCTTGACCAGTTCGCCGGCGCCGGCCAGCTCGTCGACCACCGCCATCTGGGTGATGCTCAGCTCGTTGCCGTACGGGTCGACCGCGCCCCGGTGGTCGCGGATCGCGTCGATCCCGGCGGCGCCCAGGGCCACGTCGGTCAGCCCGGTGCGCCACGGCCGGCCCATCGTGTCGGAAATGATCACGGCGACGTCGACGCCGTGCCGCTCCCGCAGCGCCGCCCGCAGCGACCGGGCCGACGCGTCCGGGTCCTTGGGCAGCAGCACCAACCGCGCCTTGTCCACGTTGGAGGCATCGATCCCGGCCGAGGCCATCACGAAGCCGTGGTGCGTCTGCACGATCCGGATGGCGCCGCGCCGGGCGACCACCCGGGCGGTCTCGGCCGCGAGGACCTCCTCGCGCGCCGCGGACCGGTCCGGCTCGGCCACCGGCACGTCGACCAGCCGGCCCTCGGACTTGGAAACGATCTTGCTGGTCACCACGAGGACGTCGCCGTCGCGCAACCAGGGAGCCGCACGCGCGATCATCGCGGCCAGGTCGTCGCCCTCGCGGACCTCGCCGAGGCCGAGGACCGGCAGAATCTCCAGCTTCACAACAGCTCCAACGCGGCACGCACCATGGCGGCCGTGGCCGCCTCGTCGGTCATCCACAGCGGCGCCGCGCCGACCCGCACCCCCGGCACCGGCGCCGGGTCGTCCACCGGGTCCACCAGCCAACCGTCCAGGACGCCGCCGTCGCCGCGCGGGCCGTACATGCCGCCGACCGCCGCCGCGGTGCAGGGTACGTCCAGCGCGGCCAGGCAGCGGTCCGCCATCCCGCGTACCGGCCGGCCGCCGATGATCGGCGAGATCCCGAGCACCGGTGCGGGGCCGCCGACCAGCGCCTCCCGCAACCCGGGCACGGCCAGGATCGGGGCGATGCTCACCACCGGGTTGCTGGGGGCGAGCAGGACGACGTCGGCCGCCCCGATCGCGTCCAGGACGCCGGCCGCCGGTTTCGCCGACTCGGCGCCCACGAAGACGAACCGGTGCGCCGGCAGCTCACCCCGGTACCGCACCCACCACTCCTGGAAGTGGATGGCCCGCCGGCCGCCGTCGAGGTCCACCACGACGTGCGTCTCCATCCGGTCGTCGGTGGCGGGCAGCAGCCGTACGCCGGGCTGCCAGCGCGCGCACAGCGCCTCGGTCACGGCCGAGAGCGGATAACCGGCGTCCAACATGGTGGTCCGGACCAGGTGGGTGGCCAGGTCCCGGTCGCCCAGGCCGAACCAGGTCGGCTCGGCGCCGTACGCCGCCAGCTCCTCCTTCACCGCCCAGGTCTCCCCGGCGCGACCCCAACCGCGTTCGGGGTCGGCGCCGCCGCCCAGGTGGTACAGCACACTGTCCAGGTCCGGACAGATCCGCAGGCCGTGCAGCCGGATGTCGTCGCCCACGTTCACCACGGCGGTGACCTCCCCGCCGGCCTCGGCCGCGTACGACCGGACGCCGGCCAGGAATCGGGCGCCGCCGATACCCCCCGCCAATACCACGATGCGCATGGCCCCATCCTCGCCTACGTCACGTTTGCGAGGGGGTGTCGGCGGGGGAGACTAGGCTCACCGACGCCGTCGCCCGCACCGCTCGATGGGAGGATTCTTGACCAGTCAGCCCGGTCCGGGGCCGCATCCCGCGCCCACGGCCAGCCAGCTGACCAGGCCGCTGCGTGAGCTAGCCGCACTCGTCCTGGTCGGGGCGGACGCCCTGCTGCTCTTTGTCGCGCTGCTCGACCTGCTGATCCCGGCCGACAACGGACCGCGGTTCACCAGCCGGGCCGGCAGCGGCTTCTTCGACTTCGTGGGGATCACCGCGATCGTGCTGCCGGTGCTGGCGGTGCTGCTCGCGACCCACCTCACGCCGCCGGTCGGCCGGGCCAGGCTGGTCACCCAGGCCGCGGTGGCCGAGTACGCGTTCTCCGCGTTCTTCGGCGTGGTGTGCTTCTTCGGCTGGCTGGTCGGCAGCCTGGCCAATGGGGTGTTCCGGGGCGTATTCACCGGCTTCCTGACCCGGATCGCGTTCATGGCGATCTTCGCGGTGGCCGCGTTCGTGGTCTACCGGGTCTGGCGTGCGCTCTACTACACCCCGCGGCCGAAGCGGGAGCCGGGCGTGTACGGCCGGCCGCAGCCGGCACCGCCGGGTGGCTACCCGCCGCCGGGTTCGTCCGCTCCGGGTGGCCAGCCGCAGCCAGGCGGGTCCGCTCCGGGTGGCTACCCGCCGCCGGGGCCGTACGGGCCGGCTGGCCAGCCGCAGCCCGGAGCACCCGGCTACCCGCAGCCCGGAGCACCCGGCTACCCGCAGCCCGGAGCGTCCGGCTACCCACAGTCCGCGGCGCCCGGCTATCCGCCGCCCGGTGGGTACGGTCCGGCCGGCCACCCGGGCGGTGCGCCCGCACCGGCCCAGCCGCCGGCCGGTTGGCCGCAGCAGTCCTGGCCGGCACCGGGAATTCCCGCGCCGGGAAGCCCGGTGTCGTCGGGAAGCCCCGTGTCGTCCGGGCCGGGGTCGTCGGGGCCGGGGCCGTCGAGCCCCGTGTCGGGCGGCCCGGCATCGGCGAGGCCGGTCTCCGGAAGCCCGGCCTCCGGCCCGCCCGCGGCGGCGGACGCCCCGCAGCCGGGTGCGGACTCGCCGGCCGACCGGACGCAGGTGATTCCCCAGCAGACCACCGCCGCCGACGCGGACCGCACGCAGGTGCTGCCCCGGCCGCCGGGGCCGGACGGATCGTCCCGACCCTCGGGCGCCCCGGCGGAGTCCGCCGAGCCGGTGTCTCCCGCCGAGCCGGCAGCCTCCGCGCAGCCGGCAGCCTCCGCGGGCGCGGCGGAATCGGCGGAGGTCGCGCAACCGGAGCCGGCGAACCGCGCGGAGCGGCCCGCCGGCTCCGCGGAGCCGGCGGCCGAGTCCGCGGAGCCGCCGGCCGAGTCCGCGGAGCCAGCCGAGACGTCCGGCACGACCGAGGCGTCCGAGGCGCCGGCGTCGACCGGGTCGGCCCGGCCGACCACGGACGGGTCCGAGGCCGGGACCGCGCCGGAGACCGCGCGTTCGACGACGCCGGCCGCGCCGGAGACCGGGCGTTCGACGCCGGCCGCCCCGGCGGAGCGGGAGGATCGCGCCGAGGCGGACGGGGACCGCACGGTCGTCATCCCGCGACCCGCGGAACGGCCGCCCGCCGGCGGCAACGAGGCCACACAGATGATCATCCCGTCGGACCGGGGCGTGCAGCGGCCCAGCAGGCCGTAGGGCGAGTGGGTGGTCGACCAGGCTCGCTACCGGCGATCCTGGTCGACCACCCGCCAGGGTCCGTGACGAGAAAGGTCCTAGGCTCGACCGATGGCCGATGTCTCCGCTCCGGTACCGACCGAGGCCAGTCTGCGCCGGGCCCTGCGCCGGGCCGCAGACGGCCGGACGCTCTCCGCCGATGAGGCGACCGCGCTGCTGCACGCCCGGGGCAGCGCCCTGGACGAGCTGCTGGCGCTCGCCGGCACGATCCGCGACGCCGGCCTGCGCGAGGCGGGCCGTCCGGGTGTGGTCACCTACTCGCGGAAGGTCTTCGTGCCGCTCACCCGGCTGTGCCGGGACCGTTGCCACTACTGCACGTTCGCGACCGTGCCGCACCGGTTGCCCGCCGCCTTCCTGGACCGGGACGAGGTGCTGGCGATCGCCCGGGCCGGGGCCGCCGAGGGCTGCAAGGAGGCCCTCTTCACCCTCGGCGACCGGCCGGAGGAGCGCTGGCCGGCGGCGCGGCGCTGGCTGGACGAGCGGGGCTACGACTCGACCCTGGACTACCTGCGGGCCTGCGCCATCGCGGTGCTGGAGGAGACCGGGCTGCTGCCGCACCTGAACCCGGGAGTGCTGTCCTGGTCGGAGTTGCAGCGGCTCAAGCCGGTCGCCCCCAGCATGGGCATGATGCTGGAGACCACGGCCACCCGGTTGTGGTCGGAGCCGGGCGGCCCGCACCACGGCTCGCCGGACAAGGAGCCCGCCGTCCGGCTGCGGGTGCTGGCGGACGCCGGCCGGGTGGGCGTGCCGTTCACCACCGGCCTGCTGATCGGCATCGGGGAGACCCTGGCCGAGCGGGTGGACACCATCTTCGCGATCCGGCGGGCCCTGCGGGAGTACGGGCACGTGCAGGAGGTGATCGTGCAGAACTTCCGGGCGAAGCCGGACACCGCGATGCGCGGCATGCCGGACGCGGAACTGCACGACCTCGCGGCGACCGTGGCGGTGACCCGGATCCTGCTCGGTCCGCGGGCGCGGGTGCAGGCTCCGCCCAACCTGATCGACGAGGAGTACGACCTGCTGCTGCGGGCCGGCATCGACGACTGGGGTGGCGTTTCGCCGGTCACCCCCGACCACGTCAACCCGGAGCGGCCGTGGCCGCAGTTGGACCGGCTGGCGGACCGCACCGCCGCGGCGGGATTCACGCTGCGGGAGCGTCTGACGATCTATCCGGAGTACGTCCGCCGGGCCGAGGGATGGCTCGACCCCCGGGTGGAACCGCACGTGCGCGCGTTGGCCGAGCCGGACACCGGGCTCGCGGTGCAGGGTGCCGTCCCGGCCGGGCGGCCCTGGCAGGAGCCGGAGGAGGGGATCCAGGCCGCCGGGCGGACCGACCTGCACGTCACGATCGACACCGCGGGCCGGTCCGGGGACCGGCGCGGGGACTTCGACAGCGTCTACGGCGACTGGGCGGAGGTCGCCGGCCGGACCGCCGCGTCGGCCGGAGCGGACGGCGCGGCGCCGCGTACCCGCGGTCCCGGCGCACCGCCCGCGACGATGGACGGCGACCTGCGGGCGGCCCTGCGGCTGGCCGCGGACGACCCGGCCGCGCTGCTCACGCCGCGGCACACGGCGGCGGCGCTGGCCCTGTTCGAGGCGGACGGCCCGGCCCTGGAACAGCTCTGCCGGCTCGCCGACGACGTCCGGCGGGACACGGTGGGTGAGGACGTCACCTACGTGGTCAACCGCAACATCAACTTCTCGAACGTCTGCTACGTGGGCTGCCGGTTCTGCGCGTTCGCCCAGCGGGAGCGGGACGCCGACGCGTACCGGTTGTCGGTCGCGCAGGTGGCCGACCGGGCCGAGGAGGCGTGGCGGGCCGGGGCCACCGAGGTGTGCATGCAGGGCGGCATCGATCCCAAGCTGCCGGTCGGGGCGTACCCGGAACTGGTCCGCGCGATCAAGGACCGGGTGCCCGGCCTGCACGTGCACGCCTTCTCGCCGATGGAGATCGTCACGGCCGCGGCCAAGGCCGGCGTGCCGATCCGGGAGTGGCTGGCCCGGCTGCGCGAGGCCGGCCTGGACACCATCCCGGGCACCGCCGCCGAGATCCTCGACGACGACGTGCGGTGGGTGCTCACCAAGGGCAAGCTGCCGGCCGCCGCCTGGGTCGAGGTGGTCAGCACGGCACACGAGCTGGGCATCCGGTCCAGCTCCACGATGATGTACGGCCACGTCGACCACCCGGGGCAGTGGCTGGCGCACTTCCGGGTGCTGGCCGAGGTGCAGGACACCACCGGCGGCTTCACCGAGTTCGTGGGCCTGCCGTTCGTGCACACGAACGCCCCATCTACCTGGCCGGGATCGCCCGACCGGGTCCCACCTGGCGGGAGAACCGGGTCGTGCACGCGATGGCCCGGCTGCTGTTGCACGGCCGGATCGCCAACATCCAGTGCTCGTGGGTGAAGCTCGGCGACGCCGGCACGGCCGAGGTGCTGCGCGGCGGCGCCAACGACCTGGGCGGCACCCTGATGGAGGAGACGATCTCCCGGATGGCCGGCGCCGACCACGGCTCGGCGCGGACCGTCGCGCAGCTCGTGGCGATGGCGGCGGCGGCGGGCCGGCCGGCCCGGCAGCGGTCCACGGTCTACGGGCACATCGGATGACGCGAGCCGGTAGCGACACGCCGGGCGCCACGCCGGATGTCGGTCGACTTTCCGTCTCAGGCGTTACTCGTGCCCGCCCTCGACCGATAGGCCAGGGTGTCCAGGTCGCAGCGCCCGTATGGCGGGTCGAATCGGTCCGGACGGCGTTTTGCACCTACCAGGTTCCGCTTGACGACGCACGTACAACACGCGTGTAATTCCGGAGGGGTCGTTCGTACGGAGTGCATCAAACAGGCATCCGACGGACAAAACACGCCTTCCGCGTGGGGGGTTGCAGCGGCCCGCTGCCGTTGCACGAAAAGGAGGCAGTTGCATGGACGGCCGACTCGAGGTGGCCGACCTGCTCGGAGACGCACCGGAGTGGCAGGAGCGGGCGCTGTGCTCGCAGACCGACCCGGAGGCGTTCTTCCCCGAGAAGGGCGGTTCGACCCGCGAGGCGAAGCGGATCTGCTCGCGCTGCGAGGTCAAGAGCGATTGTCTGGAATACGCACTCGGGCACGACGAACGGTTCGGCATCTGGGGTGGCCTGTCCGAGCGCGAACGGCGCAAATTGAAGCGGCGGGTCGCCTGAGTCGGGGTCAGGCCAGTTCGTCGGGATCCACGCCCAGCAGATTCGCCACCTGTTCGATGATCACATCGTGGACCAGGTCGGCGAGGTCGTCGTTGTCCATCGCACGGAATTCGAGCGGCCGGCGGTAGAGCACGATCCGGGGCGGCATCTCCTGCCGCCCCGGGCGCCCCGGCAGCAGGCGGGCCAGCGGCACCTCGCCGTCCTCAAGGACGTCCGAGTCGTAGACGTTCAGCTCCGGCGGCACGTCCTCGACCGCGAACTCCACGCCGGTCAGCTCCTTGGCGAACCGCCGTTCCAGCGTCTCGACCGTGTCCAGGACAAGATCATCGAAGATCTCCGCCTTGGTCCGGGCCAGCGGTACGGTGGCCGGGACGAGCCGGCCGCGCAGCCCTCGGCCGCGCCGATCCCGCTTCGGCCGCCGGCCCGCATCCGGCCGGCGGTTGTCCGGACTGGTCATCTGCCACCCCATGGAGCTGTGCCGCTGGGAAAAGCGTAGTCCCGACCGGGGCGGACGTATCGGGGGCGTGCCGCTGGTGATGCGGCATGCTCGAACTGTGATCTCCGCGGCCGGCGTGTCGGATCCGCATCCGGCACCCCGGAGCGGGTAATGGCGATACCGTGCCGCCGTGAGGTCACCACGGCGTTGCTCCCGCAACGGCTGCCCCCGACAGGCCGTCGCCACGTTGACCTATGTTTACAACGAGTCCACGGCCGTGGTGGGACCGCTCGCCGCGTTCGCCGAGCCGCACACGTACGACCTCTGTGAGCCGCATGCCCGCAGCCTGACCGCCCCGCGGGGGTGGGAGGTGGTCCGGCACGAGGGCGAGTTCGAGCCGCCACCGCCGACCACCGACGACCTCGTGGCGCTGGCCGAGGCGGTCCGCGAGGCCGCCCGCCCCGCGCCGCCGCGGCCGGCGGAGTTGGAGGCGGAGATCAACGGGGAGCAGCACACCGGCCGCCGCGGCCACCTGCGGGTCATCCCGCCGCACCACTGATCCGTCGTCGCCGGTCCGACGACCTTTACCGGGGTTCATAGACTCACGTCGTGCCCGCATACCAAGACTTCCAACCGGACCTCAGGTTTGCGCCCACAATGGACATCGCCCCTGGCGGCGGGTCGGTCGCTTTCGTGGACGACGGGAACGGCCACTTCAACCTCGTCGTGCAGTCCATCGCCGGCGGTGCTCCGCGGCGGCCGCGCCGGGTCGGGCCGGGTCGGGTCGGGTCGGGCGCAAAGGGTGACGCACGATCGGGTCCGACCCGCCGCGGGTTTGTTAGCTTCTCTGGTGTACCGGGACGGCGCGCCCCGGCAAATGAGGGGAATCGGCATGCGGTTGGTCCGGCTCGACGATGGCGCCGATCTGGAATTCGTCTACCGGAGCCTGCTCGTGCCCACCTTTCCACCGAGCGAACTGATCTCGCTGGACGAGCTTCGCGAGGGCGTACGGGACGGTGGCCAGGAGGTCTGGGCGGCGGTCGACGACGACGGACGCATCCTCGCCACGGCGGTCGGCGAGTGGTCCCCGTCCTGCCGGGTGATGCTGCTGGGCTACCTCGCGGTGGCGGCGCAGGGTCGCGGCGGCGGCACCGGCGGCCGGCTCTACGACGAGGTGGTGGCCGACTGGGCCGGCCGGTACCGGCCGTGTGTGGTGCTGGCGGAGGTCGAGCGGCCCGACCGGCACGACGGGAGCGCGGCCACCGGCGATCCCGCCGCCCGGCTGCGGTTCTACGGCCGCCGCGGGGCGCGGATCCTCGACCTGCCGTACTTCCAGCCCTCGTTGGGCGGGGCCGGCCGGGTGTACGGAATGCTGCTGATGAGCCTGCACGTCGCGCCGGAGCTGGCCGGTGCGGCCGGAGCGGACACGGTGGCGACCGAGCCGCTGCGGGTGTTCCTCACCGAGTATCTGACCGGTGCCGAGGGCGGGGTGGCCACCGACCCGGCCACCACCGCGCTGCTGGGCGCGCTGGACCGGCCCGGTGGAGTGCCCGCCCGGCCCACCGACGAACTGGCCGAGGTGCCCTGTGCGGAGGACCCGGCATCGGCCTGATCCCGACCCGACCCCGGCCGCGAATCCCGAGCGGGCTGACCGATCGGGGGCCGTGCCGGGCCCTGCCGGGCGCCGGCAACGTGTCCGCTTGGTCAAAGGTTCACCCAATGGCGGATAGCCGACACCTTTGGTCGCGCCACGCCGGAAAAATCGGTCACTCCGACCGGACCCCCACCGTACGGAGTCGCCACAGTGTCCGAACAGAACGACCCAGAGTCATCACCCCGCAACTCGTTGTTCGCCGTACCCACCATTGTGGCCCGTGGACTGCGCTCCGAGCCGCTGTTGCTCACCTGCTTCGGCGCCACGGTCCTGCTGGCAATCGTGGCGTTGGCCGGCCCGCCCGGCGGCGCGATCTACGCCTGGCTGCTGGCCGGGCTGACCCTGACCATCGGCGTTGTCTGGGCGGTCCTGCGTGCGGCCTCCCGCCGGTCCGCTCCGGCGGACGGCGATGATGCCGGCACGCCGCCCGGCTCGAACCATGTGGACCTCGGCCACCGGCCGGACATCGGGGACGTGGACCTGCGCGCCGCCGGTCGCAACTCGCTGCGGGCCGGCCGGCGCGCACGGATGGAGTCCCTGACCATGCGGGCCGGGCTGCCCGAGCCGGTCGAGCCCGACCGGGGGCAGCGCGACGACGGTTCGCCGAAGGACGCGCCGGCCTCCGACGGGGCGTCCTGACGATGGAGCTGTTCGTCGGGCGGGAGGCGGAGCTGACCGAGGCCGTCGAGCTGCTGCTCGGCGCGGAGGAGGGCCGGGTCCTCGACATCGTGGGAGTGCGGGGCATCGGCAAGTCCGCGTTCCTGCGCCAGCTCGTCAACCGGGTCACGGGCCGGGACGGCGTCGTGGTGCGCGCCGTCGACCTGCTCTCCGAGGGCATCGGCAGCGGCCACCACAAGCGTGGCGAGGAGGCGTCCGGCAACGTCATCTCCGACACGTACCTGCAGAGCATCAAGATCATGCTGCGCATCACCGACGGCCACGACCGCGCGTTCCGCGCGTTCCGGCTCGCCATGCTGGAGTCGGCCGCGACGCCGCTGCTGGACGCCGGGACCGTGGGGAACTCCGTCAGCCTGGGGCGCCGGTCCCAGGTCGGGCCGATCACCCTGACGACGCATCTCCAGGTCCCGATCGACACGTTCCGCGACCAGGTCAGCCGCTTGCAGCGGCAGGCCGACGACGACTTCGTCGCCGCCTGGACCGCCTTCACCGAGCACCGCCGGGTGCTCATCGTCGTGGACTCGGCCGAACTGATCGCGGACGACGAGATCGGTGCCTGGCTGCTGCGCATCGCGGCCCGGCTGCCGCGGACGTTGCTCGTGATGGCCCGCATGCCCATGCTGGCGGACTTCGGCCGGCTGTCGGAGCGGTTGACCAGGCGGCACCTGGACGATCTGAGCGCCGACGAGGTGGCCGCCTACCTGGCGGCCCGGCTGATCGGCGAGCCGGTGCCGGACTGGCTGCCGGCGGTCGTCTACGGGTTCACCGACGGCCACCCGTACGGCGTGGCCCTGACCGCCGAACTGATCGTGCAGGTCGGTGCCGACGCGCTGCATCCGGCCCGGCTGCGCCGGATGCTCGCCCAGGTGCCGGACGACCGCACCCGGTGGGGTGCGCTGATCAAGACGCTGCTCGACCAGGTCTCCGAGCCGTTGCTCACCCGGGCGGTCTCGGCCGCCGCGATCGTGCACCGGTTCGACGAACCGATGCTGGCCGACCTGCTCGCCCCGGAGGGCGACCGGCCGGTCGACGGCGAGGTCGGTGAGGCCATGCGGGCGCTGCGGGCCTACCGGCTCGCCCATCCGGTGCTCTCGGTGTCCGGGCTGGCGACCGGCTGGTCGCGGTTGCACGAGTTCGTCCGGCAGGCGGTGGACAACCGGCTGCGGATCGACCACCGCCGGGAGTGGCTCCGGCTGCACGCTCAGGCGGCCGACTACTGTTTCCGCTGGCTGCTGGCCCGGCAGGCCGACGACGACGTCGGCGAGTACGGCGCCTGGTACCGGTACGAGGATCCCGAGTGGCAGGCGTACCAGCGGGAGTGGCTCTACCACTCCGGGTTCGTGGCGCAGCGCCGGGAGATCGCCCGGGCCCGGTTCACGCTGGTCTTCCTGGAGGCCTTCTACTGGTGGGGCTGCTACCACCCGTTCCCGTTCAACAGGCAACTCATCGAGGACTGGGAGCGGGCCACCGGAGCCTGGTCGGTCGAGCAGCCGGCAACCGAGGGTACGGCGAGCAACGCCGAGCAGCGGCTGGCCGACGCGCTGGTCCACCTGCTCGACCACTATCCGCTGGGCGGGCACAAGCCGGCGACCGCGGGCTGGGACGAGATGCGGGCACAACTGCTGCTCATCCGCGAGCTGTGCGGGCTGACCAACAGCCGGCTTTCGCGTACCGCCGAGGACGCCGCGCAGCTCGCCCGGACCGACGCGCTCATCTCGGTGTTCCTGGCACACACCCGCCGCTACCGCGACCCCGCCGATCCTGCGGGCGAGCGCTACTACGTACGGGCGCAGCAGGCGTTCGAACGACTCGACGACGACTGGCTGACGGCGTGGATGCTGCGGGAACGGGCCGATCACGCCCTCGAACGCGGCGACTGGCCCGGCGGGGCTCGGCTGTGGCGTGCGGCGGTCGACCGGGCGGAGCGGATGGCCGTGCTGGACGAGGACTGGGATCACGAACTGGGCGCTGACCTGTACCGGATCCGGGCCGATGCGCACTGGCTGGCCGGCGGGTTCACGCCGGCGGCGGTCGGGTACGGGCGCGCGGTCGCCGAGGCGTACCGGTTCCAGAACCGGCCGCAGCCGCCGGACGAGTACACCCAGGAGTACTACGGCGAGATCACCGGTCGGGCCGCCGATCGGGTGCTGGAGTTGGCGCAACGGCGCGGCGTGCCGGCGGCGGAGCGGTTCGCGGCCGAGCTGGCGGCGGCGCTGCCGGCCGGCTGGGAACGGGCGGCGCCGACCGGGACGGCACCGACCGGGATTGCCGCCGCGATCGCGGACGGCGACCGGCCGGCGTTGATCGCGGCGCTGTTTCCGACCGGTCCGCAGAAGGGTGAACTGCACGTCGAGGACTCCGGCTTCCTCCAGCGCTGGCGACTGCGCTGGGAGGACGATCCGCAGGACTTCCGGGAACACCTGGCATGTGAGCCGTAGGGTCCCTCCCGAGGTCCCGACGGTCGGCCATCGACGGTCTGCGACGCGGGCGGAACGTCCGAGTCGCCCGTACGGGATCGGCGCCCCTCGGCCCGGCCTGGGGTGACGCTGGTCACCGTCAATCGGCAGACGTCGCTCGCTCCGCCGGGTCAACCGGCCCCCTGCGGTGCTCGGCGGAGGCGTACTGAGCCCGACCGTTTCCGTCCGGGAGGGTTACGCTGTCCGCCGTACCCGGGTGACCATAAAGGTGGATCATGATGCGACGACTCGGCGCCGGCCGGCTGGCCGCGGCCGCGGTGCTGCTCGTGGCCGTCGTCGGTGGCACCGCCGCGCCGGCCCTTGCCGCCGACAAGGATCGGGTTTCAATACACGTTCCGAGCAGCTTCACCGCCGGCGGTTCGGTCGGCGCGGTGACGCTCGGGGCCGCCAAGCGGACCAAGGGCTGTGTGACCGTCCGCAGCCAGCTCGGCGTCCGGCTGGCCGGCCTGGCACCCGACCAGTTGCGGGCCGAGGTCGCGGTCGACGGCCGGTGGCACGCGATCGGGGTCAGCGGCGGCGAGGGCGAGATCGCCACCGCGGCGGTCGCACCGGGCAATCCCGTGCTGTGCAACAAGAAGAGCGTGTCGGTGCGCTACCGGCTCACCTTCCTGAACGGGACGCCGTCCGGCACCGCGACGCTGATCGGCCAGTTCAGCACCGCTGCGGGCGACGTGTTCGGCCGGGCGTCGCACACCAGCAAGGTCAAGGGTGCGGCGAAGGCCACGGCCAGCCCGTCGGCGCAGCCGTCCGAGACCACCCCGGCCGAGCCGACCGTGGCGCCCACCGACGAGCCGGTGGTCCAGGCGGTGCCCAACGCCAGCGCGGGTACGGCGAAGGCGGCCAGCGATTCCGGCGGGCTCGGCATCGGCGGGCTCGTCATGGTGCTGGGCATCGGGATGGTGGGGATGGGGGTGGCGCTGCTGGTGATGCTGCTGCGCCGCAACCGGCCCGACGACGGCCCCGGCGCCGGAGCGCCGGCGATGGCCGGTGCCGCGGCGGTGGCCGGCACCGGTGCCGCGGCGTTCGCCGGCGGACCGCCCCGACCCCGCGAGTACCGGTCCGGTGGCTACTCCGGCGGAGGCGCCGGAGCGCCGCGTACCGGCCGGCACGCCCAGGGCACCGGCCAGCCGGAGTACGGCGCCGGCTGGGCCGGATCCGGCACCGACCGGCCGGCCCCGGGCGGTGGTCGGCACGGCCAGGGTGGTCAGCCGGACAGCGCCTGGTCGGGGCCGGGCGCCAGCCGGCCGTTCGCCGAGCCGACGGCGCTGTTCCCGCAGGTGGAACCGTCCAGCGCGCCGCCGGCGAGCACCCGGCCGTCCAGCGGTCCGCCGTCCGGTGCCCAGCCGTTCGGCCCGCGGCCGTCCAGCGCGCCGCCGGCCAACGACCCGTGGTCGGACGACCCGCGGTCCAACGACCCGGGGCGGCCCCGGCACCGTGCCGTCGGTCCCGACGCCACGCAGGCCATGCCGCGGTTGCCCCGCCAGCCCGGATCCTGAAAAGGCCGACACCGCACACCTCGGCCCGCTTCGCCGCCCGGTCTGCCTGCCCGCTCCCTCGTCCCGTTGATCAAGGCGTCCACCGCGCTGGAAGCGCTTTCCTGCGCCACGGACACCTTGATCGACGAGGAATCGAGGCGGGATGGCCGTGGGGTGACGGTGCGATGGCGGCCGACGCCGGGTGACGGCGGTTGACCGGGGTCGGCTCGGTCCGCTCGGATACGCTCCGGGTTGACCGTCCGTATCGGCTGGACCATCCCCGTCGGCCGGACCGCCGAACCGGACCGCCGAACGGATTGCCGAACCGGCCGCCGAACAGGAGCGAGACCCTTGAGTGACCTGTCCCAGATCGTGAAGGCCTACGACGTCCGCGGTGTCGTCCCCGACCAGTGGGACGAGCGGGCGGCCGAAGCGCTCGGCGCCGCCTTCGCGCAGGTGCTCGCGGCCGCGGAGGACGCACCGGACACTGTGGTCATCGCGCACGACATGCGGGACTCGTCGCCGGGACTGGCGGCCGCGTTCGCGTCCGGGGTGCGGGCCGAGGGCATGTCGGTGATCTCCACCGGCCTCGGGTCGACCGACATGCTCTACTTCGCCTCCGGCATGCTGGACCTGCCGGGCGCGATGTTCACCGCGAGTCACAATCCGGCGCGGTACAACGGGATCAAGATGTGCCGGGCCGGTGCCCGGCCGATCGGCCAGCAGAGCGGGCTGGCCGAGATCCGGGACCGGGCCCAGGCGCTGCTGGACAAGGCCGAGCCCGGCCGGCCCGGTGCGCCCGGGGGCGCGCAGCCGCCGGCCGGTGCGCAGCCGGGCGGGACGTCCGCGGCCGAGGACACCGAGCAGCGCCGCGAGCTGCTTCCCGCGTACGCCGAACACCTGCGCGGGCTGGTCGACCTGTCCGGGATCCGGCCGCTGAAGGTGGTGGTGGACGCCGGCAACGGGATGGGTGGCCACACCGTGCCGGCGGTGCTCGGCGACGCCGTGCTGCCGCCGCTCCCGCTGACCGTGGTGCCGCTCTACTTCGAGTTGGACGGGTCGTTCCCGAACCACGAGGCGAACCCGCTGGACCCGGCGAACCTGGAGGATCTGCGGGCCGCGGTCCGGGAGCACGGCGCCGACCTGGGATTGGCCTTCGACGGCGACGCGGACCGCTGTTTCGTGGTCGACGAGCGCGGCGAGCCGGTCTCGCCGTCCGCGATCACCGCGCTGGTCGCCACCCGGGAGCTGGCCAAGCACCCGGGGGGCACGGTGATCCACAACCTGATCACCTCCAGCGCGGTGCCGGAGATCGTCCGGGAGGCCGGCGGCGAGCCGGTGTGCAGCCGGGTGGGCCACTCGTTCATCAAGGCCGACATGGCCCGGACCAACGCGATTTTCGGCGGGGAGCACTCGGCGCACTACTACTTCCGGGACTTCTGGTTCGCCGACACCGGCATGCTGGCCGCGATGCACGTGCTCGCGGCGCTCGGCGGTCAGGACCGGCCGCTGTCGGAACTGGCCGGCGCGTTCGAGCGGTACGTGGCCTCCGGCGAGATCAACTCGACCGTGGCGGACCAGGCGGCCGCGTCGGCGCGGGTGCGCTCGGCGTACCCGGATGCCGAGGCCAACGAGCTGGACGGGCTGACGCTGCGGTTCCCCGACGGTTCCTGGATCAACCTGCGTCCCTCCAACACCGAGCCGCTGCTGCGGCTCAACGTCGAGGCGCCGACGGCCGAGCGGATGGCCGCGCTGCGCGACGAGGTGCTCGCCCTGGTCCGCGCCTGACGGCCGGTGGGCGGGTCGGTGGTGACCGCCGCGATTAGGATCCACAGCGCCGGGGGACACTGCCGAGGCGTCCCGTCGACACACCGTGGAAGGAGCTGTCGTGGCCCTGGACCCGCAGTTGCTGGAGATTCTCGCCTGTCCGGACACGCATCATGCGCCGCTGGACTACGATGCCGCGGCGCAGACGCTGACCTGTGCGGAGTGCGGCCGGATCTTCGAGATCCGCGACGACGTGCCGGTGCTGCTGCTGGACGAGGCGAGGGGCGGGCCGCAAGCCGCAGACCCCGCGGGAGCTGGCCGGTAGATGTCGACTGCGGCTGGAGGACGAGCCTGATGGAGGGCACCGCCGGAGTGAGCGGGCAGCGTACCGCCGACGAGGCACTGCTGGATGACGCCGAGGCGCTCGGCGAGTTCGACCCGGGCGGGATGCTCCGGTTCACCGCCTCGGCCGGCGCGCAGGTGCGCGAGTCGGCGGCGTTGGCCGCCGAGGCGAATCTCACCGGTCTGGGCGAGGAGGGCCGGCCACGGGCCGTGGTGATCGCCGGCATCGGCACCGCCGGACGTACCGGTGACCTGCTGGCAACGGTCGCCGGCCCGCGCTGCCCGGTGCCGGTGATCCCGCACAGCAGCGCCGGCGTGCCCGGCTGGGTGGGTGCGGCGGACGTGGTGATCGCGGTGAGCGCCTCGGGCCGCAGCCCCGAGGCGCTGGGCGCGGCGCAGGCCGCCGCGCGTCGCGGCGCCCGGCTGGTCGCGGTCGGCGCGCCCGACTCGGAACTGCAGTCGGTCGCCGACCGGGTGCGCGCGCCGTTCATCCCGGTGCCGCGCCGGGCGCCGGCCCGGGCGAGCCTGTGGGCGCTCAGCGTGCCGGTGTTGATGGCCGCCCGCGCGCTGGGCCTGGTGAAGGTGAACGAGGCCGACCTCGCCGAGACCGCGTCCCGGCTGGACGCCGACGCGGACCGCTGCCGGCCGCAGGCGGAGTCCTTCGTCAACCCGGCCAAGTCGCTGGCGCTCGGCCTGGCCGGCTCGATCCCGATCGTCTGGGGCTCGTCGCCGCTGGCCACCGTGGCGGCCCGGCGGTTCGGCGACACCCTGTCGGCCAACGCCCGCTACCCCGTGGTCGCCGGGGCGTTGGGTGAGGCCGGCCGGGGTCGGGTGGGTCTGCTCGACGGCGTCTTCGGCGGGCTCGGTGAGGCCGCCCGGGACATCTTCGCGGACCCGGACGAGGAGGAGTCCCCCGGCACCCGGCTGCGTCTGGTGCTGCTGCGCGACGGTGGCCTGAACGCCGAGGACGACACCCCCGAACCGCTGGCCGTGGAGGAGCGGCGCGCGGACGCCGTGCAGACCCTGGCCGAGCGTCGGGGGGTGCGCTGTGACGTCGTCACGGCCGAGGGCGGGTCGGCGCTGGAACGGTTGGCGTCGCTGACCGCGGTGCCCGACTTCGCGTCGGTCTATCTGGCCCTGGCACATCGCCTGGACCCGATGGCGGTGCCCGCCATCACCGAGATGAAGGAGCTGTCGAACCAGTGACGCCGCCGTACCGCCCGGGAGCCCGGCCGTGAGCGCCGAGGGTGGCACCCGGGCCATCATCGCGGCCCTCGCCGCGAACCTGGGCATCGCCGTGACGAAGTTTCTCGCCTGGCTGCTCACCGGCTCCTCGTCGATGCTCGCGGAGTCGCTGCACTCGGTGGCCGACTCGGGCAACCAGGCGTTGCTGCTGCTCGGCAACCGCCGCTCCCGGCGCGCCGCCACCGCGGAGCACCCGTTCGGGTTCGGGCGGGAGCGCTACATCTACGCGTTCATCGTGGCGATCATCCTGTTCAGCCTGGGTGGCCTGTTCGCGCTCTACGAGGCGTGGCACAAGTTCTCCCACCCGGAGCCCATCCGCAGCTGGCAGTGGGTGCCGGTGGTCGTGCTGCTGGCCGCGGTCGGCATGGAGGGCTACTCGTTCCGTACCGCGATCAAGGAGTCCAACCAGATCCGCGGCCGGGTTTCCTGGCTGCGCTTCATCCGGCGGGCGAAGGCGCCCGAGCTGCCGGTGGTGCTGCTGGAGGACTTCGGCGCCCTGGTGGGTCTGGTGTTCGCGCTCGTCGGCGTGGGCATGACGCTGGCCACGGGCGACGGCCGGTGGGACGCCGGGGGCACGGCGATGATCGGCATCCTGCTGGTGGTGATCGCCGCGACACTGGCGGTGGAGACCAAGAGCCTGCTGCTGGGTGAGTCCGCGTCGAACAAGGACATCCGCCAGATCGAGGCGGCGATCATGGACGGCCCGGAGATCGACCGGATCATCCACATGAAGACCCTGCACCTGGGTCCGGAGGAGTTGCTGGTCGCCGCGAAGATCGCGGTGCAGCCGTGTGAGCTGGCCGGTGAGGTGGCCCGGGGTATCGACGCCGTCGAGGCGCGGATCCGGGCGGCCGTACCGATCGCCCGGGTCATCTACCTGGAGCCGGACGTCTACAGCGCCAGCGCCGCGGCGCGGGCGGCCCGCGCCGGCGTGGCCGATCCCCGCGATGACGTCGCCGAGCGGGCTGCGGACCTGCCCGGAGGCTGATCATGGAGACCCTGCACGGGACGATCCGCGACTACGCCTGGGGTTCCCGTCGAGTGCTGGCCGAGTTCCAGGGCCGGCCGGCACCGACCGAGGGTCCGGAGGCCGAGTTGTGGCTCGGTGCGCATCCGGGCGCCCCGGCGCGGGTGGACCGGCCGGCGGGCCGGACCCTGCTGCCCGACCTGCTGGCGGCCGAGCCGGAGCACTGGCTCGGCGCCGAGGTGGTCGCGCGGTTCGGGCCACGGCTGCCGTTCCTGCTCAAGGTGCTGGCGCCGGAGCGGCCGTTGTCCCTGCAGGCACATCCGGACGCCGAGCAGGCCCGGGCCGGGTACGCCGCGGAGGAGGCGGCCGGGGTGCACCGCAACTATGTGGACCCGTACCACAAGCCCGAGATGCTGGTGGCGCTGCATCCGTTCGAGGCGCTGTGCGGCTTCCGTGATCCGGCGGTCTCCGCGGCGGCGATCGCCGGGCTGGGGCTGGCCGAGCTGGAGCCGGTGGTGGCCGCCCTGCGGCGCGGCGTCGAGGGCCTCGGCGAGGCGGTCCGGTTGCTGCTGACCGTGCCGACGCACCGGCGGGCCGGGTTGGTCGAGGCGGCGGTCCGGGCGGCGGGTACGGCCGAACCGGCCGCGTCGGCCGCTGCCGGGATCGCCGCTCCCGCGCCCGCTGCTCCCGCCGCCGGGATCGCCGCTCCCGCGGCCGCCGGCCCGGCGGCGGCCGCCCACGGGTCGGGGTCGGCCGGGCTGGTGCCGCGGCTGGCGCGGGACTATCCCGGCGATCCGGGCGTGCTGGTGGCGTTGTTGCTCAACCACGTCGCGCTCGAACCCGGACAGGCGATCTGGATGCCCGCCGGCAACCTGCACGCGTACCTGCGGGGTTGCGGCGTGGAGATCATGGCGGCCAGCGACAACGTGCTGCGCGGCGGCCTGACCCCCAAGCGGGTCGACGTGCCGGAGCTGTTGCGGGTGCTCCGCTTCGAGGTGTTGGCCGATCCGGTGCTGCTGCCGGTGCCGGTGGCGCCCGGGGTGGTGACCTGGCCGGTGCCGGTGCCCGATTTCGCGCTGTACCGGGTGCGGGTGGATGGTTCGGCGCCGGTCCGGTTGACCGGATCCGGTCCCCGGGTGGTGCTCGGTACCGCCGGCACGGTGACCGCCGGTGACGATGACGGGGCGCTGGCGGTGCCGCGCGGTACGGCGGCGGTGGGCCGGGCGGGCGCGGGTGCGCTGGTGCTGACGGGGGTCGGCGAGGCGTACGTGGCCACCGTCGGCTGACCCGGTTTCCGCGTTCCGCTTGACAGTGTGTATACGGATTGTGACTATGAGTGTGCGCAGCGTGAGCGAACTGAGATGCTCGCGCGGCGGAGACCAAACCGGGGGGATGCGCGGGGCGGCGGGGTGGTGGGCAGCGAGTCTGTCCGCGGCTCGCCGTCCCGCGCGCTATGCGCTCCACGCCGAACGCGTAAGGTGAGGATCACGCAACCGGACCCGTTCGACAGGAGCTTCGATGACCAGCACCCTTCCGGCGCCGTCCGGCGGCGCGCCCACCAACTCGCGGCCCGGCAGCCTTGCCGAGGGCGACTTCAAGGTGGCGGACCTGTCGCTCGCCGAGTTCGGGCGCAAGGAAATCGAGCTGGCCGAGCACGAGATGCCCGGTCTGATGGCCATCCGGCGGGAATTCGCGCAGCAGCAACCGTTGCGCGGCGCCCGGGTCACCGGATCGCTGCACATGACCATTCAGACCGCGGTGCTGATCGAGACGCTGGTGGCGCTCGGCGCGCAGGTGCGGTGGGCCTCGTGCAACATCTTCTCCACTCAGGACCACGCGGCGGCCGCGGTCGTGGTGGGTCCGGAGGGCACGGTCGAGGCGCCGGCGGGCGTCCCGGTGTACGCCTGGAAGGGCGAGACGCTGTCGGAGTACTGGTGGTGCACCGAGAAGGCGCTGACCTGGCCCGACGGCGGGGACGGCGCCGGCCCGAACATGATCCTGGACGACGGCGGTGACGCCACGCTGCTGGTGCACAAGGGTGCGCAGTTCGAGAAGGCCGGCGCGGTGCCCGCGGTGGAGAGCGCCGACTCCGAGGAGTACGCCGTCATCCTCGAAGTGCTGCACCGGTCGCTCGCCGAGGACAGCCAGCGGTGGACCCGGATCGCCGCGGGCATCCGCGGGGTCACCGAGGAGACCACCACCGGCGTGCACCGGCTGTACGAGATGCAGCGGGACGGCACTCTGCTGTTCCCGGCGATCAACGTCAACGACTCGGTCACCAAGAGCAAGTTCGACAACAAGTACGGCTGCCGGCACTCGCTCGTCGACGGCATCAACCGGGCCACGGACGTGCTGATCGGCGGCAAGATGGCCGTGGTCATGGGCTACGGCGACGTGGGCAAGGGCTGCGCCGAGTCGCTGCGCGGCCAGGGCGCCCGGGTCGTGGTGACCGAGGTCGACCCGATCTGCGCGCTGCAGGCGGCGATGGACGGCTACCAGGTCGCCACCCTGGACGACGTGGTGGAGCGGGCGGACATCTTCGTCACCGCGACCGGGTGCTTCAACGTGATCACCAACGCGCACATGGCCCGGATGAAGCACCAGGCGATCGTGGGCAACATCGGCCACTTCGACAACGAGATCGACATGGCCGGCCTGGCCAAGCGGCCGGACGTCACCCGGGAGAACATCAAGCCGCAGGTCGACCTGTGGCGCTTCGACGACGGCCACACGATCATCGTGCTCTCCGAGGGGCGGCTGCTGAACCTGGGCAACGCCACCGGCCACCCGAGCTTCGTGATGTCGAACTCGTTCGCCAACCAGACGATCGCGCAGATCGAGCTGTTCACCAAGGGCGACCAGTACCCGCTGGGCGTGCACGTGCTGCCCAAGCACCTGGACGAGAAGGTGGCCCGGCTGCACCTGGACGCGCTCGGCGCCCGGCTCACCACGCTGAGCAAGGAGCAGGCCGACTACCTGGGCGTGCCGGTCGAGGGCCCGTTCAAGTCGGACCACTACCGCTACTGACATCCCGAGCGGCACCCCGTTACCGACCGGACGCCGGCCGGCGGCCCCCGACCCGAGTGCGGGGCCGCCGGCCGGCGTCCGTTCCCGACTTGACGACCGAGCGCCTTCCGCGAGAAGGTAGGCTGCCCTAACTAAGGGATGCCTTACTTTCGTCGGAGCGTCGATGTTCGCCACGTACCTGATCGGACTGCGGGAGGGCCTGGAGGCCGCGCTCGTGGTCAGCATCCTCGTCGCCTTCCTGGTCAAGTCGCGGCGCCGGGAACAGCTCTCCCAGGTCTGGATCGGCGTCGGCCTGGCCGTGGCGCTGTCCGTCCTGTTCGGTGGGCTGCTCACGTACACCAGCACGACGCTGTTGCAGACCTCGGCGCAGCGGGAACTCTTCGACGCGGTCACCTCGGTGCTGGCCGTGGCCTTCGTCACCTGGATGATTTTCTGGATGCGCCGGGCGGCCCGGTCCATCGCCGGCGAACTGCGGGAGAAGCTGACCGACGCGCTCGCGCTCGGCGGCTGGGCCGTACTCGGGATGGCCTTCCTGGCCGTGGTGCGCGAAGGGCTGGAGACCGCGCTCATCTTCTTCTCCGCCGCCCAGACCGCCGGCGGCCGTAGCGGCCCGCTGCTCGCCCTGATCGGCGGCGTGCTCACCGCCGTGGTGCTCGGCTTCCTGCTCTACGCCAGCGCCGTGCGGATCAACCTGAGCCGCTTCTTCACCTGGACCGGAGCCCTGCTCATCCTGGTCGCCGCGGGCATCTTCAAGTACGGCGTGCACGACTTCCAGGAGGCCGGCGTGCTGCCCGGCCTGCGGAACCTGGCGTACGACGTGTCGGGCTGGTTCGACCCGACCTCCTGGTACGCCAGCCTGCTGTCCGGGATGTTCAACATCACCCCCGCGCCCACCGTGTTCGAGGTGGTCGCCTGGGTCGCGTACGGCATTCCGGTCCTGATCCTCTTCCTGCTGCCCAACCGCCCGCGACGGGCGGCCCCGGCCGGCGACACCACCACCGACAGTCCGGCGCCCGCGCCGCAGAACGCCTGAGATCTCGGGAGTCATCAATGCGTAGCATCCAGTTCACCGCGTTCGGCGTGGCCGGCGCGCTGGCCGTGGCCGGCCTGGCCGGTTGCGCCGACAAGGCGGAGTCGACCGCCTCGACCGGCGGCCCGATCACGGTGGAGGCCGGCGACACCAGCTGTGCGGTCTCCCGGACCGAGGTGCCGGCCGGCCAGCACACCTTCACGGTCAGCAACTCGGGCGGCAAGGTCACCGAGTTCTACGTCTACGGCGCCGGCGACCGGGTGATGGGCGAGGTCGAGAACGTCGCACCCGGCCTGAGCCGCGAGTTCAAGGTCGAGCTGCCGCCCGGGACGTACCAGACCGCCTGCAAGCCCGGGATGGTCGGCGACGGCATCCGGGCCGCGTTCACGGTGACCGGGTCGGCGCAGCCGGTGCAGTTGGACGCCGCGCTGGCCGGTGCCGCGGAGAACTACCAGCAGTACGTGCGGAGCCAGACCACCGCGCTGCTGGACTCCACCGGCGAGTTCGTCGCCGCGGTCAAGGCCGGCGACGTGGCGAAGGCCAAGGAGCTGTACCCGGTGGCGCGCACCTACTGGGAGCGGATCGAGCCGGTCGCCGAGATCTTCGGCGACCTGGACCCGAAGATCGACGGCCGGGCCGACGTGGTCGACGAGGGCATGGAGTTCACCGGCTACCACCGGCTGGAGAAGGACCTCTGGACGACCGGCGACATCAGCAAGGACGGGCCGATCGCGGACCAGTTGCTCGCGGACGTCAAGGAGATCGTGGCCAAGGCCAACGCCGAGCAGCTCACCCCGCTCCAGCTCGCCAACGGCGCCAAGGACCTGCTCGACGAGGTGGCCAGCAGCAAGATCACCGGCGAGGAGGAGCGCTACTCGCACACCGACCTGTG
Organism: Plantactinospora sp. KBS50; assembly: GCF_002285795.1. GTDB lineage: Bacteria > Actinomycetota > Actinomycetes > Mycobacteriales > Micromonosporaceae > KBS50. The sequence continues at coordinate 1,142,564 of NZ_CP022961.1, forward strand.
GGACTTCAGCGCCAACGTCGAGGGCTCGAAGGCGGCCGTCGCGGCGCTGCGCCCGGCCCTGGAGCAGCGGGCACCGGACCTGGTGAAGACGCTGGACGAGGAGTTCGCGAACGTGACGAGCGCGCTGGAGCAGCACCGCTCGGGCGACGGCTGGGCGGGGCAGGACACGCTGTCCCAGGCCGAGCTCAAGAAGCTCTCCGACGCGGTGAACGCGCTGGCCGAGCCGATCAGCCAGATCGCCGGCGTGGTGGCCGGCAAGTAGCGCGACGGAGGTGGCGGGCGTGGGTGATCGCGGGATTTCCCGGCGTCGGGCGATGGCACTGGCCGGTGCCGGTGCGGCCGGCGTGGCCGGGGTCGCCGGCGGGGCCGGCGCGCTGGCCTACGCCGCCACCCACGCCCAGCCGTCGACCGACGCGGCGACCGGCGCCGTGCCGTTCTACGGCGAGCACCAGGCCGGCATCGTCACCCCGGCCCAGGACCGGCTGCACTTCGTCGCGTTCGACGTGCTGACCAGGGACCGGGAGCGGCTGGCGGACCTGCTGCGGCAGTGGACCGCGGCGGCGGCCCGGATGACCGCCGGGCGGGACGCCGGCGCGATCGGCGCGGTGAACGGGATCCCGCAGGCGCCGCCGGACGACACCGGCGAGGCGTTGGGCCTGCCGCCGTCCGAGCTGACCGTGACCGTCGGGTTCGGCCCGGGGCTGTTCCGCGACGACGCCGGGCGGGACCGCTTCGGGCTGGCCGCCCGGCGCCCGCCGGCGCTGGCCGACCTGCCCCGGTTCGCCGGTGACGCGCTGCGGCCGGAGATCTCCGGCGGCGACCTGTGCATCCAGGCCTGCGCCAACGATCCGCAGGTGGCGGTGCACGCGATCCGCAACCTGGCCCGTATCGGGATGGGCGTGGTGGGGGTGCGCTGGTCCCAGCTCGGCTTCGGCCGGACCTCCTCGACCTCCCGCGGGCAGTCCACGCCGCGCAACCTGTTCGGCTTCAAGGACGGCACCGCGAACCTGAAGGCCGAGGACACCGGCCTGCTCCGGGAGCAGCTCTGGGTGCAGCCGGGCGACGGGCCGGACTGGATGGCCGGCGGCTCGTACCTGGTCACCCGGAAGATCCGGATGACCGTCGAGACCTGGGACCGCAGTGCGCTGGCCGAGCAGGAGGCGGTGATCGGCCGGACCAAGGGCGTCGGCGCGCCGATCGGCCGGGCCGGCGAGTTCGACGAGCCGGACTTCGACGCCACCGGCGAGGACGGCCAGCCGCTGATCCCGGCGGACTCGCACGTCCGGCTGGCGCACCCGGACCTCAACGGCGGCGCCCGGCTGCTGCGCCGCGGCTACAACTTCGTGGACGGGTCGGACGGGCTGGGACGGCTGGACGCCGGCCTGTTCTTCATGGCCTACCAGCGGGATCCGCGGCGGCAGTTCGTACCCGTGCAGACCCGGCTGTCCCGCGACGACGCCATGAACGAGTACGTCCGCCACGTGTCCAGCGCGGTCTTCGCCTGCCCGCCCGGGGTGCGCGACGCCGGAGACTTCCTCGGCTCCGGCCTTTTCGCCTGATCCGTCGCGACCGGACACGCCCGGCCCGGTGCTGGGACAAAGCCGACATTCGCCCCCGGTTGCCACGGGGGCGGCCGCCTTCGGGCAGGCCGGCCGGGATGCCACGGTGGAGCGGGTCAGCAGGTTCGGCGGGCGGGATGCAAATATTGGTGCCATGAGAGCCCGGGTCCTGGTGGTCGACGATGATCCCGCACTGGCGGAGATGCTCGGCATCGTGCTGCGCAGTGAGGGTTTCCTACCCTCGTTCGTGGCAGACGGTGAGCGCGCCCTTGCCGCGTTCCGGGAGGGTCGGCCGGATATCGTGCTGCTCGACCTGATGCTGCCGGGCATGAGCGGCATCGACGTGGCCCGGTCGATCCGGGCCGAGTCCGGGGTGCCGATCGTGATGCTGACGGCCAAGAGCGACACCGTGGACGTGGTGCTCGGGCTGGAGTCGGGCGCCGACGACTACGTGGTCAAGCCGTTCAAGCCCAAGGAACTGGTCGCCCGGATGCGCGCCCGGCTGCGCCGGGGCGAGGACGCCGCGCCGGAGATGCTGGCCATCGGGCCGCCCGGCAACCAGATCACCATCGACGTGCCGGCGCACACGGTGAGCCGCAACGGCGAGGAGGTCAAGCTGACCCCGCTGGAGTTCGACCTGCTGGTCGCGCTCGCCCGCAAGCCGCGGCAGGTGTTCACCCGGGAGGTGCTGCTCGAACAGGTCTGGGGCTACCGGCACGCGGCCGACACCCGGCTGGTCAACGTGCACGTCCAGCGGCTGCGGGCCAAGATCGAACCGGACCCGGAGCGTCCGGAGATCATCCTGACCGTGCGGGGCGTGGGATACAAGGCCGGCACCGGATAGCCTTGGACGCACTGTGACCAGGCCCGCCACCACCGTGACGCCGACGACCGCCCGAGCGGGGGCGGGCGTACGGGACTTCCGGCACGGTACGGTGCGCCGCGGCCTGCTGCTGGCGGCCCAGCTGCGGCGGACCTGGCGGCGGTCGCTGCAACTGCGGGTGGTGACCATCACCCTGGTCGCCTCCAGCCTGCTGGTGGGCGGCTTCGCCTACCTGGTGGCCGACAAGATCACCAACATCCTGCTGGACAACGCCACGGCGGACGTCCGGGACCGGCTCTCCAACGGCCGCACGTACGCCACCGAGCAGATCAGCATCCACGTCCAGCCGTACGAGCCGAAGCTGCGGGACACCATCGCGGCCACCGTCACCTACCTGGCCGGCGGCGACCCGGAGCAGGTGGGCGGCGTGGTCGTGGTGATGACCGGGGACTCGTTCCCGAGCTTCATCGAGGCGCAGACCTCCCCGCAGGTGGACTTCCGCCCGATGCTCAGCCCGGAGTTGCAGCACAGCGTCGACGCCGGCAACGTGGCCTCGCAGATCCGCACCGGCACGCTGGGCGGGGGCACGCCGACCAAGTACCTGATCTACGGGTCCCCGGTGCCGACCCGGTTCGGGCAGGTCGAGCTCTACTACTTCGTGCCGCTGACCCGGCAGGACGAGATCGCCGGCCAGGCCCGGACCACGGTGCTGGCCACCGGCGCGGCCCTGGTGCTGCTGCTGGGCCTGCTGGCGGCGCTGGTCACCCGGCTGGTGGTGACGCCGGTGCGGGTCGCGGCCCGGACGGCCCAGCGGCTGTCGGCGGGACTGCTCGATCAGCGGATGGCCGTCAACGGCGAGGACGACCTCGCGCTGCTGGCCGCGTCGTTCAACCAGATGGCCACCAACCTGCAACGGCAGATCGTCCGGCTGGAGGAGATGTCCCGGTTGCAGCGCCGGTTCACCTCGGACGTGTCGCACGAACTGCGTACCCCGCTGACCACCGTACGGATGGCCGCGGACCTGATCTTCGCGGAGCGGGACGAGTTCGATCCCGCCGTCGCGCGCAGCGCCGAGCTGCTCCAGGCCGAGCTGGACCGCTTCGAGAGCCTGCTGACCGACCTGCTGGAGATCAGCCGGTTCGACGCCGGGTTCGCCATGCTCGACGTCGAACCCACCGACCTGGCCCCGATCGTGCGCCGGGTGGTCGACCAGCTGGCCGGGCTGGCCGAGCGGGTCGGCGTGCCGGTCCGGCTGACCCTGCCGGACGCGCCGGTGATCGCCGAGGTGGATCCGCGGCGGGTCGAGCGGGTGCTGCGCAACCTGGTGGGCAACGCGGTCGAGCACGGCGAGGGCCGGCCGGTGGACGTGGTGCTCGGCGCTGACGACACGGCCGTCGCGGTGACCGTGCGGGACCGCGGGGTGGGCCTCAAGCCCGGCGAGGAGAAGCTGGTCTTCAACCGGTTCTGGCGCGCCGATCCGTCCCGCGCCCGGCAGACCGGCGGCACCGGGCTCGGCCTGTCGATCAGCCTGGAGGACGCCCGGCTGCACGGCGGCTGGCTGGAGGCGTGGGGCGCGCCGGGCCAGGGCGCCCAGTTCCGGTTCACCCTGCCGGCCCGGGCCGGTGACCGGCTCACCTCCTCGCCGTTGCGGCTGGTGCCGTCGGACGTCGAGCTGGCCGCCCCGGCGGTGTTCAGCCAGCGGCTGGCGATCGGCCCGGGCGCCGGCGGCGCGCTGGCGATCGGCCCGGCCGGGGAGCCGCTGCCGGATGCCGATCCGACGCCGGACGCGGACCCGGCGCAGGTGCGATCATGAGCCGGCGCCGTACCGCCGCGCCGGCCGTCCTCCGCGGCGGGCCGCCGCGCCGCCGGCTGACCCTGCTGGTGGTGCTGGCCGCCGTGCTGTCGCTCGGCGCCGGCCTGGCCGGCTGCGGCATCCCGAAAAGCACGGCGGTACGGGTGGACGGCCGCGGGCCGTCGCCGTTCACCGGCTCGGCCGGCGGTGACGGCCGGGAGCCGCCGGCCCCGGGCGAGACCACCGAGCCCGCGCAGTTCGTGAAGAACTTCCTCCAGGCACCCGCGGGGGAGGCCGACGGCGCGTACGACCGGGTCAACGCCTACCTCAGCAACAGCGCGCGGCTGCAGCGCAAGCCGTCCGGCGACGTACAGATCACCATCGTCCAACCGACCGCGACCGCGTTCACGGACGTGCAGAGCGCCGAGAACGGCTCCGCCCGGGTACGGGTGCCGGTGAAGCCGGTGGGCGTGCTGAACGCCGACGGGACGCTCGCGCCGCCGCCGGCCGGGGCGCCCACCTCGTACACCTTCGACGTGGTGCGGATCGCCCCGGACGAGCCGAGCCGGCCCGAGGCCGGCCGACTGGAGATCGCGAACCAGCAGGCCGGCCTGCTGATGAGCACCGAGGCGCTGAAGGACTTCTACCGGTCCTGGATCGTCTACTTCTGGAGCACCGACGGTGCGGTCCTGGTGCCGGACCAGCGTTACCTGCCGCTGGCGGTGCCCCGCGAGCGGTGGGCGACCGAGGTGGCCGGCTGGCTGAACGACGGGCCGGCGGCCTGGCTGCGGCCGGCCACCCAGCCGCTGCCCGACGGGCTGCGGCTGACCGGCAACGTGGCCGAGACCGACGGCCTGCTCAGCATCAACGTCTCCGCCTCCACCGGGGCCGACGCCCGGGACGGCCAGTTCGAGCGGCTGGAGACCCAGTTGGCGTGGTCGATGCGGGACGTCAACGCGCCCCGGTTCGAGTTGCGGCTGCGCAACTCCAGCCGCCCGCCGGTGGTGGCCGAGGACGCCCGCCGGCAGGCTCCGCTCTACGCGCTGACCGGGCACGAGCAGCGGTTCTGCGTCTACGACGGCCAGGTCCGGGCGCTCGTGGGCGCCCCCGCCGAGCAGGCGCTGTCGGCGGTGCCGATCCACCCGGAGCAGAACCGGGACGTGGACTCCGCCGGCATGCTGCGCAGCGGCGGCAGGGTCGCGGTCGCCCTGGTCACCGGGTCCGGCGGCCGGTACCGGCTGCTCACCGGGCTGGGCCAGGGCGAGGTCGAGCTGACCCACACCAGCAAGGACTCGTACGCCTCGATGGGTCAGCCGGTCTGGTTGAAGGGACTGGATCCGCAGCACCCCACCGGGTTCGTGGTGGCCGCCGGCCAGCTCTACCGGTTCGACGGCGGCGCCCAGCTCACCGCCATCCGGGTCCCCGCGACCAGCGGCGCGGTGAAGGCCGTCGCCGCCGCGCTGGACGGCCGCCGGCTGGCCGTGGTCGCGGGCGACCAGGTGTACGTGGTGCCGCTGTCCATCGACGGCGGCACGGTGACCCTCGGCGACGCCCGGCAGGTGCCCATCACGCTGGGTTCGCCGACCGCGCTCGACTGGGTCAGCGAGCGGGACCTGATGGTGGCCGGCACCCGGGCCGGGCAGGCCGGGGTGGTCGACCAGTTGTCGATCGACGGCGCGCTCACCAGCCAGCAGTTCACCGCGGGCTCCACCATCACCCGGTTGTCCGGCTACCCGGACAACCCGATGATCCAGTCGCTGGTGAGCCGGTACATGTACGAGGTGGACGGACAGGGCTGGGCGAACCGGTTCTCCAGCAACGTGCGCATCCCGACCGCCGACGTGGTGGGCGGCGAGGTCGAGGGCGCCGTGCCGCGGGCACCGTTCTTCCTCTACTGACCAGCGTTTCGGCGGCCGGACGGGGGATCGGGGTGCGCACGGATCCACTGCTGTCCGGGCTGGTCGACCTGCTCCTGCCGACCGCCTGCGCGGGCTGCCGGGCCGAGGGGGCGCCGCTGCGGTCGGGGGTCTGCGCAGGCTGCGCCGCCGAGCTGGACGGGTTGCGTCCCCGACCGGTGCGGCCCACGCCCGCGCCGCCCGGCCTGCCGCCGTGCACGGCCCTCGGCGAGTACGCCGGCGTGCTGCGCGAGGCGCTGCTGGCGTACAAGGAACGGGGCCGGCACGGCCTCGGCCGGCCGCTGGGCGCGCTGCTGGCCGAGGTGGTCGCGGCCGCGGTCGGGACGCCGCGCCCGACGTTGCTGGTGCCGGTGCCGAGTACGGCCCGGGCGGTCCGCGCCCGGCACGGCGACCACCTGGACCGGATCGTCCGGTCGGCGCGGCGCCGCCTGGTCGCCGCCGGCTGGCCGGTGACCGCGCTGCGGCCGGTGCGGGCGCTGCCCCGTCCGGACTCGGCCGGGTTGGACGCGGCGGGACGGGCCGCGGCCGCCGCAGCGGCCTTCCGGATCCGTCGGATCGGCGTCAACCAGATACGCAGAGTAGCGAGCGGTCGGCTGGTCCTGGTGGTCGACGACATCGTCACCACCGGCTCGACGATCGCCGCGATGGCCGAGATTCTGGCCGGTCACGGCGTGTCCGTCGACGCCGCCGCGGTGCTCGCGGCAACCGCCCGCCGGAATCGCTGATCACCTTGAGTGACGCCCAATTCACTCTATCGTGCTTCTGCCGTGAAAGTTCTCGAAAGGGTCTTGGCAACCGGGGGTGACGGGGGAGCGAACAGGGGTTAGCGTCATTTCTACCGGGGTAGGACGGGGCAATCCGCATCCCCGGTGCTGGGAGGAGGCGCTACCGCACACCACCGGTCGCCGCCGAACGTGAAGCCCAGGGGGTCTTCGGGCGACCGGATCTGTTTATTGCAGACCGTCCGCACGTCTGGAGGTCATCGTGGACATCGTGGTCAAGGGTCGTAACGTCGAAGTGCCGGAGCACTACCGGACGCACGTAGCCGAGAAGCTTGCCAAGGTCGAACGGTACGACCACAAGCTCATCCGGGTCGACGTCGAACTGTTTCACGAACGGAATCCGCGACAGTCGGACAACTGCCAGCGCGTGGAAATCACCTGCGTTTCCCGCGGCCCCGTGGTGCGCGCCGAGGCGTGTGCCAAGGACTTCTACGCCGCGCTGGACTGCGCGATCGCCAAGCTCGACGCCCGGTTGCGCCGGGCCGCCGACCGGCGGCGGGTCCACCGCGGCCGGCGCGCGCCCGTCTCGGTCGCGGCGGCCACGGCCGGCCTGCGGGTGGCCGACCACGCCGAGCCGGCACCGGCCGGCATGGACGGTGCCAGCCTGAACGGTGCGAGCCGCACCGGCGCCGCTCGGGACGCCGCCGGCTCGGGCGCCGCGGTGGCCACCGCCACCCTTGAGGCGGATCCCGGGTACGACTACGACGTGGAGGAATACGACGACCAGCCGTGGCACATCGCCCGGGAGAAGCTGCACCCGGCCGAGCCGATGACGGTCGACGACGCCCTGCACAACATGGAACTGGTCGGCCACGACTTCTACCTGTTCCTGGACAAGGACTCGGGCCGGCCGAAGGTCGTCTACCGGCGCAAGGGCTACGACTACGGGATCATCGCCCTGGCGGCGTAGGCGGCGTAGGCGGCGTAGGCGGCGTAGGCGGCGTAGGCGGCGTAGGCGGCGCTGCGCGGCGATCCCGCGGGTCCGGCCGGGCGGGGTCCCGGTCGGACCGGCCGGGTACGGATCCCGGCCCGGCTCGCGGGATCGCCGATGCGCGCCCGCCCGGTGTGACCTGCTCGGTGTGACCCGCCCGGTGTGACGCGCCGGTGGCGCCCGCCCGGTTCGAGCCGGCCCGCGCCGGTCAGCGCAGTAGGTCCTCCGGCAGCAGCGCGCCGGTCCACCCGTCGACCCGGCGTCCCCGGTGCGTCAACGCCGCCCGCAGCGTGCCCTCGAACCGGAATCCGACCTTCTCGGCCGCGCGCCGCGACGCCACGTTGCCGACCTGTGCCTGCCATTCGATCCGGGCCAGGCCGAGCGAGGTGAAGCCCCAGGTGGCCAGGGCGGCGAGCGCGGCCGACAGGTACCCCCGCCCGCGCACCTCGGGGGCGATCATGAAGCCGACGGCGGCCACCAGCGGGTCGCTCGGATGGATCCGCAGGTCCACCGCGCCCAGGTAGCGGTCCCCCGGGTCGGCCACCACGTAGTACGCGCCGGTGCCGGCCAGCCACGCCGCGGCGCAGTACCGGACGAAGTCCTCGGCGTCGTCGCGCCGGTACGGATCGGGCACGCTGGTCCAGCGGACGATCTCCGGATCCCGGCAGGACGCCACCATGAGGTCGAGGTCGTGGTCGGCCGGCGGGCGCAGCCGGAGGTCACTTCCGGGCGTACCGGCGAACAGCTCGGGCTGCGGGCGGCCGAAGACCGCGGCCCGCCGGGCGGCCAGCGAGCCGGGACCGTACGGACCGGCGCCGCCGTCCGCGGGCGCGTCGGCGGGCGGCACCTCGCCCGGCAGCAGCGTGCCCACCCAGCCCTCCTGCGTGCCCCGCGGATGTGGCGCGGCGAGCCGGAGCCGGCCCTCCACCCGGAAGCCGGCCCGCAGCGCCACCAGCCGCGAGGCGTGGTTGCCCAGCTCCGCCTGCCAGACCAGCCGGCGCAGCGCCAGGTCGGTGAGGGCCCACCGGGCCACGGCCCGGGCGGCGCGGGTCGCCACACCCCGGCCCCGTGCCCACGGCGCCGTCCAGTAGCCGATCTCGGCGGACCGCTCCCGCCGGTCGATGGTCACCAGCCCGCAGGAGCCGAGCAGTTCGCCCGTACCGGTGTCGCGGACCGCGAACGGCGCGGCGGTCCCGGTGGCCCAGGCCCGCGGCGCCGCCGCGGTGACGAAGTCGTGCGCGTGCTCGGCCCGGTACGGCGACGGCACGGTCGTCCAGCGCTGGATGTCCGGGTCCCGGCAGGCCCGCAGGACGTCCGCGGCGTCGGCGGCTCGCCAGCCGGTAAGCGTCAGGCCGGCCTCGGAGATTGTCGAGGGCTCCATCCGGCCATCCTGACCGACGCGGGGCCGGGCTGCCCCTTGAGCCCCGGCGGGCGGCTCTTCCCGGGGCGGCTCTTCCCGGGGCGGCGGCCCTTCCCGCGGCCCTTCCCGGGGCGGCCCGGCGGGCCGGTCCGGCCGCAATTCGCGCTGGGCGTAACGCACGCCACGATCTTGACCGCCCGATCGAGAGGAAATACCCCTTTCCTCCCTATCGACCGACCGGCGCGGCTGACGGGCGCCCCGCCCGAGCGCCTACGATGGTTTGGCAGAGACTCTAGGGAGCGCTGATCCGTGTCGATTCTGGAAAAGGTCCTTCGCGCCGGCGAGGGCCGCATGTTGCGCCGGCTCAAGGCCATCGCGGCTGCCGTCAACTCGATCGAGGACGACTACGTCGATCTGACCGACGCCGAGTTGCGGGACATGACCGACCAGTTCCGGGCACGGCTGGCCGAGGGGGAGACCCTCGACGACCTGCTGCCCGAGGCGTTCGCGGTGACCCGCGAGGCGGCCTCCCGGGTGCTGGGCCAGCGTCCGTACGACGTACAGGTGATGGGCGGCGCGGCGCTGCACTTCGGCAACATCGCCGAGATGAAGACCGGTGAGGGCAAGACCCTCACCTCGGTGATGGCGGTCTATCTCAACGCGCTCTCCGGCGAGGGCGTGCACGTGGTCACGGTCAACGACTACCTGGCACAGCGGGACGCCGAGTGGATGGGCCGGGTGCACGAGTTCCTCGGCCTCACCGTCGGGGTGATCCTGCCCAACCGGCCCGCGGCAGAGCACCGGGCCGCGTACGAGTGCGACATCACCTACGGCACGAACAACGAGTTCGGCTTCGACTACCTGCGCGACAACATGGCCTGGTCCGCCGACGACCTGGTGCAGCGGGGCCACAACTTCGCGGTGGTCGACGAGGTGGACTCGATCCTCATCGACGAGGCCCGGACGCCGCTGATCATCTCCGGTCCGGCCGAGCACTCGGCGCGCTGGTACACCGAGTTCGCCCGGGTGGTCGCCCGTCTTGAGTCGGGCAAGGACGGCGAGGGCGACTACGAGGTCGACTACTCCAAGCGCACGGTGGCGATCAGCGAGCGTGGCGTCGCCAAGATCGAGGACCGGCTCGGCATCGACAACCTGTACGAGTCGGTGAACACCCCGCTGGTGGGCTACCTCAACAACGCCATCAAGGCCAAGGAGCTGTACAAGCGGGACAAGGACTACATCGTCAACGACGGCGAGGTCCTGATCGTCGACGAGTTCACCGGCCGCATCCTGCACGGCCGCCGGTACAACGAGGGCATGCACCAGGCCATCGAGGCCAAGGAGGGGGTGGAGATCAAGCAGGAGAACCAGACCCTTGCCACGATCACCCTCCAGAACTACTTCCGGCTCTACAACAAGCTCTCCGGGATGACCGGTACCGCGCAGACCGAGGCCGGCGAGTTCAACAAGGTCTACAAGGTCGGCGTGGTGACCATCCCGACCCACCGGCCGATGGTCCGCAACGACCGGCCGGACGTGATCTACAAGACCGAGAAGGCCAAGTTCAACGCCGTGGTGGAGGACATCGCCGAGCGGCACAACCTGGGCCAGCCGGTGCTGGTCGGCACCGTCTCGGTGGAGAACTCCGAGGTGCTGTCGCAGTTGCTGCGCCGCCGCGGCATCCCGCACTCGGTGCTGAACGCCAAGTTCCACGCCAAGGAGGCCGAGATCGTCGCGCAGGCCGGCCGCAAGGGCGCGGTCACGGTGGCGACCAACATGGCCGGCCGGGGCACGGACATCCTGCTCGGCGGCAACCCCGAGTTCCTGGCCGCCAGCGAGTTGCGGCAGCGCGGACTGGACCCGGCCGAGCACGGCGACGACTATGTCAAGGCGCTGGAGGAGGCCCTTCCCAAGTGGAAGGAGGCCTGCGACGTCGAGGCCGAGGAGGTGACCGGGGCCGGCGGCCTGTACGTGCTGGGCACCGAGCGGCACGAGTCGCGGCGGATCGACAACCAGCTGCGCGGCCGGTCGGGCCGGCAGGGCGACCCCGGCGAGTCGCGGTTCTACCTGTCGTTGCAGGACGAGCTGATGCGGCGGTTCCGGGCCGGCGCCGTCGAGGCGGTGATGGAGCGCTTCAACATCCCCGAGGACGTTCCCATCGAGTCCAAGATGGTCACCCGCCAGATCAAGAGCGCCCAGGCCCAGATCGAGGGCCAGAACGCCGAGATCCGCAAGAACGTCCTCAAGTACGACGAGGTCATGAACAAGCAGCGCACGGTGGTCTACGCCGAGCGCAAGCGGGTGCTGGACGGGGAGGACCTGCACGAGCAGATCTCCGGCATGATCGACGACGTGGTCGCGGCGTACGTGCGGGGGGCAACCTCGGAGGGCTACCCCGAGGACTGGGACCTGGAGCAGCTCTGGTCCAGCCTCAAGCAGCTGTACCCGGTCGGCGTCACGGTCGAGGAGGTCGAGGAGGAGGCCGGCGGCGAGCGCAACAGCGTGGACGCCGACTTCCTGCTGGAGCGGCTCAAGGAGGACGCGCACGCGGCGTACGAGCGGCGCGAGGAGGATCTCGGCAGCGACGCGATGCGCCAACTGGAGCGCATGGTCCTGCTCCAGGTGATCGACCGCAAGTGGCGGGAGCACCTGTACGAGATGGACTACCTCCAGGAGGGCATCAGCCTGCGGGCCTACGCGCAGCGCGACCCGGTGGTGGAGTACCAGCGCGAGGGCTTCGACATGTTCGCCACCATGATGGACGGGATCAAGGAGGAGACCGTCGGGTTCCTCTACAACCTGGAGGTCCAGGTCGAGGAGCCGGAGGCGGCGCCGACCGAGGAGGTCAAGCTCCTCGAACAGCCGGTGGAGATCCGGGCCAAGGGCCTGAACCGGGCGCCGCGCAGCCAGGGCCTGCAATACTCGGCGCCGACCCTCGACGGCGCGGAGGCGCCGGCCGGTGGTCCGGGCGGAGCGGGCATCCGGCGGGCGGAACCGCAGCCGCAGGCACCGGCGCTCGGCCTCGGCCAGCCCGCGACGCCGCCGCCCACCACCCGGCGGGCTGCCGCCCAGCCCGCGCCGTCCGGTACGGCGGCGGCCAGCAACGGCCCGTCCCGCAACGCACCGTGCCCGTGTGGATCGGGCCGCAAGTACAAGCGGTGCCACGGAGCGCCGTCGGCCGGCTGACCCCGGCTCCCGCCGACCCAACTTCGGCGAAGTCGGGGCGTCCCGTCAGCCCGGACCCCCCGACTTCGCCGAAGTTGGGTGCAGTCAGCCCGGTCCAGCCCGGCTCCCGCGGGGGCGGGCGAGGGGGCGGCGGCTACAACAGGTCGAGCGCCGTGCCGAGCCATCGGCCGGCGCGCCGTTCGAGGCGTACCGCCAGGGCCCAGCTACGGTCCCCACGTCCGACCACCGCGGCGACCTCGGCGACTCCGGTGGCCGGTTCGGCGATCCGCACGACGCGGATCCGCAGCGGCTGGGTCCGCCGGCCGCTCGTGCCGGCGGGCTGCGCCAGCCGCCGGGTGGCCGCGGTGACCCGGGTGACGAGGCGTAGGTCGGGCTCGGGGTCGCAGAGCTGCTGGAGGTGGCCGATGGGCCGGTGCCCGTCGAAGGTCTCCAGGCAGGAACCGAGAAATCGGCGCGCCGCCTGCCGTGCCTCGGGGCTGGCGCCCGACGGGACGGTGGGCTGCCCGATGTGGCCGGCCTGGTCGCCCTGGTCGCCCTGACCGGCCTGGTCGTTCTGACCGGCCTGGCTGCTGCGGCCCGGCTGGCTGCTACGGCCGGCCTGGTCGGTCCGACCGGTCTGGTCGGTCCGACCGGTACGGCCGGGTTGGCCGCTGCGGCCGGGTTGGCCGGTCTGGTCGGTACGGCCGGGTTGGCCGGTGCGCGGCCGAGTGGCGCGCGGGCCGGCGGCGTTGCCCCGAAGCTGGTTGCGCGGGGCGGACAGCTCCAGCGCGAGCTGGTCGGGCGGCTCGCGCCACCAGGCGTACGGCAGTGACTCGTCCTCGAACGGCGGGTCGAGTGGCGGCACCGGCCGCATCCGCACGGTCGTACCGGCTCGGTTGGATGTCCTTGCCCCCATGCCGACCACCTCGCCATGATGATCTTGCGTTTGCTTTCGTTTGCTTCCGACCACGCTCATTCTGAGCGCGACGGGGTCGGCGGTCAACACCGCGTCGAACCGGTGGGATCGGGGTCGGATTCCGGGCGTCGCCGGAGGGACCGGTGTGGGCGAACTCGGCCGTGCCCGGGTTCCGGGCACGGCCGTTACCCGGACTCGCGGTCGGCGAGCGGGTTCTGCCGGACCCAGTCCGCCGTCTCGGCGTACTTCTGCTGGATGTACTCCTCCAGCCGGGCGCGTTCCACCCGCCACTGCCCGCGCCCACCGATCTTGATGGCGGGCAGTTCGCCGCTGCGCACCATGTGGTAGACCTGCGAGTCCGAGACGTTCAGCTCGGCCGCGACGTCGGACAGCAACAGGAACCTCGACTCCACTGGCGTTCTCCCGATGACGGTGGTTTCCTCAGTTTGCCACCGTTAGCCTTCGCTGGCCCGTACCGGGCTTCGAGGGGGGCCAGCGGCGCCGCCCGGATCCGCCCCCGGGCACCCCGCGCCGCCGGGCACCCCGCGCCGCCGGGCACCCCGCGCCCCCGGGCACCCCGCGCCGCCGGCCACCGCGCCGCCGGCGCCACCGCACCGCCGGGGCGGGCGTTGATCAAGGAGTTTGTGCGCGCGCAGGCGTCTCCTGGTGCCACAAATACCTTGATCAACGGGCTGGGCCGGTCGGGCTGGCGCTCCGGCCGACCGGGGGTGTATGACGAGGAGCGACGCCGGGCATGATCGGCGCGTGCGACCGGCGGGGTCGCCCGAGTTGGCGAGCGGAGACGATGGCGATGACGGATCAACTCGTCCGGGTGTACCTGCCGGCCACGCTGCCATTGCTGGTCACGTTGCGCGGCGGCCAGCTGGCACTGTCCGGCGGGCACGCGGTGACGCCGGGGCTGCGCGAGTGGTACGCCGAGGGCGACGAGGAGGAACTGGAGTACGTGGCCTTCACCCGGGCCGCGCAGGAGGCGCTGCGGCTGTTGCGGGCGGATCCCGGCGCCCCGCGCCGGCGGGTCGTCATCTCGGTCGATCTGCCGCCCGGTGCGGCCCGTCCCGCCGACGGGGAGTTGGGCTCCAGCCACGTCCACCTGGCCTCGCCGGTGCCGCTGGCGGCGGTCGCGGCGATCCACGTGGACGGCGCCGACGCGGCCGAGGACGTGGCGGCGGCGGCCGAGGCGGTGGAGGCCGCGCTGGCCGGGGACCCGGACGCCCAGTTCACCGTCGACGGCACCGAGGACCACGAACTGGAGTGGTACGACGTGTCGGAGATCGACTCCCTGATCTGAGCGCCCGCGGCGCCCCCGTCCGTGGGCGCCCCCGTCCGTGGGCGTCCCGCCCGCGGTCAGCCGCGCTCCCGCGTCCCGTCCGGCTCGTCGGGCGCCTCGGCCTGTTCGTCCTGGCTCAACGCCTCCCACGCGGTGTCCCGGTCCGGATCCCGGGGCGTGCGGCGGCCGGTCCGGACCACCGGGTCGGCAACGGGCGCGGCGGCGCGCCGGGCAACCGCCGCGGTGGCCGGCTCGGCTGCGGGCTCCGTCGCGGCCTCCGCCGCGGCCTCGGCGGCCGGTTGGAGGGTACGGCCGAAGGCGATCATCGAGACCAGCGCGCCGAGGAAGAGCACGCTCAGCCCGTGGATCACCCGGGCGCCGCCGAGCAGGCCCTGCGCCGTACGGTCCGCCTCGCTCAACTGCCCGGCGAGCCGGAGCAGCCGGCCGCCCGCGGTCCAGATCAGTGCCTCGGCGGCCAGCAGGAACGCCCCCGGACCGGCGCCGGCGATCAGGTAGCCGGGCCAGCGGGCCGGCCGGTGCGGGGCGTCCCCGGCGGCGGCCCGCCGGTCCGCCCGGCTGAGATACCGGTACGCGACGAGGCCGGCCGTGAGTCCGCAGACCACCGAGAGGGTGCGGGAGAACCAGGTCAGGGCCGTGAGCTGCGACGTGATGCTCTCGTCGGCGCCGTAGAGCGAGGTGATCTCCTGCTGGAAGTAGCTCAGCGCGAACGTGACGCCGCAGACGGCGAGGGCGGCCGTGACGACGGCCCCGACCAGCGGCCCGCGCAGGGCGGCGACCGCCCCGCCGAGCACGGTGGCCGCCGCGACCGTACCGGCGAGCACCGCGACCACCGAGTCGTTCCCGTTGCCGAGCGTCACCGTCACGGCGGCGACGAGCCCGACCAGGGCGCCGGCGCCGACCGCGGCGGCCGAGCGCAGCCAGGGCCGGCGGAGTCCGCGCCGGGCCAGCAGGTCGACCACCAGCAGGCCGACGCCGGCACCGGCCACCAGGCTCGCCGAGATCACGCCCGGCAGCGCGTACGCCGCGGAGAAGATCGCCGTGGTGCCGGCGTTGGCGGACATGGCCACGTGGGTGGAGGAGAGCATGGCGGTCAGCCAGGCGACCGCCAGCAGCGCCAGCGCGGGGGCGCCGGGTGCGGTCCCGCCGGCCACCGCGGCGGCCGGGCGGGTGGCCTCAGTGCTGCCGGGCTTCTCGCTCATCGTCTCCCTCTGCGGCGTCCGGTGCGGCGCGCGACCGTGCGGCGGCGGGATGCCCGCCGTCTGCGAGGGTACGCGGTGCCCCGGGCGGCCGGCCTCGGGCGTCGCGGGCCGCCGCGGCGGGCGTGGGAGGATTGGCGCAGGTCCCGCCGCCGTACGAGCAGGTACCGCCGGTTCGCCTCGGCGCGGGGTACCGGGCCACCCGCCCGGTCCGCGGGGCCGATTTCGCCACCGCAGCCGAGATCGCCAGGAGTTGGAATGGACGCCGTTTTCTCCGTACCCGAGCCGCGTAACGAGCCGATCCGCGACTACGCGCCGGGCAGCCTTGACCGGGAGCGCCTGCAACGACGTCTCGGGGAACTGGCCAAGGACCGGATCGAGCTGCCGATGACCATCGGGGTGAGCACCGGATGGCCGGCGGTGACCGGATCGAGGTGGTGCAGCCGCACCGGCACGCGCACGTGCTGGGTGTCACCGGGCATGCCACGCACGCGGATGCCGAGGCCGCGGTCCGGGCCGCGAAGGACGCCGCGCCGGCCTGGCGGGATCTGCCGTTCGCCGACCGGGCGGCGGTCTTCCTGCGCGTCGCCGACCTGCTGTCCGGCCCCTGGCGGGACACCCTGAACGCGGCCACCATGCTCGGCCAGTCGAAGACCGCGATCCAGGCCGAGATCGACGCGGCCTGCGAGCTGATCGACTTCCTCCGGTTCAACGTGGCGTTCGCCCAGAAGCTGCTGGCCGAGCAGCCGAACTCCGCCCCGGGGGTGTGGAACCGCTTCGACCACCGCCCGCTGGAGGGCTTCGTCTACGCGGTGACCCCGTTCAACTTCACCGCGATCGCCGCGAACCTGCCCTCGGCGCCGGCCCTGCTCGGCAACACGGTGGTGTGGAAGCCGGCACCGACCCAGCAGTTCGCGGCGCACTTCACGATGCGGCTGTTCGAGGCCGCCGGCCTGCCGCCCGGCGTGATCAACCTGGTGACCGGCCGCGGCGAGGAGGTCTCGGACGTCGTGCTGGCCGATGCGGACCTGGCCGGCATCCATTTCACCGGTTCGACGAAGGTGTTCCAGCAGCTGTGGCGGACGGTGGGCGAGAACATCGCCCGCTACCGCGGCTATCCCCGGCTGGTCGGCGAGACCGGCGGCAAGGACTTCGTGGTGGCGCACGCCAGCGCGGACGTGGACGCGCTGCACACCGCGCTGGTCCGCGGGGCGTACGAGTACCAGGGGCAGAAGTGTTCCGCCGCGTCCCGGGCGTACGTGCCGCGCTCGCTGTGGGAGGGCGGCCTGCGCGACCGGCTGGCCGCCACGGTCGACGCGCTGCGGTACGGCGACGTCACCGACTTCGCCAACTTCGGCGGCGCGGTGATCGACGCCAAGGCGTTCGACCGGCACACCGCGGCGCTGGAGCTGATCTCCGGCGATCCGGCCTGCCGGGTGCTCGCGGGCGGCACGGCGGACGACTCGCAGGGCTGGTTCGTGCGTCCGACGCTGTTCGAGTGCACCGATCCGGCGCACGACTCGTTCCGGACCGAGTACTTCGGGCCGATCCTGGGCGTGCACGTCTTCGACGACGCCCGGTTCGTCGAGACCGTCGCGCAGGCCGAGTCGGTGGCGCCGTACGCGCTGACCGGGTCGATCTTCGCGACCGACCGCCAGGTGATCCAGGCGGTCACCGAGCGGCTGCGGTACGCGGCCGGCAACTTCTACGTCAACGACAAGCCGACCGGGGCCGTGGTGGGGCAGCAGCCGTTCGGCGGCGCCCGGGCCAGCGGCACCAACGACAAGGCCGGCTCCTGGCACAACCTGGTGCGCTGGATGTCGCCGCGCACGATCAAGGAGACCTTCGTGCCGGCGACGGATCACGCGTACCCGCACATGGGCTGAGCCGGCGCCGGGCGCCGGTGCGGTGTGGTGGTGGCGTCCCGGTCCGGGTGATCCGGACCGGGACGCCGCGGCCGTTGCGGCCCGGGACGCCACCGCCGTCGCGGCCCGGGAGGCCGCGGCCGTTACGGCCCGCGGGTGGGACCGCAAGGTTCCGGCACCGGATTGGCGGATTTCCGCCCCGGTGTCGGAAAAATCCTCTAATGTACGGTCACCAACCCCGTCGTTCCTGGTCACCGCGCCGCCCAACCCATCGATGGTCCTCAACGGACTGTCGTCCAAAGACAGTGCACAGTGGAGACCAGATCGGACGGATCGGGCGAAATCCTGGACGCCGGGTCGACAAAGTGGCAGCGTAATGGGCATGGCGGAAACAGCTATCAACCCGACAGCCGCAGCGCTGCTCGGTCTGCTCCACGAGGGACCCATGACCGGCGGTCAACTGATGGCCGCGGCCGAGCGTCGGCTCGCCCCGTACTGGTCGATGACCCGCAGTCAGGTCTACCGCGAGTTGCCGGTGCTGGCCGACCAGGGACTGGTCCGGCTGGGCAAGCCCGGCCCGCGGTCCAGCCAGCCGTACGCGATCACCGCGTCCGGCAAGCGGGTCTTCTCCCGCTGGCTCACCGAGAACCCCGGCCGGGACACCCTGCGCAACCCGACCGCGCTGCGGGTGGCGTTCGGCCCCCAGCACTCGGCCAACCAGCTCAAGTCGCTCTACCAGACCGCGAACGACTACCACGCCGAGGCCCTGGCCGCGGCGCGGGAACAGGTCAAGGACGCCAAGAAGTCCGGCGACCCGTACGGCGCCGCGGCGCTGGAGTTCGCGGTCCAGTACCACCGGGCGGCGCTGTCCTGGCTCAAGAACGCCCCGGTGGGGTGAGCGTCGGCACACCACGGCCCCCCGCGCTCCATGCCGGGTGACCGGGTTGGGCACCCGGGGACGTATTGTTGATGGTTGTGACACCTGCCGACATCGCCGACCAGCTCCGGGACCTCGACGCGACCCTGCGGAACATCGAGGCCGTTCTCGACCTTGACAAGCTTCGCCAGGACAAGGCCGCGCTGGAGCAGGAGGCCTCCGCCCCCGACCTCTGGGACGACCAGACCCGGGCCCAGCAGGTCACCTCACGGCTGTCGTACGTCAACGGCGAGATCAGCAAGCTGGAGAGCCTGCGCGGCCGGCTGGACGACGCCCGGCTGCTGCTGGACCTCGCCCAGGCCGAGGACGACGCCGGGACCATCGCCGAGGTCGAGGCCGAACTGGGCCGGCTCGGCAAGGCCATCCAGGAGCTGGAGGTCCGCACGCTGCTCTCCGGCGAGTACGACTCCCGGGAGGCGCTCGTCGCGATCCGGGCCGGGGCCGGCGGGGTGGACGCGGCCGACTTCGCCGAGATGCTGCTGCGGATGTACCTGCGCTGGGCGGAACGGCACGGCTACCCGACCGAGGTCTACGAGACCTCGTACGCCGAGGAGGCCGGGCTCAAGTCGGCCACCTTCGCGGTCAAGGTGCCCTACGCGTACGGGACGCTCAGCGTCGAATCCGGCACGCACCGGTTGGTCCGGATCAGCCCGTTCGACAACCAGGGCCGGCGGCAGACCAGCTTCGCCGGGGTCGAGGTGCTGCCGGTGACCGAGCAGACCGACCACATCGACATCCCGGAGAACGAGATCCGGGTCGACGTCTACCGGTCGTCCGGGCCGGGCGGGCAGAGCGTGAACACCACCGACTCGGCCGTGCGGATCACGCACATCCCGACCGGCATCGTGGTCACCTGCCAGAACGAGAAGTCCCAGTTGCAGAACAAGGCCTCCGCGCTGCGGGTGCTCCAGGCCCGGCTGCTGGAACGCAAGCGCCAGGAGGAGCAGGCCAAGCTCGACGGGCTGAAGACCGACGCCGCCGGGTCGTGGGGCGACCAGATGCGCTCGTACGTGCTGCACCCGTACCAGATGGTGAAGGACCTGCGCACCGAGCAGGAGACGGGCAATCCCAGCTCGGTCTTCGACGGCGAACTGGACAGCTTCATCGAGGCCGGGATCAGATGGCGCAAGCAGCGCCAGCTCGCCGTTGACGCCGGGTGACCGTCTGGTCGCGCCGGACGGTTCGGTAAGGACGACAATTTTCGCCTAGCTGACAACATCGGACGGCGGCCCGGCACCGGGCTTGGCGATTTCGTTACACCGCGTAGACTCACCACCCGTGATTCAGCTCGAGCAAGTGACGAAGACGTACCCGAAGGCGTCCCGGCCGTCGCTGGACAGCGTGTCGGTCGGGATCGAGAAGGGCGAGTTCGTCTTCTTCATCGGTCCGTCCGGTTCCGGTAAGTCCACCATCATCAAGCTGTTGCTGCACGAGGTCACCCCCAACAAGGGCGGGTCATCGTCAACAGCCGGGACGTCACGTCGATGCGCTCGTGGAAGATCCCCCACTTCCGTCGCTCGATCGGCTGCGTCTTCCAGGACTTCCGGCTGCTGCCCAACCGCACCGCGTACGAAAACGTGGCGTTCGCGCTCGAAGTGATCGGCAAGACCAAGGCGGTCGCCCGGCGGGTCGTGCCGGAGGTGCTCGAACTGGTCGGCCTCGGGGGCAAGGAGCACCGGTACCCGCACGAGCTGTCCGGTGGTGAGCAGCAGCGTGTGGCGGTCGCCCGGGCCTTCGTCAACCGTCCGCTGATCCTGCTGGCCGACGAGCCGACCGGGAACCTGGACCCCGACACGTCGATCGAGATCATGCGGCTGCTCGACCGGATCAACCGGACCGGCACCACCGTGGTCATGGTCACCCACGACTCCAACATCGTGAACCAGATGCGTCGGCGCGTCATCGAGATCGAAAGCGGTCGGATCGTGCGTGACCAGGCCCGCGGCGTCTACGGCTGAGTCGCCGGCCGTGCCGCCCCCCGCTTCGACCACGAACGATCCTCTGCGGAGATCCGGAAGGAACCCCCGATGCGCTTGAAGTACGTCATGTCCGAGGTGCTCGTCGGGCTGTGGCGCAACGTCACGATGACGATCGCGATGATCATCACGATGGCCGTCTCGCTCACCATGCTCGGTGCCAGCGGCCTGATGTTCCTTCAGGTCAACAGCATGAAGGACTTCTACTACAGCAAGATCGAAGTCGCGATGTTCCTCAACCAGGACGCGACGCAGGAACAGAAGGACGCGCTCAACGCGAAGTTGAAGAGCGACCCGCTGGTCAAGGACTTCGTCTTCGAGTCCCGTTCCGAGGCCTACTCCAAGTTCAAGGACATGTACCGGGACGCCCCCGACCTGGTCGGCGCGGTGAACGAGGCGCAGCTGCCGGAGTCCTACCGGGTGCGGCTGAACAACCCCGAGCAGTTCACCCAGATCTACGAGAAGTACAAGGGCACCGAGGGCATCGACCAGATCATCGACCAGCGGAAGCTGCTCGACAAGGTCTTCAAGATCCTCGGCTCGGTCCGCAACCTGGCCCTCGGCGCGGCCGGAATCATGGCGCTGGCGGCGCTGCTCCTGGTGGCCAACACCATCCAGGTCGCGGCGTACAGCAAGCGCCGCGAGGTCGCCGTCATGAAACTCGTCGGCGCGTCCAACTGGTTCATCCAGGCACCCTTCGTGCTGGAGGCGGTGGTCGCCGGCCTGATCGGCTCGATCCTCGCCTTCGCCCTGCTCTCGCTCTTCAAATGGTTGCTCCTGGACGGCTCGCTGCGGGACCTGACGAACCTGCTCACCCAGATCGAGTGGAGCAGCGTACTGCTCATGTTCCCGGTCATGGCCGGCGTCGGCTGCCTGGTCAGCGCCATCACCGCCTGGGTCACGCTGCGCTTCTACCTGCGGGTCTAGCGGTTCGGCGGAAACCTCGCCCCGGGCCGGGGCTCGTCCTGCCGACACGCGGGCGGGCTCCGGGTCGGGAAGGTTCTGGCGCGGGGCGGCGTTGGTTAATCGTCGGGTCGGCGCGGGTGCGGCGGCTAACATGGGTCGGCCGATGATCTAGGACGGGGGTGCGCGGGGATGCCACGGGAAAAGGGGCGCAAGGTCGTCGCCTCCAACCGCAAGGCACGCCACGACTACGCCATCCTCGACACGTACGAGGCGGGCATGGCGCTGACCGGCACCGAGGTCAAGTCGTTGCGGGCCGGCCGGGCGTCCCTGGTCGACGCGTTCGCCCAGGAGCGCAACGGCGAACTGTTCCTGCACGCCATGCACATTCCCGAGTACACCCAGGGCACCTGGACCAACCACGAGCCGCGGCGGACCCGCAAGCTGCTGCTGAAGCGGGTGGAGATCGACCGGCTGATCGGCAAGCTGCGGGAGAGCGGGTTGACCCTGGTGCCGTTGCAGGTCTACTTCTCCGACGGCTGGGCCAAGGTCGAAATCGGCCTGGCCAAGGGTAAGAAGTCGTACGACAAGCGGCAGGACCTCGCCAAACGGGACGCCGACCGGGAGATCGCCCGCGCGGTGGGCCGGCGCGGCAAGGGGATGCGCTGAGGTTCGGCGGCGGAAAACCTCCGCGGGCGTCCTGCCGCTGGGTGGCGGGTTATCCGGGATGACGGGGCCGGGGGCGGACGTTAGACTTGTGGGGTTGGATCATCGGGCTCCGGCTGGTGATCCGGTTCCGACCGGTGACCGAGCCAGCTTGAGATGGTTGACCAATATCCAGGGGGTGACTGGTTTCGACTTCGTTCGTTACGGCAGGGGAAGCGAGCCGAGGAAGCCGACGTCGTCTCGATAATCGGTCGTCGGAAACCTATAAGCGCCAAGGTTAATCGCGCTGACTACGCTCTCGCCGCCTGAGGCGAGTAGCTAGTCTGTCGGCCTGGGAGTGCCTTCGACCCAGCTAGCCGGCATCAGCTAGAAGGCTGGCCAATCGGACCCGGTCGCGGGGTCCGTGCGGCGAGATCAATCAGCGACTGGGCCCGTCACACCGACTCGCTCGCGTGATCGGTGGGGCCGAGAGAGGCACAGCGAGCTGCGCTCGGAGAAGTCCTGGCAAGGCGGCGAAGGACCCGGGTTCGATTCCCGGCACCTCCACCAACCGTGGCCTGCACAGATTGAGGCCCCCGTGAGGCTCACCGGAGCCCCGCGGACGTTCGTCCCGGTCTGGCCGGCATGCGACCCATCGGTCCATGCCGGCCATTTTCGTCGAGTTCGTCGCTCAAGGCACGCCGCCCGGGCGCCGGAGACCCGGTTGCGGGGGAGTGAACAGAATGCGTTTTCGGGAGAACACCCCTGGACGGGTGGCCTCCGGTGGCCGCACCATCTCCTCACACGACCGGCGCTTGAGGAGGTGCCCCATGGCGACCGTTCCGGCCCGTTCCCCGCGCCCCAGCACCCCGCCCGGCCGGCCGGGGTCGTCCCGGTGGGCCGCACACGCCCACCGGATGACCCTGCTGGCGGAGATCCAGCGGGTCGAGCACGCGCTCGCCAGCCCGGCCGGCGACCCCGGCTGGCGGCATCGGGTGCTCGTCCGGATGGGGGCGCTGAACCGCGCCTTCGGCGAGCACGTGGTGGTGACCGAGGGCCCGGACGGCCTCTACGCGGAACTGGTCGACCACGCTCCACGGCTGACCCGCGGGGTGCACGTGCTGATCCGGGAGCACGCCGGCGTGCTGGCCTCGATCGCCGAGCTGCGAGCCCGGGCCGGCCACCCGGAGACCACCATCGAACAGGTACGCGACTGGGGCGAGGACCTGCTCCGGGAACTGTCCCGGCACCGCCAGCGCGGCGCGGACCTGGTCTGCCAGGCGTACCCGACCGACATCGGCGCCGAGACCTGACGGCGCCGGCGGCGCCCGCGCACCGCGGTCCGGGCGCGGGTCGAACGCCGGCCCGCCAGGCGGCCGCCCGAGATGGTCGCGGGGCGCCCCGGTCCGCTCAGAGGATCGCCGGGACGCCCGCGGTGATCGGTGCCGCGAGCACGGTCGGCCCGGCCGCCGCCAGCGCCGCCGGCAGCCGCTGCGCCAGCGCGTCGGCCGATTCCACCGGGTACGCGGCGCAGCCGTAGCCGCGGGCGATGGCCAGCAGATCCAGACCCGGCAGATCCAGACCCGGTACGCCCGGCGTGCCCTCGTGCGCCGCGAACGCCTTGAGGATGCCGTACTGCTGGTTCACCGGCACCAGGACCACGAGCGGAAGCTGGAGCCGCGCGGCCGTCCAGAGCGCCTGGACCGAGTAGTGGAACGACCCGTCGCCGATCACCGCGACGACCGGACGGCCCCGCCCGGTGTCCCGCTCGGCCAGCGCGATGCCCACCGCCGCCGGCAGCCCGAACCCGAGACCGCCGCTCGCGGTGGCGAAATACGAGCGCGGCCGGGTGATCGGCAGCCGCCGCCGCAGCACGGCGACGTTGGACGGCGTCTCCGCCACCAGCACCCCGTCCCGCGGCCAGAGCCGGCCCAGGGCGCAGAAGAGCTGATCGGGGTCCAGCGGGGTGCCCGGCTCCGGCGTACCCGGGTCCGGAGGGCCCGGCGCGGGCCGGCCGTCCGGCGGCGGACGGCCGCTCGGGGGCAGCAGGTCGGCCAGCGCGGCGCAGGCCAGCCGGGAGTCGCCGATGATGCTGTCCCCGACCGGCGCGCGGGCGGCCTCGGCCGGATCGTCCGTGATGTGCAGCAGCCGGGTACCGTCCGGCAGATGATCACCCGGCACGTACGGGTAGTAGCGGAACACCGGCGCCCCCACGACCAGCACCGTGTCGTACCCGGCGAGCCGCTCGGCCAACGGCCCGATGGCGAACGGCAGCACGCCGTGGAACTGCCGATGATCTTCCGGAAAGCCGATCCGCTCCGGCGCGGGGGCGCACCAGACCGCGGCGCCGAGCCGCTCGGCCAGCGCGACCGCGGCGTCCCAACCGTCGCTGCGGTCCAGCGCCCCGCCCAGCACCAGCGCCGGATTCCGGCTCGCCCGCAGCACGTCGGCGAACTCCCCGAGCCGCTCCGGCTCGGGCGCCACCCGGGTGCTCACCGTGCGCCGCGGGGTCGGATCGCCGGCCGGCTGCCGCCAGTCGTCCATCGGCAGGGACAGCAGGACGGGACCGCCCGGCGGCTGCACCGCCGAGGCGTACGCGCGCAGCACCGCGGCCGGGATGTCCTGCGCCCGGGTCGGCTCGTGACTCCACTTGACGTACGGCTGAACCAGCTCGGCCGCCCGCGGGTTGGCCAGCCGCGGCTCGGTCAGCAGCATGGCCCGGGTCTGCTGACCGGCCGTGATGATCAGCGGCGTCTTGTTGTGCCAGGCGGTGACGACGTTGCCCATGCCGTTGCCGACCCCCGGAGCTGTGTGCAGATTCACATGCGCGGGGCGCCCGGTGGCCTGCGCGTAGCCGTCGGCCATCGCCACCGCGGACGCCTCCTGCAACACGAGCACGTACCGGAAATCCGGCGGAAAATCGCGCAGGAAAGGCTCCTCGGTCGAGCCCGGATTGCCGAACACCGTGGTCAGGCCAAGGTGCCGCAGCACCTCGTGCGTCGACTCCAACACCGTGGCCATGGGTCGAGCCTGCCGCATTTCGGCGGCCTGCGACGGAAGATCCCCGGTGAAGCCGGTACGCCGTCAGGGCAGCTCAAGCGGCAGATCGATGCCGTCCAGGCTGTGCGAGCACGGGCAGGGCCGGTCCGCCGGCAACGCCACGATCGCGCTCAGCAGCAGTTCGCGCAGGGTCTCGGTGTTCTCGGCGAAGACCCGGAACACCTCCTCCTGGGTCACCCCCTCGCCCGCCGACACCCCGCGTCGTAGTCGGTGACCAGGGCGATGGACGTGTAGCACAGCGCCAGCTCGCGGGCCAGCACAGCCTCCGGATGACCTGTCATGTTGATGACCGAAGCGCCCAGGTCCGCGTACCAGACCGACTCGGCCCGGGTGGAGAACCGCGGACCCTCGACCACCACCATCGTGCCGCCGTCCCGCACCGTCATCCCCGGGCAGCAGCGGTCTCCAGCACGGTACGCCGGCCCTGCGGGCAGTAGGGATCGGCGAACGACACATGCACGGCCCCACGGTCGAAGTAGGTCTGCACCCGCCCGCTGGTGCGGTCGAGCAACTGGTCCGGCACCAGGAACGTGCCCGGACCCAGCTCCGGCCGCAGGCCACCGACCGCGCACGGGGCGAGAATCTGCCGTACCCCAACGAGCGCAACGCCCACAGGTTGGCCTGGTACGGAATCCGGTGTGGTGGGTAGCGATGGTCCCGGCCGTGCCGGGGAAGAAAAGCGATCCGCCGGCCGCCGATCTCGGCCAGCATCACCGGATCGGACGGCGGCCCGTACGGAGTGTCCACCGGGCACTCCTGTACGTCGTCGAGCAGCGCGTACAGGCCCGATCCGCCGATTACCGCCAGTTCCGCCGTCCGCTGCACCGGTCCCCATCCTCCTGTTGGCCCGTGGTTCTGTCGCGTCCTGCCCGGCAGTGCCGGCGTTACAGACCTTAACCAGCGGCTGTGCCGCAAGCTATGGTGCGGGCATGGCGTCGACAGCGCGGCTGATCCCGGAACGCACCCCCGCGTCCCGGGCGCCCGGCGCCGACCTGGCGCGGGGATAGCGGGTGGCTGGCATGCATTCAGAGGGGCAGGCGATCGGTGGGCGGTCCATGGAGTCGATGACCGGGCAGCTGCTGGTCGCGACGCCGACTCTGAAGGATCCCAACTTCGACCGCACCGTCGTTCTTCTCGTGGCCCACCAGCCGGGTGGCGCGCTCGGGGTCGTCCTCAACCGCGCGACCGAGGTCCCGGTGTCCGATGTCCTCGGTGACTGGGGCGAACTCGCCGGTGAGCCCGCCGTACTGTTCGAGGGCGGCCCGGTGCAGCCGGAGTCGGCCATCTGCCTGGCCCGGATGCGTACCCCCACGCAGCGGGTGAAAGGCTTCAACCGGATCTCCGGCGCGGTCGGCACCATCGACCTGTCGGTGGACCCGGAGCGGCTCCGGGCGAGCGTCTCCGGGATCAGGGTCTTCGCCGGCTACTCGGGGTGGGAACCCGGCCAGGTCGAGCGGGAGATCGCCGCCGGATCATGGTTCGTCATGGACGCGCTGCCGGGCGACCCGTTCGTGGACCGGCCGGACGACCTGTGGCCGATGGTGCTGCGCCGCCAGGGCGGGATCATGGCGGCGGTGGCCCACTTCCCGCCCGACGTGGCGCTGAACTAGATCTTGCAAGACACCCGCTCGCGCCGGGGCGCCCGGGTTTGGGGCGGCACGCGGGTCTGTGTATGATTTCGCGAGTGCCCGGGTGACCGGGCCGGCAGTAGCAGGGGCCGTGGCGCAGCTGGTAGCGCACCACACTGGCAGTGTGGGGGTCAGGGGTTCGAGTCCCCTCGGCTCCACTGAAGGTCTACGCTCGCGAACACCTCGCGAGCTGGGCTTTTGCGCCCCGTCCAAGTTTCTGGGCGGGGCGCTTCCTGCGTTGATGGCTTCGGTAGCGCCGGGGTTGACCCGGAAGATCGGGGTTGCCGTGGCCGCTTCGGTGTTGATCTTAACTTCTTCGATCAGTAGCTCGCAGAGTTGCTTGCGTTGTTGCTTGCGTTCCGGGCCGCTGCCGTAAGCGATGATGCGGGTGATATCGGCGCCGAGGGTGCCGAGTTGGTCAGTGGTGACGGGCTCGGGCAGGTTGTCGAGGCGGATCTCCAAGCGGTCGCGCCGTCGGCGGAGCTCGGTGAGATCGTCGGAGAGCTTCGCGATGCGGGTTTCCAACAGGGATCTGTCAATCTTGCCGTCTTCGTAGTCAGTGAAGTACCGGTCGATGATCGTTTCCTTTTGCGCGAGTTGGGCTTTGACCTCGATTCGTCAGAGGGTTTTGATCCCCGCTGGTCTGGTTCGGCTTGATCGTTTTGTCCCTCGTTGGTGAGTGCGGTATGGCCGCGTGTCGCTGCGGACGCGTCGGGTCTCCGGATCCCGGGGGCGGCTTTCTGCTGTAGGGCGGGTTGTGGTGGGTCAGGTGGTCAATGGCAGCGTGCTCAGGCGTTGCCAGCAGAGCGTGAACGCGGTGGCCCAGGGCCAGTCTTCGGGGATGGACAGGGTCCGTCGGCGGGCGTGGGTGGCGAGTTTCGCGGGTAGGTGCAGCAGCCGGTAGCGCAGAGTTCCGGGTTCGGCGTAGGCGAGGTCGGGTTGGTCGTGCAGGCCGAGTAGGCGGGTCCAGGCGGTCAGGTCTGCGGCGATGTTGCAGGCCAGGACCCAGCCCTGGTTGACGGTCCAGGATTTCGAGGGCAGGTTGTGGAGTCCCATCGCCTTGCCGTGCCGGACTTGATCTTCGACTGTGGCGTGGGAACGGTGTAGTACGTCGACGAATTGCGGGTGGTGGGAGCCGGCCACGCCGTGGAGGCGGCGGATGTTGGTCGCGATGACCTGGTATCGCCAGCCCGTGCGACATCCGGCTCGTGATCGAGGAGATCGCCGACGACGGCGAGTACTTCGAAGTGCATCCCGACTTCGCCGGCAACGTCGTGTGCGCGCTGACCCGCTTCGGCGGCGAGGTCGCCGGAGTCGTCGCCAACCAGCCGGCCGTGCTCGCCGGGGTGCTCGACATCCACGCCAGCGAAAAGGCGGCCCGCTTCGTCCAGTTCTGCGACGCGTTCAACATCCCGCTGGTCACGCTGGTCGACGTGCCCGGCTTTCTGCCCGGTGTGGATCAGGAGCACGACGGCATCATCCGGCACGGGGCGAAGCTGCTGTACGCGTACTGCGACGCCACCGTGCCGCGCATCTCGATCGTCCTGCGCAAGGCGTACGGCGGCGCCTACATCGTCATGGACTCCCGCTCGCTCGGCGCCGATCTCGCCTTCGCCTGGCCCGGCAACGAAATCGCGGTGATGGGCGCCGAGGGGGCGGCCAACGTCATCTTCCGGCGCGAGATCCAGGCCGCCGACGACCCGGACGCGCTACGTCAGCAGAAGGTCAAGGAATACCGGGCGCAGCTCATGCACCCTTACTACGCCGCCGAACGAGGACTGGTCGACGACGTGATCGACCCGCGTCGGACCCGACACACCGTCGTCCGCGCGCTGGCCATGCTGCGCGACAAGCACCGCGACCGGCCGTCGCGCAAGCACGGCAACCCGCCGCAGTGAGCGGCGAAAGGCCCGTCACCCACCTCCGGGTCGAACGGGGGCGGCCGAGCGCCGAGGAACTCGCGGCCGTGGTCGCGATCCTGCTGACCCGGCGCGCCACGACCCCGGTCCCGGTCCCGGCGCACCGTGACCGGGCCGCGCGGTGGCACCGGCACGGGCCGACCACAGACCAGTACTGCCCCCGCAGTTGGCGCACCGCCGCGCGGGCCTCGGACCGAGAAGGAGAACCGCGATGAACGATCAACGCACCGTGCTGGTGACCGGGGCGACCGGCAACGTCGGCCCGCACGCTGTCGCCCAGCTGCTGGCAGCCGGAGTCCAGGTTCGGGCGCTGGTGCTCGCCGACGATCCGAACCTGGGTCGCCTCCCCGCCGGCGTGCGACTGTGCACCGGCGACCTGGCCCGGACAGCCTCGACGCGGCGCTGGACGGGGTGGACGCCGTGTTCTGGATGTGGCCCTTCTTCTCGCTCAGCACCGCTACCGCCCCGGCCGTGGTGAAAAAGTTGGAGCAGCGGGTCCACCGGGTCGCGGTGGTCTCCTCGGTTGGCGTCCACATCGGACTAGAGCCGGTCGACAACAACTGCCATGCCTACCTGGAGCAGCTCCTCGAGCGGAGCACACTGGCCTGGACCTTTTTGCGTACGACCGGGTTCATGGCCAACGCCCTGGGCTTCGCGGCGCAGATCCGCGACGGCGGGCGGGTCGTCCGCTTCCCGTACGGGGACGCCGCCCGCACCTCGGTGCACGAGGCCGACCTGGCGGCCGTCGGGGTACGGGCCCTGCTCGACGACGGGCACGAACACCAGCGGTATCTGGTGTCCGGCCCGGAACTGCTGACCCAGCGTGAACAGGTCGAGATCATCGGCGAGGTCGTCGGCCGTCCGCTGGAGTGGCAGGACGTGCACGCCGAGGAGGCCCGGCGGCAGATGGTGGCGACCGGCTGGCCCCCGGGGTACGCCGACGGAGCCCTCGACTACTTCGCCATGCTGACCAAGGAGCCGGAGGTCGGATCCACAGTGGTCGCCGAGGTGACCGGGCGGCCCGCCCGGACGTTCCGCCAGTGGGCGTACGAGCACGCGACGGCGTTCCGCTGAGCGGGGGCACCCATGGTATATTTCGCCGCCTTCGACATCTGCCACCTCGCTGAGCCGGCGGCCGCCGGGGAGATCGGCGCCGCGCTGGCCGCCGCCGTGCACGCCCGCGCCCGGGCCACCCCGGCTTCCTGCTCTCCCGGGTGCATCTGACCCTGGACGGCTCGACGCTCGTGCATCACACCAGGTGGACCAATGAGCGCGACTACCACCTCTGGCGGCCCGACGACGCCGCGGTCGGTGGCCCGGACGACCCGTGTCGGCATCCGGCGGTGCGTACCAACGTCACCGTTACCGGCGCCGCCGCTGGCGGGATCCAGGGTCCGGCCGTCGGACAGCCCCCGCGGGTGGTGGCGGTCGCGATCCGGCACTTCGCCGGCCCTGCGGCGGCGGCGACGGTGCTCGGTCTGCTGCACCGTTCGGGAGAGTGGAAGCGCGATCATCCCGGGTTCATCGCCGCCGACGTCTGCCTCAGTGCCGACGGCCGGACGTTCGTCAACTACCCGGCGTGGGCCGGACGCGGCGCGTACGAGGCGTGGATGGCCGACCCGCGCATCAGCGTCGGACAGGCCGAGATCGCCCGGCTGGAGTCGGCGCCCCCGCAGTACTACGTGTGCACCGTGGAGCACGACGTGGTCGGGGACCGGGGGTGAGGTCCTCACTCGATCTGCAACCGGCGCGGTCCGGTGCCTGCCGGCCCAGCACGTCGTACGGGTTGATCAGGACGCACCGCTCGAGCGTCAGGCAGCCGCAGCCGATGCAGTCGATCAGCTCGTCGCGCAGCTTGAGCAGCTGGGTGATCCGCCGGTCGAGGTCGGCCCGCCAGTTCTCCGACAACTGCACCCACTGCTCCTGGCTCGGTGCCCGGTCCGTCGGCAGGATGCTCAGCGCCTCGGCGATCTCGGTGAGCGGAATGCCGACCCGCTGCGACACCCGGATGAACGCCACCCGGCGCAGCGTGTCGCGCGAGTAGCGACGCTGATTGCCCGAGGTGCGCCGGCTGCGGATCAGCCCCTCGTGTTCGTAGAAGCGCAGCGCCGATGTGGAGACGCCACTGCGCCGGGCCAGCTCGCCGACCGTCAGCTCCTTGGCGATGGGGGACGTGTGCGTCATGCCCGCCAGCGTATGCCCTGTCGATTCTTTGCATTCCTTGACATGGCTCTGGCGTCGATGCCGTTGATGGGGCGGGAGCCGGTCACCAGACTCGGTCCGAATGGTTCCGGAGGGACAGAAACAATGGATCACTTGCCAGCGCCGCTGTTCAGCGCGACGTATTTTCAGGACCCCTATCCGACGCTCGGCTGGCTGCGCGACCGGTCCCCGGTGCACGAATTCGCGTTTCCGGTCGGCGCCGTCCGGACCTGGATCGTGACCCGCTTCGACGACGTGCGGGCGATGCTGGCCGACCAGCGGTTCAGTTCTGAGGGCGGCACCTGGGGCAGCCCGGAGTTTCAGGCGGCCGGACTGGTCAGTGGGGCCGGCAGCGTGCTCGAGAAGGCGGTCACCGTGGTGGACCCGCCTGCGCACACCCGACTGAGGCGGCTGGTGATGACCGCGTTCACACCGAGCCGGATCACCAAGTGGCAGACCGCGGTCGAGAAGGCAGTGGCGACGGCGCTCGACGACTGCGAGGCGCGCGGCTCGTTCGACGTGATGGCGCACTACGCCGGGCCTGTCTCGTCCACCGTCATGAGCGAGATCCTGGGCCTGCGCATCGACCGCCACGAGCAACTCGTGCAGGCGCTCGCTCAGGCGTTCCCGTCCGACGACGCACAGATGCCGAAGGTCGCCGAGGGCTTCGCCCGGATCTGCGACTACGCCGCCGACCTGGTCGCCGAGAAGCGGCGGCGGCCGGACGACGATCTGACCACCGCGCTGCTACGGGCCCGGGACGACGGCGACCGGCTGTCCGAGGAGGAACTCGTCGCCACCGTCGCGGCCATGATCCTGGCCGGCAGCGACACCATCCGGGCCTTCGTCGGCAACGCGGTACTCGCCCTGCTCGACCACCCCGACCAGCGCGACCTGCTGGCCGAGCGGCCCGGCATCGAGGAACCGGCGGTCGAGGAACTGCTGCGCTACGAGGGCGCCCTCAGCACGGCGTTGTTCCGGGTCACGACCGAGGAGCTCACGTTCGGTGACACGGTGTTGCCGGCCGGCGCGCCGGTGATCGCCGCCCTGCTCTCGGCCAACCGCGACCCGCGCCAGTTCGACGAGCCGGACCGGCTCGACCTCACCCGGACCCGGCTGCGCCACGTCGGCCTCGGTCACGGGCTGCACAACTGCCTCGGCGCGGCGCTGGCCCGGCTGGAGGGACGGATCGCGATCCCTGCGCTGTTCCGCCGGTTCCCGCGACTGGACCTCGCGGTCGCCCGACACGACCTTCGCTACATCGAGAACTGGGCGATGCGCCGCTTGGTCGCGTTGCCGGCGCTCACGACGGGCGCGTCCCGGTGACCTCCGGCGACCGGGAGACCGAGGCCACCGTACGCGTGGACCCGCGGCTGTGCCGCGGCACCGGACTGTGCCAGGCGATGTCGCCGGCGCTGTTCCGGCTGACCGGGGCCGGTCACGCCGAGGCCGTCGAGGCGCGGCTGACCGGCCCGGAAGCACTCGAAACCGCCCGCTCCGTCGCGGACTGCTGCCCGATGGGAGCCGTCGAGCTCACCGTCGGGCCGTCCACCGGCGGGCCGGACCGACCGGAAAGGTGAGCCATGACGTCGACCCGACCGACGGCGCAGGAGGCCGAGGCCATCCTCGCGGCGTTGTGGGAGCGCAACTACGACCCCTTGACGACCGAGTTGATCGGCCGGTTGCCGCTGGGCGCAGGCGCCCGCTGCCTGGACATCGGCGCCGGTGCCGGCTCCATGTCGAAGTGGCTCGCCGCCCGGGTGCCGCAGGGCTCGGTGCTCGCGGTCGACGTCAGCACCGCTCTCCTCGACGGCGTACGCGCCCCCGGGCTGACGGTGCGCCAAGGCGACATCGAGGCCGAGCAGTTCGCGCCCGGATCGTTCGACTTCATTCTGGCCCGAGGCGTGTTCTCGGTCCTCAAGAGCCCCGACGAGCTGCTGACCCGGGCCGTGCGGTGGCTGGCGCCGGGCGGTTGGATGCTGGTCGAGGACTTTTACTTCATGCCGGCCGACGACGCGACCACCCCGCTCGGGCGCCGGGTCGTCGAGGCCTATCTGCGCGTGTTCCGCGCTCAGGGTGCCGACATGCGGTTCGCTCGCCGTGTGCCCGCCCGGCTGGCCGCCGAAGGGCTCGCCGGGGTCGACTTCCATCTGCGGCCGCTCGGCCCCGGTCAGGGCGAGTACGAGAACGAGCTGATGCGCCGTCGGCTCGAGCTGCAGGGCCGGCCGCTGGTCGACAACGGCTGGGTCAGCGCGGAAGACCTCGCCGGCTTCGTCGCCACCCTCGAGGAGCCGGCGTCCCGGGATGTCACGACCCTGCTGTTCTCGGTTTGGGGGCAGAAACCGCCGGCGTGACGGCGCTTGACTTCATCCTTGGTTGAAGTTCTACGGTGGGCATGTCCGCGATCACCCTGCGAAACCGAGGAAAGGAGCGTGGCGTGCACTCTCCCGACGGCGCCGGCCGGACGACGGGACCACCCCGGGGCGGCCAGGCCACGGTTCTGGTCCTCGCAGGCATGCTGACGATCATGGCGGGAGCGGTCGTGTCGCCCGCCCTCCCCGGCATCCGGGCCGCGTTCGCCGGCACCGCCGACGCCGACCTGCTGTCCCGCATGATCACCAGCACCCACGCACTGGCGATCGTGGTGTTTGCCCCGTTCGCCGGCGCGCTGTCGGAGCGCATCGGGCGCAAGCGCGCTCTCATCATCGGCATGCTCGCGTTCGCCGCGGGCGGTAGTTCCGGCTTCTACCTGCCCGACCTCTACAGCATCCTGGCCGGCCGGATCGTGCTCGGCATCGGGGTCTCCCTGGTGATGACCACCAGCGTGGCCATCGTGGCCGACCGCTACGAGGGCGCCGAGCGGCAGCGGCTGCTCGGCCGGCAGATCTCCGCCGGGGCGTTCGGCGGCGTACTGCTGCTGGTCGGCGGCGGCGCGCTGGCCGGACTGGGCTGGCGGACCGTTTTCCTCGTCTACCTGCTCGGCGCGGTGCTCGCCGTCGCCGCGCTGCGCTACCTGCCCGGCGGCGGCTGCCCACCTGCCACCGGCGGAGATGCCGGCTCCGGCACTCCCGCCCGGCGCTGGTGGCCTGTGGGCATCACCGCGGCCCTCGCCGCGATGCTGCTCGGTCAGGTCGCGTTCTACTCGGTGCCGGTCCAGGTGCCCTTCCTGGTCGAGGACGACTTCCACGCGACCTCGATCGCCTCCGGAGCGGTCATCGCGGTGCAGACCCTCACCACCGGCCTGGTGTCGCTGCGCTTCGCCGCGATCCGGCGGCTGGCCGGTGAATACGTGCTCGTCGCGGTGGCCTTCGCCGCGATCGGGGCCGGGTACCTGGTGCTGTTCGCGGCCCCACACGTCGTCGTACTGGGCCTGGGCGCCCTGGTCATGGGCGTCGGCCTGGGCATCCTGATGCCGACGCTGAACAACTGGGTGGTCAACACCGCACCGCCGGACTCCCGCGGTCGATACGCTGGTTTCCTGACCACGGCCCTGTTCCTGGGCCAGTTCCTGGCACCCATCGTGACCCAGCCGGCCGTGAGTCACCTCGGCATCCAGCCACTGTTCCTGATCATCGCGGCAGGCGCGCTGATCGTCGCCGCCGGCTACCTCGCCGCGTCCCGGCACCGCACCCGCGTCGACGCCGAACCCGGTGCCGACCGGGCCGGCGTGCTCACCTCCCGACTCGACGAAGGATCTCCCCATGTCCGCTGACACCGGCAGAGCCGTGCGCGTCGAGTTCGTCCTCGACCTCATCTGCGTGCACTCGTACCTGGCCTTCACCCGCTTCGAGAAGGCCGCGGCGCTCCGGCGCGCGGACGGCTGGACGATCGAGGTGACGTTCCGGCCGTTCCAGATCGACGCCGGAGCCCCCGAGGAGGGCGAGCCGCTGACCGAGCGTCACCGCCGGGACTTCGGCGCCGACGCCGAACAGATGGTGCACCGCATGACCGGCATCGCCGCCCGTGACGGCCTGCGCCTCGAGTTCGACCGGGCCATCTTCGTCAACACGTTCCGGGCGCACCAGCTGCTCGCGACAGGGCAGCGGCAGGGGCGGGCGGAGGCGATCACGGAACGGCTGTTCCGGGCCTACTTCAGCGAAGGTCGCAACATCGGGGACCAGGGCACGCTGGCCGAACTCGCGGCCGACGTCGGTGTCACCCCGGTAGCAGCCGGCGGGAACGGCCCAGAACCGGACGAGGTCGCCGCCGCGCTCACCGCGGTACGAGACCGGGGCATCACGTCGGTGCCGCTGGTCCGGGTGAAGGACGGCCCGGAGCTGTCCGGCGCCCGCTCGGAAGAGGACTACCTCAAGGCGCTTGCCCCGACCGGGTGACGCGGGTACCACCACCGACCACGACCCCACACACGGAAGGAACACCCATCACCATGGCTTCCCTGCGGCTCGCAGTGATCTGCGGCAGCGTCCGCGACGGCCGGTTCGGTCCCACGGCAGCCCGATGGATCGCCGACCAGGCCGGCCGGCGTGACGATTTCGAGGTCGACTACATCGACCTGGCCGACCATCCGCTGCCGCTGGTGCTGACCCAGTCGCCAGCCCCGGACGTCGCCGAGACGCTCTCCCAGGTCGGGCCCAGGCTGACCGAGGCGGACGCGTTCGTCGTGGTGACGCCGGAGTACAACCGAAGTTGTCCCGCGTCGCTCAAGTCCTTCATCGACTGGCATTACACCCAGTGGCAGGCCAAGCCGATCGCCCTGGTCTCGTACGGCGGCATGGCCGGCGGCCTGCGCGCCGCCGAGCACCTGCGGCTGGTCTTTGCCGAACTGCATGCGATGACGATCCGCGAGCAGGTGAGCTTTCACATGGCGTGGGAGAAGTTCGGCCCGGACGGCAACCCGGTCGAACCTGAGGCCGTCGGTGCGGCCGCCAAGGCGATGTTCGACCAGCTCGGGTGGTGGGGCGAGGCGCTGCGCGCGGCACGCGAGCGGCACCCGTACGGCAAATAGCGCTCACGCCGCGGCGCTGAAGCCACGGCCGAGCTGGAAACCGACGCCCCGCACGGTCACGATCCACCTGGTGTCACCCAGCTTTGCCCGCAGGCTGTTGACATGCGTGTCGATCGTCCGGCCGGTGGCCGTGGCGCTGTCGTGCCAGACCCGGGCACGCAGCTCCCGGCGGCTGAACACGACCCCGGGGCGGGCGGCGAGCAGGTGCAGCAGGTCGAACTCCTTACGGGTCAGCGCGAGCGTCCGGCCGCCGAGCCGGGCCTCGCGCCGGGCCACGTCGATGTGCAGCGGTCCGTGCGTGACGGTGTGGGCGTCCGGGTCCGGGCGTAGCCGCCGCAGCACGGCCTCGACCCGGGCCAGCAGCTCCTCGGCGCCGAACGGCTTGTCGAGGCAGTCGTCGCAGCCGGCCCAGAACGCCAGCACGCGCTCGACCTCGGTGCCGCTACCGGTCAGGGCGATGATGGGTGTGTCCGACTCCCGGCGGATCTCGGCGCAGACCAGCAGACCGTCGATGTCGGGTACGTCCATGTCGAGCACCACCAGATCCACCCGGTGGTGCTGTTGCAGGGCCGACTTGCCGGTGCCGGCGCCCCATGCCGCATATCCGCGCTCTTTCAACCGGTGTACGAGATGACGGCGGCCGGCGAGGTCGTCCTGTACGACGAGGACGCGCATGACGAAATACCTTCCGATAACGGTCGGGATCGATGTGCTGTCCCCGAGTATGCCCGAATCGGGAGGGCCGGCACAGCAATGTTATTCGGTCCTTACACGTCTATTCTTCGGTCCGGCCTGGGCAAAATCGATGTCAATTAACTGCAAAGTTCACCACCTCGTCATGATAGGTGAACATGGCGATCGTATGCGTTTTTCGCGGGCCGCCCGGTCGCGATGTCGGCAGCGACGGGCCGCAACGGGGAGGATGACCATGCCGAGTGTGCAGGACACGCTGTGCCGGATGACGCACGTCGCACCGCCCGGGTGGAGGCCCACTGGAGAGGAACTCGACCGACTGCGTCGGCTGACCGGGCAGCTGATGGCGGCACAGCCGGACAGCCACGCCGAACTGGACCGCTATCTGTCCGTACAGGAGCGTGGCATCCCGGTGCCCGAGCAGGAGGCAGAGGCGGCGATCCGGGGCCGGCGGGTGCTGGTGACCGGCGGCAGCGGCTGCATCGGTACCGAGCTGCTGCGCACGCTGGCGCACCTGCGGCCGTCGGTGCTGTTGAGCGGCGCCGACACCCCGCCGGCCCAGAGCGTTGTCGGCGTCCGCTACCTGCGTGGGAGAGCCGGCCACTGGGTCGGTGGGTGCGGTCACGGATGAGCAGTTGATCGCGGTGCTGGTCGATCGGGCTCGTGGTGACGGGCTGAAGCTGACCGGTGAGGGTGGGCTGCTGCAGCAGTTGACCAAGCGGGTCCTCGAATCGGCGCTGGACGGCGAGATTACCGATCACGTCGGCTACGACAAGCACGACCCGGCCGGTCGGGGCAGCGGGAACACCCGTAACGGCAGCCGGACCAAGACCGTGCTCGCCGATGTCGGGCCGGTCGAGGTTCGGGTTCCACGTGACGCGGCGGGCACGTTCGAACCGCAGATCGTGCGTAAGCGGCAGTGGCGCCTGACCGGCGTCGACGACATGGTCCTGTCGTTGTCGGCCAAGGGCCTGACCCACGGCGAGATCGCCGCGCATCTGGCCGAGGTGTACGGGGCCGAGGTGTCCAAGCAGACCATCTCCACCATCACCGACAAGGTCATGGACGGCATGGTGGAGTGGCAGAACCGGCCTCTGGACCGGGTGTATCCGGTCGTGTTCATCGACGCCATCAACGTCAAGATCAGGGACGGGCGGGTCGCGAACCGGCCGATCTACCTGGCGATGGCGGTCACCGTCGACGGACACCGGGACATCCTCGGTATCTGGGCCGGTGACGGCGGTGAGGGCGCCGAGCACTGGCTGCACGTGCTGACCGAGTTGAAGAACCGCGGCGTCGCCGACGTGCTGATGCTGGTCTGTGACGGGCTCAAGGGCCTGCCCGAGGCGGTGGAGACGG
The DNA here is from genome assembly GCF_002285795.1 of Plantactinospora sp. KBS50. GTDB lineage: Bacteria > Actinomycetota > Actinomycetes > Mycobacteriales > Micromonosporaceae > KBS50. The sequence continues at coordinate 1,180,466 of NZ_CP022961.1, forward strand.
TGTGGCCGCGCACGATCGTGCAGACGTGCGTGGTGCATCTGCTGCGCAACTCGTTCCGCTACGCCGCGCGGCAGGACTGGGACAAGATCGCCAAAGCGCTGCGGCCGGTCTACACCGCGCCGACCGAAGACGCCGCAACCGAGCGGTTCCTGGAGTTCGCCGACGCCTGGGGCAAGAAGTATCCAGCGATCGTGAAGCTGTGGGAGAACGCCTGGGCCGAGTTCGTGCCGTTCCTCGCCTTCGACGTGGAGATCCGCAAGGTCATCTGCAGCACAAACGCGATCGAGTCGGTCAACGCCCGTATCCGCAAGGCCGTGCGAGCTCGTTGGCACTTCCCGAACGAGCAAGCCGTCTTGAAGTGCGTCTACATGGCCTTGATGAGCCTCGACCCCACCGGCGCCGGCCGCCGGCGCTGGACCATGCGCTGGAAGGCACCCCTGAACGCCTTCCAGATCGCCTTCGAAGGCCGGCTCACCCCCGTCAACAACTGACCACCTCAACAACCAAGATCAGCCGTTAACTTGACAGACCCGGAATGTGGTGGGGCGCAAACAGTGTGGTACCCGGGTGCCGGCCTGTGTCGTCAGATGCGCAAGGTCGGCGTCGCCGGGCTGGAAGGTGGCATGCGCTGGTTGTCAGGGTTCGAGCAAGCAGAGCGGGATCGCCGCGATTCCGTCAGCGCGGCGGTACGCCTCGGACCCGGTGGTGATGACCGCCGCATCGAGTAGATCGTCGCCGAGTTGTCCACGCAGCCAGGTGAGGTGACGGACGTCGTCATCGCTCACCGACGGAGACAGCTTGACCTCGAGCGCCACGATTCGTTGATCGGCGCGCTGGATGATGAGATCCACCTCGTGTCGACTGTCCCAGGTACGTAGGTGATGAACCGTGGCTTCAGCTGCCTGCGCGTAGACCCGAACGCTGAGCGTCACCAGCGACTCGAACAAGGCGCCCAGCAGGTGACCGGGCCGGCGGACGGGTGTGTCCGGTGCTGAATCGTCGAGCAGGGCGGGTACGTCCACACCGAGGAGTCGGGCGGCGAGAGCCGGGTCGGCGAGGTGATGTTTCGGTGCGGCGCCGAGTCTGCTGAAGGCGCTGCGGCTGGGCAGCCAGCCGGGCACGGGATCGAGCAGCCACAGTTGCGACAGCACGTCGCGGTACACGGTCGTTGTCGTCTTGGCGGGCTTGTTGGTCTCGCCCGGGGTGGCCGCGTCCAGGATGGCGTTGTAGGAACTGGTGGTTGCCGTCGCGGCTGCGTACGCGGCCAGCCATCCGCGCAGGGTGTCGGGGCGGCGTACCAGGTGGCCCTGCTCGGGGAAGTCTCGTTCGACGATACGGTTCAGGTAGCCGTCGAGCTGTGCCCTGCGAGCGCGCGGCGGCAGTTGACGGATGGCGGGGAATCCGGAGCGCACGATCTCCTCGGCGTAGTCGACCAGGCTCAGCGCGCCGCCTCCGCTCACGGCCAGCCGCCGTCCGCTAAGCAACTCCCGAAGCTGCGGAGCGGGGAGGCTGCGCGCCCAGCCCGCTCCGCTGCCGTGATATCTCACAGCCGTCTCACGGGCGGTCCGCCGGGGGCGTTGGTCAAGCTCGTGTGACGCCCCCGATGGCTGAGATCGAGGCCGCACCGGCTACCCGGGTCACGGGGAGGCGGCCGACATGATCAGAATTGTCGCGGAAGCGGCGCCCGTGTCGTCGCCGACAACGTGCGGCCGACAGCACGCGCTGCGGCAGTGCCATCCGTACCAGGAGAGGATCTTCCATGTCCGTTCCCAGCGTTGACGACCAGGCCACCGGGCGGGTCGCCCTCGTCACCGGGGCCAGCCGCCCCTTCGGGCTCGGGTTCGCCGTCGCCCGCGAGCTTGCGACACACGGCTTCCACGCCGTGCTGGCCGGCCGGGACCCGGAGCAGACCGGCCTGCGGGCCCAGGAGTTGTCCGCCGAGGGCTTCGCGGCCACCGCCGTACATCTTGACCTGAGTGATCCTGCCACCATCGCGGCGGTCGCGGCGCGGCTGGCCGCCGACTTCGGCCGGCTCGACGCGCTGGTCCACAACGCCGCGCTGATGCCCGACTGGGACACCTTCCGCCTGTTGGACGCCGATACGGACGCCGTCCGTGCCGCGTTCGAGGTGACCGTGTTTGGTCCGTGGGCGCTCACCCGGGCCTGTCTGCCGCTGCTGGAGGCGGCCCCGGCGGCCCGGGTCGTCACCGTGTCCAGCGGCGCCGCGATGCAGGTGCGCGCCGGCGCCGCGCTACCCCGTCCCGTCGGTGCACCGGCGTACTCGATGGCCAAGTACACCGCCGAGACCCTGACCACCTCGCTGGCCGTGGAGCTGCGCGGAGCCGGGATCCTGGTCAACTCCGTCGACCCCGGACGGTTCGCGAGCCACCCTGAGCTCGGCGACGACAACGACGGGCGGCCGACGGTCGAGAGCGCACGCTGGGTGGCCTGGGCCGCCATGCTGCCCGGCGACGGACCCACCGGCGGCCTCTTCGAGGACGGTGAGCCGGTCGACGGTGGGATCACGGCGGCGTAGCGGGCCGGCCGGACCGCAACGCGGCCGCGGCCGGCCCGGGTCTTGTCGCCGCTCGCGAAACGCGAGTCGAATCGCGTCGATCGAGTCGTTTTCGCAATCATGGTGCATTGCAGACATTGATCTCCGTAGTATCGCTCGGCTATCCCGCTGGCCGATGTCGACCTTGTATGATGGCGCCGTCAGACGTCGCACGACACCCTGCGCCCGGTGGGCGCAAGCGGTTGGTGGTGGGGGGCTGCGTGGGACCAGAAGGCGCTGAGGCGAGTGCTCCTGCCGATCCGTTGCCGGACTGCCTGTTCTGTCGACAGGAAGACCCGCGACTGAATCGGATCTCGCACCGGAACGCGACCTGTTTTGCCCGGCTGGACAACTTCCCCGCCTCGGAAGGACATACCGAGATCGTTCCGAAGCGCCACGTCGAGTCGTTCTTCGATCTGACGGCCGCGGAGCTTCACGACGCCTTCTCGCTGATTCTGGCGGTGCGCGCCGACCTGTCCCTGCGGTTGCGGCCGGAGGGATACACCATCGGCGTCAACGAAGGTCGCGCGGCGGGTCGCAGCATCGATCATCTACACATCCACGTGATACCGCGCAGCTTCGGCGATGTCGAGAACCCGGCCGGCGGCATCCGGCAGATCCTTCCCAACTGCGATCCTGACGCCTGGCAGGCCGCGACGAGCGAGGCCATCGGCGGGCGCGACCGCGTGCTCCGGTAGCCGGCCCGCCCGCACCGTGCGGCTGGGTCGTCCGCTCAGACGTGCAGCATGCCGTCGTCCCCCAGCAGCATGCACAGCGAGTTGACCTCGTGCCACAGCTCGTCCTTGGCCAGTGCGGCGAATCCGGAACTGACGTCCACGCTGACGCAGCCGATGAACTGGCCCCGCCCGTTCCGGACCGGGCTGGCGAAGACGGCGCCGCGATGGCGTACCCGCACGAACTCCGGCCAGGCGAGGTTCATGACGGCGTCGGGGCCGTCGGACTCGATGTGGGCAGCAAATTTGGCCGGCGTGGTCAGCCGCTCCGCGAGCTGCTCGACGTCAACGGCCACCTCCTCGTTGCGTTTCCAGCACAGGCCCACGACGCCGACGCCCCGACCCGGTTCGAAGGCCCGGGTCGTCGGTGTGCTGCCCAACCGGTACGTGGCGATGCGAACCAGCCGGCGATGCGGGCGGCGTAGCGCCCAGGCGATGCGCCACACGTGCAGGCCGAGGTCGGAGGGGGGTGGCTTGGGGTCCACCCGTGAGGCGATGGCCAGCAGCCGACCGAAGTGGTTGAGGATCTGGTGGCGGACGGCGGTGCGTCGGGCCATGCGGGAACGCTCCGACCAGATCTGAGCCGGCGTGAGCGCGCCGAAGGTCGCGATGATGGTCACCAGGATGGCAATGATGTAGCCGCGGCCGCCTATGGCGGTATTCCAGAACGAGGCCGAGGGAACGGAATACTGCTGTGCGACCATGACACAGGTCGCCGCCAGCATGATCGCGCGATCGGCGATCTTTGCCGTGAGGGGCCGCATGCGATAAACGGTAGAACTTATCGACAAGGGGGAAAGATGCGCGCGTGACAAATGGTTCCGCCGGATAGCGATGCTACGGTGGAGTCGTGCGCTTCACCGTCCTATGCGGAGGTAGGCGTGGCTGTTATGTCAACCTGCGACGGCGCCGAGCTGTGTGATGAAATGCGCCCCGGTGGCGTCAGCACCTTCGCGGCGACGTACCGGGGCGAGCCGCCCAGCCGGGAGATCGCGTCCGTCGCGGGTTTTCGGCTCATCGCCGACCTGTCGCCGCTGACCGTGGGGCACCTGCTACTGCTGCCCGAGGTGCACCACCTCAGTTTCGGCCATCTCGACGCCCCGCACCTTGAGCGCGTCCGACTTCTCGTGTCCGCCCTGCGCCCGCTGTACGTGGCGACGTTCGGGCAGATGACCATTCTGGAACATGGATCTTCTTCGGCGATACCGTCGGCGTGCATCACCCATGCCCACTGGCACCTGCTTCCCGTCGACGGGTCGCGCGCCACGGCAGCGATGGCGCGCGACGGGCTGACGGGCGTCGAACTTCCCGACTTCACCGCGTTGCGGCGGTTCGCGGCGGCCGATCGGCCCTACTACTACTGTTGCGACGGCAACTCCCACGTCCTGTTCGACGCCGAGCGTCGCATCCGCAGCCAGTACCTGCGCTCTGTCGTGGGCATCATGCTCGGCATGACCGATCCCGAGTGGGACTGGTCGGTGGTGATCCGCAAGGACTTCCTGCGAGCGACGATGGTCGCAACCCGGGACTGGCGCCGGCGGCTCATGCCAGGAGCCGGTGCGCCGGCCTCGGCCGCGTTCAGGTAGCACGTGGTGGCGCCCCGTCGCCCGCATCGATGCCGCCCCGCCGCGGCAGAGGGGTTTCCCGAATGGGACACGGCTTGCGGATCTCCGTGGACGGCCCGAGCGCGAGCGGCAAGACCACCCTCGCGGTCGCGCTCGCGTCGCGGCTGGGCATGCGTGTGCTCGACACCGGGCTGACCTACCGTGCCGTGGCCTTTGCGGCGCTGCGCGGCCCGGTGCCGCCCGGCGGGCGATTGTTCACGGTGCTGCGTCACGAGCCGGTGGCACCGGGGGCACGACCCGCACTCCCCGCCATCGTTTACCACGGGGAGGACATCACCGATGCCCTCTGGTCAGCGGAAGTGGAAGAGCAACTGCGGCTCGTCGCCGCCGAGCCGGCATGGCGCCGCGCCATCACCGAGCAGCATCGCATGATCATGAGCGACCATCCGCGGGTGGTCGCCGTCGGACGGGACTGCGCCACAACGATCATGGCGGACGCGGACTGCCACGTGTTCCTCACCGCCGCCGAGGCGGTCCGGCGGCACCGGCGGTACGCCCAGTTCCGGCTTCGTCCGGACCGGGCGGTGACTGTCGGACCGGCCACCGGGCTCGACGACGTCACCCGCGAACACATCGGCCACCAGCCGCACGGCCTCGTCCTGGACACCACATTCCTGCCGCCGTCCGCCACGGTGCGAGCCGTCCTTCACCACCTGGGAGACCTCCAGTGCCCTCCGAAGCCGCCACCTACTCCGACGAGCCGACCCGGGTCGCGAAGCTCGTCGGGGCCTTCCTCACCGGCCAGTCCGGATCCGTCCTCGGCGACAGCCACGGCCCGTACGCGACCCTGACCGCCGGCGCCGACGCGAGGGACGACTGTGCGATCTACGACCTCGACGGCCCGGTCACCCTCGTCGCGGGATCCGACTACGTGCGCGGCCCGAAGTTCACCCTCTACGAGCAGGGCCTGCTGACGAACTTCGACATCGGGTACTACGTCGTGGCCGCGAACGTCAGCGACGTCGCCGCGATGGGCGCCGCGCCGATCGGGGTCCTCACCGTCGTCCGCTACCCCCACGATCTCGACGACGACGCGTTCCTCGACATCATGGCCGGCATCGACCGCGCCTGCGCCGACTTCGGCACGTTCAACGTCGGCGGCGACATCGGCAACGCCGAACGCATCGTGCTCTGCGCATCGGCCTTCGGCATCTGCCGCACCGGCACCGCCCTCACCCGACGCGGCGCCGAACCCGGCGACCACCTCTGCGTCACCGGCCCGTGCGGCGTCCTGGGCGCCGCGGTCGCCTACTTCCCCCGGCGCACCGCCAACGGCTGGAACCTTCCCGACGCCCTGGAACAGGACCTCCTCGCCGGCTGGCGCCAGCCACGCGCCCGGGTGGCCGAAGGGCGCCTGCTGTCCACCGGCGGCTACGCGACCGCGTGCCAGGACACCTCCGACGGGCTCAAGGCCACCATCGAACAACTCGCCACCGCCAGCGGGGTCGGGTTCGACATCGCCGAGGACGACATCGCCGTCCACCCCGCCGTCAGCGCGGTCGCCAAGCTCATCGGGGCCGACGACATCACCCTCGCGATGAGCGCCTCCGCGGACTTCCAGCTAGCCTTCACCGTGCCCCCCGACAGACTCGACGCATGCCGGAACGCGTTCGCCGGGCACGGCTTGACGTTCGACGTCATCGGCCGGGCCACCGAACCCGCGGCCGGGGTGACCCTCACCGGCCGCGACGGCAGCCGGCACGCCCTGCCCGGTGTCGCCTGGAAACACCAGGCAACCGACGTCAGCGGCCTCGTCACCGGTGCCGCCGTCCCCGGCACCGTGACCCCGTGAGCAGCGGCTGGCCCGGAACCGCCCGGGTTCGCAGGTCCTACGCCTCCCTGGCGGAGCGGTACACCGCGATGACCGCCGGCTACGACAGGTTTCCCGGCCTTGAACAGGAACTCAAGACATTCCTCGACACGCTGCCGGACGGTCCCGTCCTGGACCTCGGCTGCGGGGCCGGCCGCGACGCGCAGCTGACCGCCGCGGCCGGCAGGACCGTCGTCATCGCCGACGCCACACCCGAACTGCTCTGCGTCGCGGCGGCCCGTCTGGGCAGACCCGCCGCCGTCTGCTGCGACGCCGTCGCCCTGCCGTTCCGATCCGGCTGCTTCGCCGGCATCATCGCCAGCGGCGTACTGCTGCACCTGCCCAAGCCCTACACCGCCGCGGCGCTCGCGGGCGTCCGGCGTGCCCTCGTTCCGGGCGGCCGCGCGTTGATCAGCATGAAGTACGGCGGCCAGGACGGCTGGCGCGCCACCGAGGAGTTCCCGGCCGCCCGCTGGTTCACCTACTACGAGCCGGCGGAGTTCGCCGACGCCTGCCGCGCGGCCGGGCTCCGAGTCACGCAACTGGACAGGAGCACCCGCAAGGACTGGTTCACCGCCACGACCGAACGGTGACACCCCGAGGCGGGCCGTCACGGCCGCCGACCGGCGCCGCTGTGGTCGGTCGCGGGCGCCACGGCCGGCTGCCGGGCGAGCCTGCGGTGCCGGGCCGGCAGCCCCAGCAGCGGGTTGCCGACGGCCCAGGCGGCGCCCTTGCAGATCAGCTCCTTGTAGCCGGCGGCGAGCCGGCCGGTCAGCACCGCCCGCACGGCCCGGTCGTCGGCCGTGACGTACTGGATCAGGCCGTCCCGCCGGCCCAGCGAGATGCACTGGTTGACATACCGGATCGGTACGTCCGGCACCTTCCCGCCGGTCAACCGTGCCGCGATCGCGTCGGCGGCCTGCCAGGCGGACGGGACTCCCGACGCGCAGGACATCCGCAGCGGCTTGTTCCCGGGACCCGTCGCCCAGGCCGCGTCGCCGATGGCGTACACGTCCGGGTGCGAGACCGAGCGCATGGTCCGGTCGACGACGATCTGGCCGGTGCCGGCGGTTTCCAGGGCGGTCGCCGCCGCGACGGGGTGGACCGCGAAGCCGGTGGTCCAGACCGTGACCGCGGCCGGGATGGTCGCCCCGCCTGCGGTGCTGACCCGGTCGGCGTCGACGCCGGTGACGGTGGTGTGCTCGTGCACGGTGATTCCGAGCCGGTCGAAGACCGTCCGCAGGTGCGCGCGGGCGCGGGTCGAGAGCCAGTCGCCGAGGCCGCCGCGGACCGCGAGCGCGACGCGCAGGTCCGGGCGGGCCTCGGCGAACTCGGTCGCGGCCTCCAGGCCGGTGAGACCGCCGCCGACCACCAGTACGGTCTGGCCGGGGTCGAGCCGGGCCAGCCGCTCCCGCAGCCGGAGCGCCCCGGGCCGGCTGGCGATCTGGTACGCGTGCTCGGCGGCCCCCGGTACGCCCTGGTCGGTCCAGCCGCTGCCGAGGGCGTAGACGAGGGTGTCGTAGGAAAGCTCCGCGGTGCCGGCCCGGTCGACGACCTCGACGTAGCGGCGTTCGACGTCGACGGCGGTGACCGTGGCCACTCGCAGCTCTACGCCGGTGCCTGCGAACATCTCGGGGAACGGCCGGGGCTTGAGATCCTGGCCGGTGGCCACCTGGTGCATGCGGACCCGTTCGACGAAGTCGGGCTCGGTGTTGACGAGGGTGATGCTGACGTCCTCGCGGTCGAGCCGCTTCGCGAGGCGGCCGGCGGCGACGGCTCCGGCGTATCCGGCGCCGAGGACGATGATCCGGTGCGACATCTCCGTGCTCCTGTCCTGCTCGGGTATGCCGGTTGAACCGGATGGCCCGCCGTTTTCTGACGCAGGCGGCATGTGAGGCGCCTCACCCGGCGTTCAGTCGGCGAGGAGCAGCGGCTTTCCGTGGTCGCCGGTCGCCCAGCGGGCGCTGGCGCGGTCGAGCTTGTCGGGGTTGACCTGGTTGCGCAGCGCCGCGATGCCCCCGGCCGTGATCTCCAGGCACATGATGCCGATGATCCGGCCGTCCACCACGACCACCACCGCAGGTTCGCCGTTCGCGGTGGTGGCGTAGACCTCGGGCGTACCGCCCACGATGGCGCGCTTGATCTGGGTGGGCTTGAACAGCCCGCGCAGGAACTTCGCGACCGCGAGCGCGCCGCTGAACGGCTTGGCCCGGGCCGGCACCTTGCCGCCACCGTCGCCGACCGAGGTGGCGTCCTGCGTGAGCAGGCGTACGAGTGGCTCGATCCGGCCGCTGGCGGCGGCCGACAGGAACTCCTCGACGACCCGCCGGGTCGCTGTCGCGTCGATCTCGACGCGCGCCCTGCCGTCCGCCAGGTGCTGCCGGGCGCGGTGCAGGAGCTGCTGGCTGGCGGCCCGACTGATGTCCAGGATGTCCGCGATCTCCGCGTGCGGGTAGTCGAACGCCTCCCGCAGCACGTACACCGCCCGCTCGTTGGGGGACAGCCGCTCCATCAGGGTGAGGACCGCGTACGAGACGGACTCGCGCTGTTCGACGGTGTCGGCCGGGCCGAGCATCGGGTCGCCGGCCAGCAGCGGCTCGGGAAGCCACTGGCCGACGTAGGTCTCGCGGCGCGCCCGGGCGGAGGTGAGCTGGTTGCGGCAGAGGTTGGTGAGGACCTTCGTCAGCCAGGCCTCGGGTACCTCGATGCGGCCGACGTCGGTGGCCTGCCAGCGCAGGAACGTCTCCTGCACGGCGTCCTCGGCCTCGGCCGCGGAGCCGAGCATGCGGTAGGCGATGGCCTCCAGACGCGGCCGGAAGCCCTCGAACCGGTCGACGTCCTCCGCGGTCAGGGCCATGCCCCGATGGTAGGCCGCTCATCCGCCGCGCCCTCGGGGATGTCAGGGTCAACCCGTCGATGATCGGCGGGCGATAGGGTACGGGTGCCCTGGCCGCTTCCCTGGGAGACCGGATGTACGTGAAGGTGTGCGGTCTGCGTACCGAGGCGGATGTGGCCTGCGCGGCCGAGGCGGGCGCCGACGCCGTCGGGTTCGTGCTGTCCGAGAGCCCTCGGCAGGTCGACCCGGACGTGGTCCGCGCGCTGGTGGCCGCGACCCCGGAGCCGGTGCTCACGGTCGCGGTTCTCGGCGGCGTACCGGTGGCCGAGGCGAAGCGGTTGGCGCTGGCCACCGGCGTCGCGGCGGTACAGCTGCACGGGCGGTACCCCCGCTCGGCCTTCGACGCCTTCGCCGGGCTGCCGGTACGGCTGATCCGGGCCACCGCCGTCGAGCCGGACACCGACCTGAGCACCGGCGCGTACGGCGAGGAGATGCTGCTGCTGGACTCGCGGGTGGCCGGGTCCGGGCACCGCTGGGACCTCGCGGTGCTCGACGGCGTACGGCCGCGCGGGCGCTGGCTGCTGGCCGGCGGCCTGGCGCCGGCGAACGTGGCGGAGGCGATCACCGCGGCCCGGCCGTGGGGCGTCGACGTGTCCAGCGGCGTGGAGTCCCGCCGTGGGGTGAAGGACCACGGCCTGATCCGGGACTTCCTCGCCGGCGTCGCCGCCGCCGGCCCGTCCGCGGGCGAACCCGGCCCGCCCATGGCGTCCGCCGGATAACCCGGGCCGTCCGCGGGCCAACCGGGCCCGCTTGCCGGTTCAGCCGGCGCGGGCGAGCAGGGTGCGGGTGGCCAGCTCCACGTCGGGTGACCTGATCAGGCTCTCGCCCACGAGGAACGTGGCGATGCCGACCTGGGCCAGCCGGGCCAGGTCCGCCGGACCGCCGATGCCGCTCTCGCCGACCAGTACCCGGTCCGCGGGCACCTTCGGCGCGAGCGACTCGCTGGTGGTCAGCGTGGTCTCGAAGGTCTTCAGGTTGCGGTTGTTGATTCCCAGCAGCCGCGAGCGCAGCCCCAGCGCCCGGTCCAGTTCCGCCTCGTCGTGCACCTCCAGCAGTACGTCCATGCCGAGGTCGAGCGCGGTGTCCTCAAGGTCCTTGGCGGTCGCGTCGTCCACCGCGGCCAGGATGATCAGGATGCAGTCCGCACCGTACGCCCGGGCCTGGACGATCTGGTACGGGTCGAACATGAAGTCCTTGCGCAGCGCCGGCAGGCTGGTCGCGGCGCGGGCCGCGATGAGGTGCTCGGGGCTGCCCTGGAAGGACGGGGCGTCGGTCAGCACCGACAGGCAGGTGGCCCCGCCCGCCGCGTAGGCGCGGGCGTGCGCCGGCGGGTCGAAGTCGGCCCGGATCAGCCCCTTGGACGGGCTCGCCTTCTTGATCTCGGCGATCAGGGCGAAGTCGCCCTGCCGCAGCCGCTCCTCGATGGCGGCGAGGAAACCGCGCGGCGGCGGCGCGGCGGCGGCCTGCGCCGCGAGCCGCTCCGGCGGGCAGTCGCGCTTCGCCGCGGCGATCTCCTCGCGCTTGTACGCCTCGATCCGGCCAAGCAGGTCCGTCATCTGCTGCTCCTCAGGTGCTCGGGTTTGCGGCGTTCGAGACGGCGACGAGCTGGGCGAGACGTTCCTCGGCCTGGCCCGAGTCGACGGACTTCGCGGCGAGCGTCAGCCCACCCGCCAGGTCGTCCACCCTACCGCCGGCCAGCAGGGCCGCCGCGGCGTTGAAGAGCACCACGTCCCGGTACGGTCCGGGCTCGCCGCGCAGCACCGCGCGCAGCGCCGTGGCGTTGCCGGCCGCGTCGCCGCCCCTCAGCGCCGCCGGGGCGACCTGGGCCAGCCCGACGTCGGCGGGGGAGATCTGGTACGTGGTGACCGTGCCGTCCCGGAGCGAGGCGACGGTGGTCGGCCCGGTCGTGGTGATCTCGTCGAGCCCGTCGGAACCGTGCACCACCAGCGCGCGCTGCGAGCCGAGTTCGCCCAGTGCCCGCGCGATCGGTTCGGTCCACTCGGCCGCGTAGACGCCGACCAGGTGCCGGGTCACCCCGGCGGGATTCAGCAGCGGGCCGAGCAGGTTGAAGATGGTCCGGACCCCGAGTTCGACCCGGGTCGGGCCGACCTGTCTGAGGGCCGGGTGGAAGGCCGGGGCGAACATGAAGCCGATGCCGGCCTCCGCCACGCAGGCCGCGACGGCGTCCGGGTCCAGGTCGATCCGTACGCCGAGTTCGGTAAGCACGTCGGCGGCGCCGCAGCGGGAGGAGAGTGCCCGGTTGCCGTGCTTGGCGACCGGCACGCCGGCGCCGGCCACCACGAACGCGGCGCAGGTGGAGATGTTGTACGAACCGGACGAGTCGCCGCCGGTGCCCACCACGTCCATGGCGTCCGGGGGCACCGGGACCCGCCGCATCCGGGCCCGCATGGTGGTGACCGCGCCGATGATCTCCGGTACGGTCTCGCCGCGCATCCGGAGCCCCATCAGCAGCGCCCCCATCTGCGCCGGGGTCGCCGCGCCGGAGACCATCAGGTCGACGGCCTGCGCCATCTCCTGCTGGGTCAGGACCTGCCCGGCGGCCACCTTGCCGATCAGCGACCTGAACGCCGCCATGACTCACCCCTCACCTTCTGCTCACCTCCGACGGCCGGTCGGCCGCCGGTGCCGGTTGGCTGTACGTCGGGCGCGGATCGGCCGGCCACGCCGAATCGGCGTCCGGTGCGAGATCCCACCGGAGTTCCACGTTCTCGCGCCGGTAGGGCGTCTCGTCGGTCAGCGCCGTGTCCAGGGTGCGGGCGAAGAGGTGCCCGCTGTGCACGGCCGCGGCGATGATCCCCGGCCCCAGGCAGTCGCCGAGCCGGGCGACCCGCCGGATGCCGGCGGCCCGCAGCGCGCCCTCGTCCCGGGCGCGCAGCTCGCGGTAGAGCCCGTCCTGCGGGACCATCCCGGTGACCAGCAGCACCGCATCGGCCGGCAGCGCCGTCTCGCGTCCGGTGTAGACGCAGGCCACGTGCACCGCGTCCGGTTCGATCCGGACCGGTGCGCTGGACAGGTGCACGGCCGCGCACGCTTCGAGGATCTGCCGCTGGGTCTGCCGCTGCTCGGCGGTGTACTGGGTGTAGGCCGACACCACCGGCTCGGGCGTGACGAAGGTGACCTGGCAACCGCGGGCCACCAGGTGCTGCGCGAGGACGCCGGCCAGGTAGTAGTGGTCGTCGTCGAAGACAACGACCCGGCCGGTGGGCAGCCGGCCGTCCATGATGTCCTCCGGGGTGAAGACCGGCATCCGGTCCAGCCCGGCCAGCGGGTCGCGGTGGTGGCGGCCCACCCCGTCGGCCCGCCAGGTCGCCCCGGTGGCGACCGCGATCAGCGAACACTCGGACTCCAGCACCAGGTCCGCGTCGATCTCGTTGGCCGGCAGGAGTTGGACGTTGGACATCCGCTTGAGCTGGCTCAGCCGCCAGTCCCGGACCCGCGCCCAGGTGCCCAGTCCGGGCAGCCGGCATTCCCGGCCGACCCGCCCGCCGAGGTCGGTCCGGCGGTCGGCCAGGATGACCGGGTAGCCGCGCTGGCCGAGGGCGCGGGCGGCCTCCAGGCCCGCCGGCCCGCCGCCGACCACCAGGATGCTGTCCGCGGTGTCCCGCGGCGGGATGTGTTCCGGATGCCAGCCGCGCCGCCACTCCTCGCCCATGCTCGGGTTCTGGGTGCAGCGCATCGGCACACCGGACCGGTCGCCGGCGACGCAGATGTTGCAGCCGATGCACTCGCGGATGTCCTCGAAGCGGCCCTCGGCCACCTTGCGCGGGAGGAACGGGTCGGCGATCGACGGCCGGGCCGCGCCGATCAGGTCCAGGGTGCCGCCGCGGACCATCGCCACCATCGTGTCCGGCGTGGTGAACCGGCCCACCCCGACCACCGGTTTCGTGGTGACGGTCTTGACGAACCTGACGAACTCCGCCTGGTGGCCCTCGTCCCGGAACCGGGAGGTGGCGCCGTCCACGTCGAAGTTGCTGAGATTGACGTCCCAGAGGTCGGGAAGCTCGGCGAGCAGTTCGACGACCTCGCGTCCCTCGTCCACGTCCCCGTGGCGCAGGCCGTCCACCCCGAACCGGATCGCCACCGCACAGGTGTCGCCGACCGCCTCCTTGGTGTCCTCCACGAGTTCGCGGAGCAGCCGGGCGCGGTTGACGAGGCTGCCGCCGTACTCGTCGGTCCGGCGGTTGTGCCGGCGCGACAGGAAGTGGATCGGCAGCGTCATGTCGTGACCGGCGTACACGTAGATGATGTCGAAGCCGGCGCGGCGGGCGTTGACCGCGGCCGTGCGGTGCCAGCGCCGCAGAGCCCGGATGTCCTCCCGGTCCATGGCGCGGGCGGTCACCGGGAAGATGCCCCGGGTGACGGTCAGGCTCGGGGCGAGCGGGACGACCCGGCTCTCCAGGTTGCTGACGTGGAAGCCGTTGTGCGCCAGCTCGATCGCGGCGAGCGCCCCGTGCTGGTGGATGGAGTCGGTCGCCCGGGCCAGGGTGGGGATGTCCTGCTCGTCCCAGAGGCGCAGTTCTCGCGGGTGGTTGCCGGAGTGGTGGATGTCGCACTGTTCGGTGCTGACCACCGCCCAGCCGCCCTCGGCCTTGACCGCGCGCATCGCCGCCATCGCACTCGGGTAGGCGCGGCCCATCCCGTTGCAGTGCGGCACCTGGAAGAAGCGGTTCTTCGCCGTCACCGGCCCGATCCGGACCGGCTCGAAGAGGATGTCGAACCCGGGCTCCCGGCTCACCGGATGTTCCTCGCCCCGAATATCGCGCTGCCGACCCGTACGTGGGTGGCGCCGTGCTCGATCGCCTGGGTGAAGTCGCCGCTCATGCCCATCGACAGCACGGCGAGGCCGTTGCGGGCGGCGACCTTCGCGAGCGTGGCGTAGTGCGGCACCGGCGACTGCGCCACCGGCGGGATGCACATGACGCCCAGCACGTCGAGGTCGTGGGTGCGGCGACAGGCGGTGATGAGCGCGTCGGCCTCCTCCGGCGACACCCCCGCCTTCTGCGGCTCCGCGCCCGTGTTGACCTGCACGAGAATCCTCGGCCGTCGGCCCTGCCGGGCGCACTCCCGGGACAGCGCCGCGGCGAGGCTCTCCCGGTCGACCGACTGGATCACGTCGAAGAGCGCCACCGCGTCCCGGGCCTTGTTGGACTGCAACGGCCCGATCAGGTGCAGCTCCAGCTCGGGGAAGCGGGCGCGCAGTTGCGGCCACTTCGTCCTGGCCTCCTGCACGCGGTTCTCCCCGAACACCGACTGACCGGCCGCGACGGCCAGCTCCAGGCCGTCGACCGGCACGGTCTTCGACGCGGCGACCAGGCTCACCGAGCCGGGCTCCCGGCCGGCCCGCGCGCAGGCGTCGGCGATGGCCCGCCGTACGGCCGCGAGGCCCTCCGCCGGGTCCGGCCGGTCGGTCGGCTCCGGTACGGGATTCATCTGTTCTCCTCCGGTTGGTCTTTGCTGATCGGCCGCGCCGTGCGGGTCGAGGGCGGTGCCGGCGGCGGTGCTCAGGGCTGGAGCAGCTCGGTCTGCCAGTCGTCCCGGACCCCGTCGCGGCGGTAGACCAGCCGGTGGTGCAGCCGGAACGGGCGGTCGACCCAGAACTCCAGGTAGAGCGGCCGTACCCGGTAGCCCTTCCAGCGCGGCGGGCGCGGCACCTCCCGGCCGTCGAAGCGGTCCGTCTCCCGGGCCACCGCCGCCTCCAGCAGACTCCGGTCGGCGAGCGTGCGGGACTGCCGGCTGGCCCACGCGCCGATCCGGCTGTCCCTGGCCCTCGATGCGAAGTAGGCGTCCGCCTCGGCCTCGGTGGCGAACTCGACCGGTCCCCGGAACCGGACCTGCCGGCGCAGGCTCTTCCAGTGCAGCGCGCCGGCCGCCTGCATGTTCCCGGCCAGCTGGCCGCCCTTGCGCGACTCGCTGTTGGTGTAGAAGACGAAGCCGTCCCGGTCGAAGCCCTTGAGCAGCACCATGCGTACGTCCGGCAGGCCGTCCGGCCCGACGGTCGCCAGCGCCATCGCGTTGGCGTCGTTGACCTCCGCGTCCTCGGCCTCCCGGAGCCAGCCGGCGAAGAGTTGGAACGGGTCCACCGCCGGGTCCAGGCTCGGCAGCTGGGGGGTGGCGTCGTCGGTCTTCAGCAACTGCAACGGATCTCTCCTCGTCAGTGCAGGGAATCGACTCCGGCCGCCCGGCCGGTGCCGACGCGCCTCGGCGCCGGCCGGGTCGACGGGCGTCAGCGGGTCAGCTCCACCTTTTCCGGCAGCAGGTTCCGCCACTTGTCGAGGTCGTCGCCGCGCTTGGTCACCAGGTGCGGCGTGCCGACGGCGTCCAGCAGCACCTCCGCGGCCGGGGGGATGTTGAGGAACTCCATGTGCTGGGTGGCGCAGTACGCCCCGACGTCGAGGATGAGCAGGTGGCAGCTCGCGTCGACGCTCTGCGGCACCGGGTAGGTGCCGGGCAGGATGTAGTCGTGCCGCAGGATGCTCCGGCCGCGCAGCGCGGCCTCGGTCTTCCCGCCGGCGGACGGGATCTCGCGCAGCGCCGAGTCCAGGAAGACGACGTTGTGCCGCCGGTCGCGCAACTGTGCCGAGGGCATCAGCATCCGCGAGCCGTCGGTGACCACCAGGCTGCCGACCGAGTTCGTGATGACGTTGCGTTCCACGCTCAGCAGCAGCGCGCCGGTGTCGGCCAGGACGTCCCGGGCCGGCTCGAACAGGAACTTGACCTGCTCCGGGATCTCCATCCGGTCGGCGATCTCCCGGATCGCCCGCAGGTACTCGGCCCAGTCGAAGTGCTTCTCCAGCTCGCCCCACTTCTCGTACACGAAGCCCTGGCCGCCGGCGAAGTTGATCGACCGGGCGGTGGGGAAGTGCTCCTTGAAGATCTGGAACAGGGTCTCGATGGCGCCGATCATCTCGTCGCGCGAGTTTCCGCTGCCGAAGTAGACCTCGAAGCACTCCAGCTCGACCTGGTGCGCGTCGATCAGCCGGGCCAGTTCGGCCAGCTCGCTGAGCTTGATGCCCGGCTTGCCCGAGTCGAGGCTGTCGATGCGGGCGCTGACCGCCGTGGCGCCGTTGCGCAGCGAGGTGGCGATCTCATCCAGGCTGGCCAGGAAGGTGGGGTGCCCGGTCCGCGCCCAGAAGCTGATCTCCTCGTCCGACACGTGCCCGGGGGAGATGATGAACCGGTCGAAGCCGAACTCCCGCAGGATCCGGTACTCGCTCGGCAGCTGCAACAGCAGACCCACGTCGGTGCGTTGCAGGGCCTTGAGCAGGTGCGGGTTGGAGTTGGGGAAGAAGGGGATGTACAGCTCGACCCGACCGTCCAGGCCGGCGCCCTTCGCCGCGTCCTGGATCCGGCCGATGTTCCTGAGCAGCTGCTCCTCGCTGTAGACGAACACCGGTGTGCCGACGCGTTCGGCCAGGAAGGCCAGGTCGACATCGCGTAGCCACGACTGTTCCAATTTGCCGTCGAGCACCTGTTTCATCTTTGCCATCCATCGGTCTTGGAGGGTGTTCGGCAAGGCTCGTCCTGGTCCGGCGCAGTAGGGCATGGCCCTGCCAAACACCCTCTCAGGTGAATTGCCTGACCTGGGACTGCCTATGGGCCCCGATCCGGGCGGCCGTATCCGCGCGACTCCTTCCCCGTATCCGGATACACCAGAGCGCCGATTCCCATTCCCATTGTGGAATGGTTCGGCTGAGGTCGGGCAGCGGGCACTGCCGCGACCGACAAAGCTTCGTAACCCGCGATCCGGGCCTGTCTCGCCGCGATTTGGGCGCGGTCAGGCATCCCGGGTGGTTCCGGGCAACGCTTCGGTGGCGGGGCGTCTTTACCCCGAGGCTCGCCGTACGGCGATTGGCTTGTTAATCATTAGTTAACGGATGGCACATGATTCCCCCGGGTTATCTCGTTAGCCATCGGGGGGAATCCTACGGGACACGTGCCGTTGTGTGCACTCCCTCAATTCGATACCCCATCGAAAGGCGATCGCGCTATCTGATCGAATCGCTACAGAGTTCCCCTTGGTGTCAAACCGGACAACCGTCCCGATTGACTTGCGTGATCATGATCGACGGTTACGGATCTACTGCTCACCGTTTCCCATCTTTACCCACCATTTTTGTAGGGCATGCCGCGACGGGGCCGACATATTGATGGATCTCGCTTCTCACGAGCTGGGACGAGGACCCGGCGCGGAGCCCCTGGCGCAGAGCGCGGGCACCTCGGTCAGCCGATCGACGACCGGACCGGCCCAGCCGTCCTCCCGCCGGTGTGTCACGTGTTCTCCCAGGTCGGGGCAGCTCAGCAGCACCGCCGTCATGCCCAGCGCGCGGGCGCCGGACAGCTCCGCGCTGCCGCCGTCACCCACGTAGAGGCAGTTGGCGGGCGGGACCGCGACCCCCTCGGCCGCGGCCAGATAGATCCGCGGATCCGGCTTGCACGCCCCGACCTCGACCGAGAACGCCGCCGCGTCCACCAGCGGAGCCACCGCCAGCCGGGGCCAGGCGGCGGCCAGCTCGTGCGTGCAGTCCGACACCACCCCGATGCGCAGCCCGGTCCGGCGCAGCCGCGTCAGCACCGGCACCGCCTCGGGGCGCAGGCGCATGTTCGCCCATTCCGTCGCCCGCCGCGCCGCGAGCGCCCGGCGCAGCGTCGCGTCGTCCAGCGCCGCGCCGAGCTGGCGGGCGACGAACCGCAGGCTCGCCACCTCGTCGCCGCATCGGCCCGCGGCGCGCTGGTAGAAGGACGCGGCCAGCGCCGCCGTCAGCCGGTCCAGTGGGCAGCCCAGGGCGTCCGCGACCGGTTGCCGGGACGCCGCGCGTACCGGCCGGGAGAGGGTGCCGTAGAAGTCGAAGAGAACGGCCTCCGGGGGCCACGTCACCGAGTGATGCTATCCAATGCGCAAACGGGACCGAGGTTGCCCGCCCCACGCGGGCCGGCATGGCCGGGTGGCCCACCCCGATCCGCCTCGCGCGAGTAGGGTGAGCTTTCGGTGGTGGCGGGAGGCGTCACCGGGGGTCGACGCTGTCCACGGAGGACCGCTGTGAGCATTTCCTTTCTCCTGACGTCGCTCATCGTCGTGGTGACGCCGGGAACCGGCGTCATCTACACCATGGCCGCCGGGCTTTCCCGGGGCACCCGGGCCAGCATCGTCGCGGCGATCGGGTGCACCTTCGGCATTGTTCCGCACATGCTCGCGGCGATCACCGGTCTCGCCGCGTTGTTGCAAGCCAGCCCGCTCGCGTTCCAGATCCTCCGGTACCTGGGTGTCGGTTATCTGGTGTACATGGCCTGGAACACGCTGCGGGAAAAGGGCGGGCTGACCGTCGACGAGCGGACCGCTCCGCAGTCGGCCGGAAAGGTGATCACCACCGGCATTCTCATCAACATCCTCAACCCGAAGCTGACGATCTTCTTCTTCGCGTTCCTGCCGCAGTTCGTCGACCCCGACGAGCCGAACGCACTGCTCCGGATGTCGGGACTGAGCCTGATCTTCATGGCGCTGACCTTCCTCGTCTTCATCGGGTACGGGAAGTTCGCCTCCGCCATCCGCCAGCACGTCGTGTCCCGTCCCTCGATCATGGCGTGGCTGCGGCGCACCTTCGCGGCGGCGTTCATCGCCCTGGCGGTGCGCCTCGCGCTCACCTAGAAGCTCTCGGCCCGGCGAAGGCTTAGGCGCCGGCCCGGCGAAGGCTCCGGTGCCGGTCCGGGCCGGTCCGGGCAACCGCAACCAATGAGAGGCGCAATCCATGTATTTCGTGCACTCGCCGGAGATCTGGTCCACTCACCCGGAGTTGGTCGCCGGCGTCCTCCACGCCGACGGCATCACCGGCCAGGTCTCGGTGGACGGCCCGGTCGCGGCCAACTACGAGGTGGCGGCGTCCCGGCTGGCCGGCTCGTCCGAGGGCGAGTTGCCGGAGATCCAGGCCTGGCGGCGCACCTTCAGCAAGATGGGCCTCAAGCCGACGCAGTACCGCTGCGCCTCGGAGTCGCTGCTGCGCCGCTTCAAGAAGGAACGATCGCTGCCGCGGATCCACCCGCTGATCGACGTCTGCAACGCGATCTCGATGGCGTACGCCATCCCCATCGCCGTCTTCGACACGGCCAACGTCGCCGACTTCCTGGAGGTCCGCCCGGCCACCGGCGACGAGACGTACCTGACCTTCTCCGGTGAGACCGAGAACCCCGAACCGGGCGAGGTGATCTTCGCCGACGGTGCCCGGCGCGCCCACGCCCGCCGCTGGACCAACCGGCAGAGCGGCCTCTCGGCGATCCGCCCCGAGACCTCCAGCGTCCTGATCGTCGCCGAGGCGCTGCACGCGAGCGCCGGCGAGGACGTACCCCGGCTCACCGCCGCCGTCGCCGACGTCCTGGCCGAGGTCTGGTCCGTCGCCACGAAGCCGGCCCTGCTCAGCGCCGAGGCGCCGCGGTACGACGGCTAGCACTTGCGTCACGCCCTGGCCCCGACTCGCGTTCCAGCGGTCCGGACCCCCCAACTTCGCCGAAGACGGGTTGGTCCGGTTCCCGGTGCCCCTATGGTGAGCCCATCGGGGGCACCGGCGCGATCGCGGGACCGGCGTCCGGAGTACGGGGGACGGGGCGCGGTGGACGACAAGGAGCGTGAGCAGGCGCTGCTCACGGCGTTGAACACCGAACACTTCGTGTTGCAGACCAGCCGCAGCGCCACGATCACCGAGTCGGTGGGTCGGGCCACCATCTTCCTGTCCACCCTCTCCGCCGCGTTGATCGGACTCGGCTTCGCCGCGGGCCGGAGCAGCCTGATCGCGCCGTACGTCGGCGCCGCCCTGCCCAGCCTGATCGTGCTCGGCTGGCTGACCTTCGCCCGGCTGGTGGAGACCAGCATCGAGAACTACCAGGACCTGGTCCGGCTGCGGGGGATCCGGGCGTACTACCACGAGCACCTCGCCAAGGGCAGCGAGTTCTTCTCGGACGCCGTGGTCGCGGATCCGGGGCGGGCCGCCTGGGGAGTCACCGGTTCATCCGGCCCCAAGCGGCGGTGGGAGATGTTCTACACGAGCGCCGCCCTGATCGCCGCGATCAACTCCATCCTGCTGGGGTTGGCCGCCGTACTGCTGCTCGGCCCGGTGGCCGGGCTCCCCGGCGTTGCCGCGATCCCGCTCGGCGTGCTGCTGGCCCTGGCCGCCTTCGCCGGTCATCTGCGCTACCTCGGCAGGGCCTTCGACCGGGTGAAGGTCTAGCGGTCGGGGGTCCCGGCGCCCCTACCCCCCAACTTCGCCGAAGGCGAGTTGATCATCGTGCGGGCGTCGTGGCGCGGCAACTGCTTCTGGCGGGGACGCGACGACGCTGGTAGAGAGAGCGGGCGGCGTCTCGCCCGACCCCGGACCCGTCGCGCCCACGGGCGGCCGTCGTCCCGGCCGGCGCGCCGGCTGTCGTCCCGGCTGTCGTCCCGGCGATCGGACGGCACCGCCGAGGCAGCCGCTGTCGAGGCGGCCGGACGGCACCGGCGAGGCGGTCCGGCGCCATTCTGGAGACGGCCGTTGTAATCGGTTTCGTGGCCTAATCCCTGTGCCCGGGGCCGGTTTGGTGGCCAGTCCCGTGACCTGTTGACGAAATCGATTACATGGTGTTCACTACGACGCAATCGAATTCCGGGACGGGAAGTGCTGGACGACATGACGGCTGGACCATCGACGATTCGCCGCCGCCACCGCCGGTGGGCGCTGTCGTCTGCGGTCCTGGCCCTGGCCGTCGTGGCCGCGTCCGGCTGTACGGGAGGGGACGCGCGGCCGGTGGAACCCTTCGTGCTGAACTCGGTGGCCAACGTGGCGCAGGTCGCGCAGCTGACCGGCCCCGACTCGATCAACCACACCGACCGCTTCGACGTGGCCGGGCAGGATCTCGGCTCGATGTTCGAGGCCGACGGCCGGACCTGGTTCGTCTTCGGGGACACCTTCGGCGAGCGTGAGCCGGGGCTGACCGGCGGCGGCGGGACCCGCTGGCGGTCCAACGCGATGGCCTGGAGCACCGACACCGACCCCACCGACGGCATCCGGCTGGACGGCTACCTCCTCGACGAGCAGGGCGGGGCCGCGGAGGTGCTGCCGTCGGAGAAGATCGACCAGCGCGAGATGACGGTGATCCCGACGTACGGCTTCGCCGCCAACGGCGCGATGTACCTGGCCTTCATGTCGGTCCGGCACTGGGGCGACCCGGGGGAGTGGGAGACCAACTTCGCCGGCCTGGCCAGGTCGAGGGACCAGGGCCGGACCTGGGTCAAGCTGGACCACCCGAGGTGGTCCGGCGACAGCAACTTCGTACAGGTCAGCGTGGTGAACCGGGACGGCGACCTGTACTTCTGGGGGGTCACCCACGGCCGGTTCGGCGGCGTACGGCTGATGAAGGTGGCCGAGGCCGACGTGGAGAAGCAGGGCGCGTACCGGTACTTCGCCGGTACGGACGACGATGGGCGCCCGCGCTGGTCGGCCGACGAGGCCGCGGCGACCACCATCGTGCAGGACACCGTCGGCGAGCTGTCGGTGGTGTGGAACTCGTATCTGTCCCGCTGGTTGATGACGTACAGCAACGGTGGCAGCACCGACGTGAGCATTCGCGAGGGCGTCAACCCGTGGGGCCCGTGGGGTGCGGAGATTCCGCTCGTCACCCAGGAGGCCGTGCCCGGCCTCTACGCGCCTTACCAGTCGCCGATCTCCGGCACCGACGGCGGCGCCACCATCTATTTCACCCTGTCTGTCTGGGGTCCGTACAACGTCTATTGGTTCAAGGCCGACCTGGTCAGCACGCGCTGATGCGCGGCGGGGACACGGTGTGGCGAGATCCGCAGGAGGAGGAACGGTGCGCAAGGGGTACAGGACGTGGATCGCGGCGTCGTCGGCGGTCCTGGCCGCCTCGCTGGCGCTGACCGGATGCGGCAGCGGCGGCGAGCAGAAGACCGCCGACGGCAGGACGGTGGTCACCTTCTGGCAACAGAAGTTCGAGGACTACCAGCAGGCCTGGTTCAAGAAGCAGGTCGACACGTTCAACACCAACCAGACCAAGATCAAGGTTGACCTCCAGGTCGTACCGGCCGACACCTGGCCGCAGAAGCTGAAGGCCGCGCAGGCCGCCGGCAAGGCCCCCGACATCGCGACCACCAACTACGGCAACATCCCGGCCGCCGTGGCCAACGGCGAGCTGGCCGAGCTGGACGGGCTGCTGCCGACCGAGGCGTTCGACGACATCAAGGACAACGTCCGCAGCTTCGTCACCATCAACGGCAAGCACTACGCGTACCCGATGCTCGTGGAACCGTCCACGGTGCTGTACTACCGCACGGACCTGGCCGAGGCGGCCGGCCTGGACCCGGCGAAGCCGCCGGCGTCCTGGGCCGAACTCGACACCTGGGCCGCCAAGCTGACCCAGGGCAAGGTCAAGGGGATGACGATCGCCTCGGCGGCGCCCGATCTGGGCTGGTCGAGCTGGGGCCTGCAGTACAACGCCTGCGGGCACCTGCCGGTGGCCGACGACTGGTCGAAGTCGGTGGCCACGGAGCCGTGCTTCGAGCGGCTGCTGGGTCTGTACAAGGGCCTCTACCAGGGCGGGTACATGCCCAAGCAGCCGAAGGTCGGGTACGCCGACGGCACCCCGTACGGTCAGGGCGAGGTCGCGATGATGGCCGGCGGATCGTGGGTGGTGGGCCAGCTCAAGAACGAGTTCCCGAAGATGATCGAGAAGACGGCGGTGGCGCCGTTCCCGTCGGTCGACGGCGATCCGAGCCGGACCACCGCGACGCTCGGCGGCTGGACGCTGACCGTGGACGCCAAGTCGAAGGCCAAGCAGGACGCGGCCGAGTTCGTCGCCTGGCTGCTGGCCGGCGAGCCGGCCATCATGGCCGACTTCTTCAAGGCCAGCGGCTTCTCCAAGTACACCGTGCGCACGTCGGTGGACGAGGCGCTGGCCAGCAACGCGGACGCCTCGGCCGACCCGTTCATGAAGATCATCTCCGAGAGGGTGGTGCCGAACGGCAAGGCCGAGCCGGCGTACCCGTGGGACATCTCGCTGGCCTTCGGCACGGCGATCGAGTCGGCCATGAAGGGCGGCAGTGACGCCCCGGCGGCGCTGCGGAAGGCGGACGCCGCCATCAACGACGTCATCAAGAAGCAGTCCCTTGCCGGAACGGCACCGACCCGCTAGAACCGGTCCACCCGGTGCCCGGGGACGCGTTCCACCAGCCTCCCCGGGCACCCACACCTGGCAAGGGGGACAACCGTGGCCCTAGTGCAGCAACCGGCCGGACCGGCGGCGTCGACCGCCGCCGTCCCGCCCGTCCCACCCGCGCCGGCCGGGCGCCGCAGGCGGCGGGTGCCGGCGGCCCGGCAGGGGCGGGAGAACCTGACCGCGTACCTGATGATCGCCCCGATGGTGATCCTGCTGAGCATCTTCGTGGCCTGGCCGCTGGCCTACTCGGTGTACCTCAGCACCTTCAAGATCAGCTTCTATCAGGAACCCGAGTTCGTCGGGCTCGACTTCTACGGGTACGTGCTGGAGAGCGCCGGCTTCTGGCACTCGATCGTCGTCGGCCTGTACTACGCGCTGCTGACCGTGCCCACGATCATGGCGCTGTCGCTGCTGCTGGCCACCTTCATCAAGTCGCTCAGCAAGCGGGCCGCGGCGTTCATGAAGACCACCGTGTACCTGCCGGCGGTGATGTCCACGGTGGTGACCTCGGTGCTGTTCGTCTTCATGTACCAGGACGAGGGCGTCGCCAACTGGCTGCTCGGCCTGCTCAGCCAGGGCCCGGTGAACTGGCTCAACGACCCGCACCTGGCGCTGCCGGCCATCGCCATCCCGGGGATCTGGCTCGGCTTCGGCATCTCCACCCTGATCATGCTGGCCGGGCTGCTCGACATCCCGGACAGCTACTACGAGCAGGCCCAGATCGACGGCGCCGGCTGGTTCACCCAGCTTCGGCACATCACCATCCCCCTGCTGAAGAACGTGCTGCTGTACCTGTTCGTCACCGGGTTCACGCTGGCCATCCAGATGCTCGACCTGCCGTTGATCATGACGGGCGGCGGGCCGGTGGAGGCGACCAACACCCCCAACCTCTACATCTTCGATTCCTTCCGCGACCTCACCCCGTACGCCACCAGCTTCTCGCTGACCGCCGCGCTGCTGCTGTTCGCGGTCATCGGGGCGATCTCGATGGTGGTCTTCCGGCTGGTCCGGTCCGACAAGGCCGTGGACGGCTAGGAGCCACCCTAGGAGAAACCCATGCCAGCGCGTCTTCCCCGGCAGGTCGCCTCGGGCGTCCTGATGGTCCTGATCACGGTCAGCATTCTGTTCCCGGTGGCCTGGATGGCGATCGCCGGTTTCAAGGGCCGTACCGAGGTGCTCCGGTCACCGTTCCAGTTCTTCCCGGACATGTGGCGCTTCGACAACTACGCGAAGATCCTCCAGGATCCGCAGTTCGCCCGGGCGATGGTCGTCACGTTCGTCGGGGCGCTGCTGTTCACGGTGCTCAGCCTCACGGTGAACTCGCTGGCCGCGTACGCGTTCGCCCGGCTGGAGTTCCGCGGCAAGCGCTTCTGGTGGGTCTACTGCATCACCCCGATGTTCATCCCCACCATGGCGATCATGCTGACCTCGTTCGTCGTGGTGTCGAAGCTGAACATGCTGAACACGCTGGCCGTGCTGATCATCCCGGGCGCCGCCTCCGGGGCGCAGATGTTCTTCCTGCGGCAGTTCTACCTGGGCTTCCCGATCGCCGTCGAGGAGGCGGCGCTGATCGACGGCGCGAGCCGGTGGCAGATCTTCACCCGGCTGTTCCTGGCGCAGTCCGGCGCCCCGTTCGTGGTGATGGGCATCGCGTCCTACCTGGCCTACTGGAACGCCTACGTCTGGCCGATCCTGACCATCACCGACCCGAACCTCACCCAGATCATGCAGTTCCTCGGCAACTTCCGCTCCGACCGCGGCAACCAGTGGGAGCTGCTGATGGCCGGCTCCACCCTGGCGTCGCTGCCGACCATCATCCTGCTGTTGATCTTCCAGCGGTTCATCGTGAACGGCGTGCGCATCTCCGGCATCAAGTGACGCCGGGCCGCTCCCGCCCGGACCGGGCGGGAGCGGCGCCGCGTTCAGTAGGTGATTTCGCCGGTGAGGCCGAAGTAGTCGTGCCATTTTTGGCTGGGTTGGAAGGTGGTTCCGGTGGAGAGGGCGGTGTAGACGTCGTTGGTGGTGCCTTGGGTGAAGACGATGAGGTCGTCTTTGCCGTCGCCGTTGACGTCGCCGAGGTAGGGGTGTTCGCCGGTGAGGCAGAAGTGGTCGTGCCATTTGATGGTGGTGCCGGTGAAGGTTGTTCCGGTGGAGGTGGCGGCGTAGACGTCGGCGTCGGGGTTGCAGGTGAAGGTGACGATGTCGGCTTTGCCGTCTCCGTTGATGTCGCCGACGCGGGGTTGTTCGCCGGTGAGGGAGAACAGGTCGTGCCATTTTTGGGCGGGTTGGAAGGTGGTGCCGGTGGAGAGGGCGACGTAGACGTCGGCGGTGGTGGTGGTGCCTTGGGTGAAGGTGATGATGTCGGCTTTGCCGTCTCCGTTGACGTCGGCGACGGCGGGGGTTTCGCCGGTGGGGGCGAACCAGTCGTGCCATTTTTGGGCGGGGGTGAAGGTGGTGCCGGTGGAGAGGGCGACGTAGACGTCGGCGAGGTTGTTGTGGGTGAAGGTGATGATGTCGTCTTTGCCGTCGCCGTTGACGTCGCCGACGGCGGGGATTTCTCCGGCGGGGGCGAACCAGTCGTGCCATTTGGCGCCGCAGCAGAAGGTGGTGCCGGTGGACAGCTCGACGTAGACGTCGGCGAGGGTGCCGCCGGTGAAGGTGATGATGTCGTCTTTGCCGTCGCCGTTGAAGTCTCCGGTGAGGGGGGTTTCGCCGGTGAGGCCGAAGTAGTCGCTCCACTTCACTGAGGTGCCGGCGAAGGCTGATCCGGTGGAGGTGGCGACGTAGACGTCGTTGCGGGTGCCGAGGGTGAAGGTGATGATGTCGTCTTTGCCGTCGCCGTTGAAGTCGGTCGACGACCCGGCCACCGGCACCGGCGGCGCGGACTGCCCGCAGTTGTCGCTGACCAGGTACTTCTGGTCGTAGACCCCGGGGTACGGGGCCAGCGACACCCCGTTGATGGCGATGGTCTGGCCGACGCCGTTGAGCAGTTGCTCGTAGTGGGCGTGCGGGCCGGAGGAGTTGCCGGTGCTGCCGGTGATCCCGATCTGCTGGCCCTGCTGGACGTACGCGCCGTCGGCGACCGAGTAGGCGCTGAGGTGGAAGTGGTAGGTGGTCCAGCCGCCGCCGTGGTCGATGGCGATGTAGTTGCCGGCCCCGCCGGGCTCGGAGTACCGGTGGGCCACGCCCGCGGCCGACGCGAGCTGCGGGGTCCCGTTGGTGGTGCCGCCGTCGGCGCGGACGAAGTCCAGGGCCAGCCGGACCTCGCCGTCGTGGTGGCTGTACGTCCACCGTTGCCCGCACGGGAACGGCGCCTTGAAGACGGGTGCGGCGAGCGCGGCCGCCGGTGCGGTGAGCGAACCGGTCAGCACGGCCGCGGCGAGGACGACGGCGGCGACCAGGCCGCGGCCCACGATGGTGTGCCGGCGGCGACCTCCGGTCGAAGGGAGCCGGCGACCCGGGCGCGGGCGGGAATGACCCGCGGTGGCGCGGGGTGGTCGGGGCATGGCGTGACTCCTGTCCATCAGGGGTGGGCGGCCGGACGGGGTGACCGGTGGGCCGCGGGACGGTGAGCCGGGACAAGGTGGCCTGGCGGCGGTGGCCCAGGCTCGCAAAGTGGGCCGATTGAAACCGGTTGCTTCGGCCAGTGTCAATAGTCGGGATCCGTGGGACTCGATTGATGGCCGAGAATGCGCAATGATATAGCCGGTTAAATCGGCGAATAGCGAGCGGCCGAGCGGAAAGGACGGCGCTCCGCTGTCGGCGACGTATTGACAGTTCTCGCACCCTACGGAAGCCTTGTCTGCAATCGATTTCTCGGCGTACGGCTCGCAGTGGAGGCGACAATGGGTGCTGGTGCCGGCCGGCGGCGTACCGCACGGATGCTCGCCGCCGCGCTGCTCGGCGCGGCCCTGGTGGCCCTGCCCGCGCGACCGGCCGCCGCCGACGACCCGGTCCGGTCCGAGGCCGAGGCGCTCCCGGTGGTCGCCGCGACCGCACCGGTGCAGGCCCAGGCCA
Organism: Plantactinospora sp. KBS50; assembly: GCF_002285795.1. Taxonomy (GTDB): domain Bacteria; phylum Actinomycetota; class Actinomycetes; order Mycobacteriales; family Micromonosporaceae; genus KBS50. Next base: position 1,208,313 of record NZ_CP022961.1, read on the forward strand.
ACTGCTGCGGGGTGAGCTGGTCGGCCGGGCGGCAACTGTGGCTGCGCGGCACCCGCGCGGGCGACTCGGTCACCGTGACCCTGCCCGCGGTGCCGGCCGGCCAGTACGACCTGGGCGGCGTGCTGACCCGGGCCGCCGACTACGGCACCCTGCGGTTCGCGGTCGACGGGGTGGCCATCGGCCAGCTCTTCGACGGCTACGCCCCGACCGTGCGGATCGTCGCCGGGGTGCCGCTCGGCTCGGCCTCGCTGACCGCCGGCAGTCACCGGCTGACCGTGACGGTGACCGGTCGGGCCTCGGCGGCCACCGGCTACTTCGCCGGGCTGGACACGATCACCCTGCGCCGGGTCGGCCCGCAGGCCACCGTCAGCACGCTCGGTTACGAACTGCCCGGGGAGACCCCGAGCCGCGGCGCGCTGACCCGGGTCTACAACCCGGGCGCCGGCCAGAGCACCGGGTGGTACTACAACGACCACACGATCGTGCGGGATCAGCAGACCGGAGTCTGGCACCTGTTCGGCATCACCCACGCCGAACCCGGGGCGCCGCAGGACGAGAAGACCTTCGGGCACGCCACCGCGCCCGCGCCGACCGGGCCGTGGACCACCCAGGCCGCGGCGCTGACCGCCGACCCGTCCGCCGGCGAACAGTGGATCTGGGCGCCGCACGTGGTCTACGACCAGGGCACGTACCACATGTTCTACGCCGCCGGAAACCCGGACCTGACCAGCTACCGGATGCAGCTGGCCACCTCCACCGACCTGTACCACTGGACGCGCAGCCCGGCCAACCCGCTGTTCACCGACGGCTGGGAGGCGCGCGACCCGATGGTGACCCGGATCGGCGACCGGTGGGTCATGTACTACACGGCCACCTCCGACCGGACCGGCGGCAACCACGTCGTCGCCTACCGGGCCAGCACCGACCTGCGGACCTGGAGCGCCCGGTCGGTCGCGTACGCTTCCCCGGTGACCGGGCGGGCCGGCGGGCAGACCGAGTCGCCGTTCGTGGTCCACCGCGGCGACTGGTACTACCTCTTCGTCTGCTGCGACGGCACCGACTACACCGCCGCGTACCGGCGGACCGCCGTCTACCGCAGCCAGGACCCGTTCCACTTCGACGGCGCCGAGAAGGTGACCGTGCTGGACGCGCACGCCGCCGAGGTGGTGACCGACGGCGACACCTGGTACCTCAGCCACGCCGGCTGGGGCCAGGGCGGGCTGTGGCTGGCCCCGCTGACCTGGACCGCCGGCGTGGTGGCCCGGGGCTACACGATCAGCACCGACTTCCTCCGGGCCGACGTGCGGACCTGGCCCACCACCCGGATCGCGGCGCTGGCCGTGGACCCGGCGGGCACCGGCGACCACCGCCGGGTCCTCGACTCCTCACACCGGGGCACCGGGCCGTACCTGGCGGTCGGGCGCTTCGACATCACCGACCGGGCCGGTACGCCGAGCCGGATCGACGTCTCCGCGGACGGCTCCCGGATCAACCTGGTCGGCATCCCGTTCGGCGACGAGCCGGTCAGCGCCGACTGGCTGCTGACCGTGGCGCCGCGGTGGACCGGACCGGCCCTGCAGAGCGACCTCGTCTGGTCGGTCACCGGCCCGCCCACCGCCGCGGTGTGGGAGGTGGCCTTCAACATCGACGGCGCGCTGGCCGCGGTCGGCGACCCGGCCGTGGCCGCCCGGCCGACCGGCGACGTCGCCGGGATGCCCCGGTGGACCATGACCACGGGCGGCGGACTGTCGCTTGTCACCGCCCACCGCGAGGGCTCGGCCTGGCGCGGCGACAACACCTGGTACGACGCCGGGCACGCGATGGCCGCCTGGCAGCCGCTGTGGCGTTCCGGCGGCACCGGGTGGGCGGTCGGGGCGTACCCCGGCGGGACCTGGCGGCTGGCGGCGAGCGCCGCCGACCGGGACGTCGCCTTCGCCGACACCGTCTACACCGCGATCAACACCGTTCCGTGACCGCGGGCGTCACGCTGAAGACGTACTCCTGCTCGTGGCCCGGCCGGTACGGCTCGTGCAGTTCGACGTTCTCGAAGGCGACCCCGCCGGGAATCGGCGCGGTGCTGGCCCAGTACCGGCTCCGCCCGTTCACCAGCACCGCCAGCTCCGGGCCGGGCCGCCGCACCCGCCAGCCCTGCACGGCCGGAGCGCCGACGTACCGCCAGTGCTCGGCGACCTCGTCGGCGTAGCCGGCGGCGCTCGGGTCCGGCTCGTCGGTGCTGGCGGTCACCAGCGCGCCGCCGTCCGGGGTACGGCTCAACTCGGCCAGGCCGAACCGGGCGTGCCGGGTGAAGCCGCTGCCGTCGAAGCCCGGCCAGAGGCCGCCGGCGGTGACCGTCCGGTCGGCCAGGTGCAGCCGGCGCAGCCGCGCGTAGTTGCCCATCGTGGCGGTGAGGGTGAGCACGGCCAGGTCCACGGAGGCCGGCGTCGGCCACGCGGCCAGCGCCACCTCGTGCGGCCGGTCGGCCCGGAACCGGGCGCGTACGCACACCTCGGCCCCGTTGTCGAAGCGTTCCACCGGGAAGTGCACGGTGAGCCGCTCGACACCCGCGTGCCGGTCCAGCACCCCGGGCGCGGGCCGGTCCGGGTCGCCTCCGTCGGGCCGGTCGGCGGAGTGGATGCGCTTGCCCGCGCAACCGTCCAGCGCGCTCCACTCCAGCTCCGAGTAGCCCCGCTCGGTGGCACCCACAGGGGTCGGCTCCACGGCCACGAAGTTGATCAGACGCTCCGGCCGGTGACCCAGGTACGGGGCGTAGATCCGCAGCAGGCCGCGCGGCCCGGGCAGCGGCGCCAGCCCGACCTGCAGGCCGGCGGCGTGCCCCCAGCGCGGTTCCCGGCCGGGGCGCAGCCAGCCGTTCATGCCACCTGCACCTTGAGTCCGGTACGCGCGCGGACCGCCCGGACGGCGTCCGGGAAGTCGTCGAGCGCGAAGGTGTCGGTCACCATCCGGTCCGCCGCGATGGCGCCGGAGGTCATCAGGGTGATGGCGGGCTCGAAGGTGTGCAGCACCGCCATCGACCCGAGGATGGTCAGCTCGTCGTTGTACACCTGGAACGGGGAGAGCCGGACCGACGCGTCGGCCGGGCTCACGCCGAACACCAGCAGCGTGCCGCCGCGGGCCAGGCCGGTCAGCGCCGCCTGGGCCGCCGCCGGTACGCCGGTGGCCTCGATCGCGTACTCGAAGCCGATGTCCCGCTCGGCGAGCAGCGCGTCGACCGAGCCGGCGACGGTGTCGGCGCCGAGGCTGGCTGCGAGTTCCCGGCGACCGGGATCGGTGTCGACCACGGCGATCCGGGCCGCGCCGCTGCGCCGGGCCGCCTGGGCCAGCAGCAGCCCGATCGTGCCCGCCCCGACGATCAGCAGTTCGGAGCCGGGCGCCATGGCCAGCCGGCGCAGGCCGTGCACCACACAGGACAGCGGCTCGACCAGGGCGGCCGCCGCCCAGCCCAGCGAGTCCGGCACCGGATGAGCGTTGCCGGCCGGCACCGCCACGTACTCGGCGAAGGCGCCGTCGACGGTGTCGCCGATCGCGCCCCAGCGCTGGCACAGGTTGCCGCGCTGCCGGCGGCAGTAGACGCAGGTCCCGCAGAACAGCGACGGGTCCACCGCCACCCGGTCGCCGGTGCGGATGCCGGTCACGCCGGCGCCGAGCGCCACCACCTCGCCGGCGAACTCGTGCCCGGGGACCAGCGGGAACGGCGCGGGCGGGAACTCGCCGTCGATGATGTGCAGGTCGGTGCCGCACACCCCGGCCGCCCGCGGCGCCACCACGATCTCGCCGGCCGCCGGGGTGGGGTCGGGTACCCGGGTGACGCCGAACCGGCCGGGCTCGGCGATGACGACGGCCCTCACGGCAGCTCGACCTGCCCGCACAGGTGCACGGTCAGCCCCAGTTCGGCGAAGAGGGCCGCCTTGGCCAGCAGCGCCCGGTCCGCGCCGGCGGCGTCCGGGGCGTACGCGACCTGGACGTGGTTGGCCTTGTGACGGGCCATCAACTGGTCCCGGTCGACCCCGTGCAGGACGGCGTGCATGATCGGCCACTGCGGGGTGGTGGCCGCCAGCCGGCGCTGCGTCTCCTCCTCCGGCAGCGCGGCGACGTGCCCGCGGCCGATGTCGACGTGCAGCGAGCCGTCGGCGATGAAGACCCGCGACCAGACGATGTGCCCGGGCTTGGACACCCCGCTCAGGGTGCCGCCGCCGAGCGGGAAGTACATCGGCGGCTGCCGCATGCTGTGGCTGTTCGGGTAGCCGCCGTGGTGCGCGGCCGGCACCGCGCCGGAGATCTCGAAGACCCAGACGAACTCGCCGTCGTACTCGGCGCCCCACCGGATGTCGTGCAGCGTGGTCTCCGGGTCGAAGCCCATCGCGGTCCAGATCCGGTTGGTCACCAGCGCGTCCACCGCGACGCCCTCGTCGACCTCGTTGAAGTGCGGCAGCGGTACGCCGGGGTAGAGCTCCCGGCCGCCGTCCCGGCTGAACACCGGGGGCCGGTCGGCGTTGTTCAACAGCCCCTCGGCCAGGTCGCTGGCCGGCACCACGTCCTTGAGCCCCTGCTGGTACTGGATGCCCACCGCGTCCAGGCCGAAGTCGTCGCTGATCCGCAGCGCGGCGATGTACATCTTCAGTTGGCTGGTGACCTGGCTCTCGGTCAGCTCGGTGGCCTCGTCCGTACCGAAGTGGAAGGTCAGGCCGGCCCGGTCCAGCCAGTCCCGGACCGCCTTGGCCTCCTCGTCGCCGACCCGGCCCATCTCGGCCACCAAAGCGCTCTGCGACAGCCGCTCCTTGTAGACACCCAGCGGGTTGAGCAGCTCGTCGTCGATTATCGCGTTGTACATGCCCATGCAGCCCTCGTCGAAGACGCCGATCACGGCCTTGTCGTCGCGCAACTGCCGGGCCAGCGCCACTCCGAGCTCGACCTCGGGGCGGGTCGGGTCCAGCGCCGGCAGGTCCCGGACGTGGCTCTGGTCGTGCCGCAGCGTGCCGGTCTCCAGCCAGGTGCGCAGCCCGTCCCGGGCCCACGCGTCGGTGAAGTCCGCGCTCCACAGCGTCGAGTGCGGCACGCCGGCCTTGGTCAGGCTGGCGGTCAGGTTCAGCAGCCCGACCAGGCCGGGGAACTCGCCGGACCAGTTGGCCACGATCAGGATCGGCCCGCGGTGGCTGCGCAGCCCGGCCAGGACGTGATGGCTGTACTGCCACACCGCGTCGATGACCACCAGCGGCGCGTCGGGCGGGATCGTCTTGAACACCTCGATGCCGCGGCGCTGGCTGTCGATGAAGCCGTGCCCGGCGACCGGGTCGACCTCGTGTGCCCGCCGTACGCTCCAGCCGAGCGCGCCGGCCGCCGCGGCGAAGTCCGCCTCCAGCCTCTGCTGCACCGGCCAGCAGGTGACGTTGGCGCTGCGCCGGAGGTCGCCGCTGGCCACCGCGTAGATGGTGGCCGGCTCTGCCGCCGGCCGCCGGGTGGGCGCGGGAAGGGTGTAGCCGGTCATCGGGGTTCCTCCTGAGCAGCGGGTGCGGGTGCGGTGACGCGGTACGGGTGGCCGGGACGCAGCCGGAGCGCGTGGGCGCTCAGCCGCCCGTGCCGGGGATGGGTGACGGTCAGCTCGTCGAGGTCGAGCCGGCCGCCGTACAGGTGGATGTCGACGCCGTCGGGGGTGAGCCGGAACTCTCCCCAGCCGGTGCCGGTGCTGAACGGCGCCCGGGACACCCGGGGCCGCAGGGCCAGCCGCCGGTCCGGGGCGTGGTAGTCGGCGCCGGTGAGCGCGACCAGCACGCCCCAACTGGCCATCGAGCGGGCGTAGTGGTTGCCGCACTCCACCTCGTTCCACGGGTTGCGGCGGACGCCGTCGTGCCGGTCCCGCACGGCGCGCACGAGGGTCAGCCCCTCCTGCACCTGGCCCTCGTAGATGAGGTGGGTGGCCACCTGGTACTCGATGCCGCTCCAGACCTCGTCGCTGTACACGAACGGGATCCGCGGCCGGCCGCCGCGCGGCCAGGAGCAGAGCACCAGCCCGGCCTCGCCGCCCAGCGCGTACGTGCGCTGCACGCTGTGGTGGTTGCGCAGGCTGGGCCGGAAGTTGTGCCGGTACACGGCCGCGACCGCGCTGCGCACGTGCGCGGCCGGCAGCAGGTGGCCCAGGCCGGTGAGGTGGGCCAGGGTCTGCCCGAAAAGCTGGTCGCTGAGGCAGCCGGTGCCGTACTGGTAGCGGTGCGCGTCCGGGTCGGCCAGCCGCTGGTCGTAGTACTCGCCGTTGAACAGCAGCTCGTCCATCCGCGCGCCGCCGCGCGCGGCGGCCTCCCGCCAGCGCCGCGCGGTCGCGGGCTCGCCGGCCGCGTCGGCCAGCGCCGCCCCGGCGCGCAGGGCGGCGAGGAACATCGAGTTGGCCAGCGAGTTGGGTCCGTGGAACTCGATGTCGTAGGTGTTGTGCTGCTCGCTGTCGAGCACGCCGTCGCCGTCGCTGTCCCACCGGGTGAACGCGTACTCCAGCGCCCGCCGGGCGCCGGGCCAGCAGTCGCGCAGCAGGGCGTCGTCGGCGCTGAACCGCCACTCCCGGTAGAGCCGGACGATCGCGCCGAGCTGCCCGTCGACGGCGGGATGGAAGTCCCAGGGCGCGTTGTCGAAGACGCTGTTGGCCCGGAAGTTCATCCGGCCGTCGGGCCGGGTCTCCCGGACGAACTCGGTGCGCCGCGCGTCGCGCTCCAACTCGGGGAAGAGGTACGCGACCGTCTGGGCGTAGTTCCAGACGTGCGTGCAGGTGCCCTCGCAGCTACCGGACCGGGCGAAGCTGCCCTCCCAGGCGGCGAACCGGCCGCCGGCCAGCCGGAAGCAGGTGGTGCTGCGGACCGCGACCAGGGTGGCGCTGACCGCGTCGAGCACCTCGCGCGGCAGGTCGCTGCCGAACAGCGCGGCGTGGAAGGCCCGGGTGTCGGCCTCCAGCCGGGGCAGCCGGGCGGTCAGGTCGCGGGCCACCGCCCAGGCGTCCGGGTATGCCGTGGCGTAGTGGTTGCGCACGGTCTCGCCGGCGCCGGCGTCATCCAGCCCGATGTTGCCCTGCCAGGCCCGCGGCCGGTTCGGGAAGTGCCAGGTCAGCACGAACTCGAAGGTGGCGCTGGCGCCGGGGGCGACTTCGTGGACGATGCCCAGCGACCCGACCCGCAGCCGGGGGAACCAGTCCGGGTGCGGCGGCGGGTCCAGGGTGGTCACGGTCTCCGGTTCGAGCCGGCCGTCGGCGCACAGGTCGTCCCAGAACACCTGTACGCCGTCCTGCCACAGCCCGGACAGCCACTGCGGCTTGGCCGTGGTCGCCGGGTCGGTGGTGGCCAGCGCGACGGTGCCGGACCGGTGGTCGGTGGGGTCCAGGTCGCTGCCGAACTCGATGCCGCGCAGCCCCGGACCGTCGATCCAGGTGTTGCGCGGGTTGCCCGCGTACTCGGGGAAGTGGAACACGTTCCAGCCGGTGACGCCGACCGGGTTGGCCAGCGAGCCGACGACCGTCACGTCGACCGGTTCGGGGCCGGGGTTGCCGACGGTGTACCGCAGCACCGCCCCGGGGATCCCCGAGGCGTCCGCGTCCAGCGGGACCAGCGGGGTGAACGCGGTCAGCGACACGTCGACCCCCAGCTCGGGGTCCGCGAAGTCGATCGTGAGCAGCGGATATTCGCCGCGCATCCGGCTGCTGGCCAGCCGGGGCAGCCCGGCCAGCCGGCCGGCGTCGTAGCCCTGGTCGCCCTCGTGCGGTCCGGGCAGTCCCGACTCCAGCACCCGGGTCACCGCCGCCGCGCCCGGGCGGGCGGCCCGGATGGCGAAGAAGGTGAAGGGCAGCCGGGTGCCCTTGGCCGGGCGGTTCGCCAGCTCCCAGTCCCGCAGGTCGCCGCGGGCGCCGACGGACACGTTGCCGGTGCCGATGCCGCCCAGCGGGAACGCGGCGACGCCGGCGTCGGGACCGAGCACCCTCATCGCGCCGCCGCCTCCCGCCGGTCCGCTCCGTGCCGGTCCGCTCCGTGCCGGTCCACCTCGTGCCGGTACGCCTCCTGCTGGTACGCCTCCTGCTGGTACGCGGCGAGCGCGTGGGTGACCGGCGTGGTGGCCGGGTAGAGCCGCAGGTAGTGCTGGTAGAGCCGGTCGTAGCGGTCGCGCAGTTCCGGTCGCGGCTTGCGGGTGGCCACGATCGGGTTCCACTCGTCGATGTCCACCGGCTCGACGGCGGAGGCGGCGAAGAACGCCGCGCCGAGGCTCGCCCCCACGGTCCGGGCCGGGATCGCCTGCTCCAGCCCGGTCACGTCGCTGACGATCTGGGTCCACAGGCCGCCCTGCGTGCCGCCGCCGACCGCGACCACCCGGTCGACCGGACCGCCGGCCGCCTCGATCGCGGCCACGTTGTGCCGGACCCCGTACGCGGTCGCCTCCAGCGCCGCCCGGTACAGGTCGCCGCGGGTGTGGCTGAGGGTGAGGCCGGCGATCACCCCGCGGGCGTCGGGGTCGGCGACCGGGGTGCGTTCTCCGGCGAAGTAGGGCAGCATCAGCAGCCCGCCCGCGCCCGGACCGGACGCCTCGGCCAGTTCCAGCAGCGCCGGGTAGTCGTCGGTGCCGAACAGCTCGGCCAGCCAGCCGGTGATGGCGCCCGAGGTCGCCATCCCGCCGGCCAGGTTCCGGGTGCCGGGCAGCGCGCCCACGGTTCCCCACAGGGTGGGGGCGGTCAGCGGCGCCGTCACGGTGTTGATCAGGAACATCGTGGTGCCGTACATCAGCATCAGGTCGCCGACCCGGTGGGCGCCGACGCTCACCGCCTCGGACCAGGCGTCCACGGTGCCGGCGATCACCGGGATCCCGGCCGGCAGCCCGGTCTGCGCCGCCGCCGCGGGGGTCACCGTCCCGACGACCTCGCCGGGCCAGCACAGCGGCGGCAGTTCCAGGTCCGGCGCGATCAGATCGGCCCAGGGCCGGTACCAGGACCGGGCGCCGGCGTCGTACAGCGGTGTGCACTGGCTGGCCGAGTGGTGGTCGACGTAGTACGCGCCGGTCAGCCGCCAGCCCAGCCAGGAACTCGGCTGGAAGAACCGGCGGGCTCGGGCGAAGACGGCCGGTTCGTGCTCGGACAGCCAGGCGAGCTTGGGCCCGGCCGACTGGGTGGACAGCGCCGACCCGCAGCGCTGGCGGATCCGCTCGGCCCCGCCGAGTTCGGCGGTCAGCCGGGCGATCTGCGCGCCGGCCCGGGTGTCGACGCCGTACAGGATGGCGGGTCGCAGCGGCCGGCCGTGCTCGTCGGTGACCAGCACGCACGGGCCCATGCCGCTGACCCCGACCGCCACGATCCGGTGGTCGCCGGCCCGGGTCAGCTCGCGCAGGATGTCCGCAGCCTCGGCCCAGCACCGCTCGCCGTCGATCTCGACCTGGCCGGGCGCCGGCCGGTCCACCGCGTGCCGGCGTACCGCCGTCGCCAGGACCGCCCCGTCGGGTGAAACCAACACGCCCTTGCTGCTGGAGGTTCCGATGTCGATGCCGACGACCGCGGTATCGCTGAGCATGCGGTCACCATTCCAGAAATCGATTTCACAGTCAATTGCCCGAGTCCGGCCGGCGTGACGCGGTGGCCGGCGTCAGCGGCCAGCGGCCGGGTCGGCGGTGGGCAGTGGGCCGCCGGCGGCCGGGCGCCAGCGGCCCGCGGTGGGCAACCCGGCAACCCGGCGACCGGCGATCGGCGGCCGGGCGGCCGTGGTGGGTCAGTCCCGGTGGGTCAGCCGTGCGGCGCGATCTGGTTGCGCAGCACGATCGTGTGCGGCGGCTGGTCGTCGCCGTTGATCCGCTTGAGCAGCATCTCCGCGGCGGTCACCCCGAGATGGCGGGCCGGCAGGTGCACCACCGTGACCGCCATCGGGGTCGGCGAGATGATCGACACGTCGCCGAAGATCGCCATCCCGACCGCCGGGGGCAGCACGTTGCGTTCGGCCAGCAACTGGAGGGCGCCCACCCCCATCAGGTTGTTGGCCACGAAGACCGCGTCCGGCGGCTCGGGCAGTTCCAGCAGCTCACGCATTGCCTTGCGGCCGCCGTCCACCCGGAAGTCGGCGTACCGCAGGTAGGCGTCGGGGTTGTCCATCCGCATCGTGGTGACCGCGTCCCGCCAGCCGTCGGCCCGCAGCGTCGCGGTCTCCACGTCGTGCGGGCCGGTGATGCAGGCGATGCGCCGGAATCCCTGGTCGGCCAGGGTCCGGGTGGCCGACCGCCCGCCGGCCCGGTTGTCCACGGTGACCGCGTCGATGTCGTACCCGTGCGGGCTGCGGTCCACGGCCACCACCGGGCGCTTGCGGTCCAGCAGCGCGCTCAGGTCGCTGTGCTCACCGGCGGCGGCCAGGATGACCCCGGCCATGTTGGCGCTGACCGCGATGTCCAGGTACTTCGCCTCCTTGGCGCGGTCGTCGTCGGTGTTGCACAGCACCACCGAGTAGCCGGCGGCCTGTGCCACGTCCTCGACCCCGCGGGCCATCGAGGTGAAGAACGGGTTCTCGATGTCGGGAATCACCAGCGCGATGACCTCGGAGTGCTGAAGCCGCAGCGTGCGGGCCACCCGGTTGGGTGTGAAGCCCAGCGCGCGGGCCGCGTCGCGGACCCGCTTGGCCTTCTCGGACGAGACGTTCTGGCCGTTGAACACGCGCGACACCGTGGCCGGGGACACCCCGGCCTGGGCGGCGACCTCGTAGATCGTTGGCATCGGTTCCTTGGGCCCCCTCGGTCGCCTGCCGGTGCGCACCATTCTGCGGGACGCTGGCCGCCGTTGACACGAACCAGCCACGAGTTTACTTTAGTGAAATCGATTACACGACACCGGCCACCGCGAGCGTAGGAGCGGCAGTGAATCCAGGCGACCTCGGTTCGATCTCGCGGCTTCGGCGCGTGCAGACCCGGTCGATCAGCCCCGAGAACTTCGACGGCTCGGCCGGCGGCGGCGGCCGGGCCACCGAGGGCACCGGGGCGTCCTGCGCCCGCGATCTCGGACCCGGTTGGAAGATCTCGCCCAGCGTCGACATCCCGGCCGGGGAGACCTTCGACCTGGCCACCATCGACGGCCCCGGCCGGATCAGCCACATCTGGATCACCACGCACACCGACAACTGGCGGACCCTGCTGCTGCGCGCCTACTGGGACGGCGCGGCGCAACCCGCGGTCGAGGTGCCCTACGGCGACTTCTTCTGCTCCGGCTGGGGCGTCTTCACCCAGGTCAACTCGCAGATGGTGGCCGCCAACCCGCACGGCGGCTTCAACTCGTACTGGCCGATGCCGTTCCAGGACGGCGCCCGGCTGACCCTGGAGAACCTCTCCGGCCAACCGGCCCGGGTCTACTACCAGATCACCTACGAGATCGGCGACGACTACACCGGCCAGGGCTACCTGCACGCGCAGTGGCGGCGCAGCAACCCGCTGGAGCACCTCACCCCGCACACCATCGTCGAGGGCGTGCAGGGCAGTGGCCACTACGTCGGCACGTACCTGGCCTGGGGGGTCAACAGCAACGGCTGGTGGGGCGAGGGCGAGATCAAGTTCTACCTCGACGACGATGACGAGTACCCGACCATCTGCGGCACCGGCACCGAGGACTACTTCGGCGGCGCCTGGAACTTCGACGTCCCCGGCCGGGGATACACCGAGTTCTCCACCCCGTACCTCGGCATGCCGCAGGTGATCCGGCCGGACGGGCTGTACGTGAGCCAGCAGCGGTTCGGGATGTACCGCTGGCACGTGCCCGACCCGATCCACTTCGCCACCGGGCTGCGGGTGGACATCCAGGCGCTGGGCTGGCGGTCGGGCTGGCGCTACCTGCCGCTGCGCGACGACATCGCCTCGACCGCCCTGTTCTACCTCGATCGGCCGACCGCACGCCGTCCGCGTACCCCCGCCGCGGACGACCTGGAGGTACACCTAGGTAGCGCGGCCGTCCCCGATCTGGGCGCCCAACCCCCACGCCCGCCGGACTGAACCGGCGGGCGCCGGCCCCAGAAGGAGTACCCGCAATGACGCATGTACTCAACCGCGCCACCGGCGTGCTCGCCGCGGGCGCCGTGGGTGCCGCGACCGTTCTGGTCGCCGCCACCCCGGCCGCCGCGACCAGCGCCCCCACCCCGGCCACCGTGGTCCAGAAGATCACCGGCCCCGACTCGCCCAACGACACCTACGGCCGCTGGAACGTCAAGGCCACCGACCTCGGCATCATGTGGGACAACAACGCCGGGCAGGTGCTCACCCTGTTCGGCGACACCTTCGGGGACGCCTGGGTCGGCCCCGGCGGCGGCGGCCTCGGGGCCGGCGACGCGAACTGGCGGAGCAACGTGCTGCTGCGCTCGGCCGACACCACCCCGGACGACGGCATGAGCTTCGACAGCGCCGTCACCGGCGCCGACGGCCGGGCCCGGGAGATCCTGCCCGGCCTGCACCAGCCGGACGGCACCGGCGAGGTCACCAAGATCCCGACCGCGGGCATCGCCGTGGGCAGCCGGCAGTACGTCTCGTTCATGTCGATCCGCCACTGGGGCGCGCCCGGGTACTGGGACACCAACTACGCGCAGCTCGCGTACTCCGACGACAACGGCGTGACCTGGACCACCAGCGGCACGCCGACCTGGAGCAACCCGTCGTTGACCGACCGGTTCCAGCAGCAGGCGTTCGCCCGGCACGGCGGCTACGTGTACGTCTTCGCCACCCCGAGCGGCCGCAACAACAGCGCGTACCTGGCCCGGGTGCCCGAGGCACAGGTGCTGACCAAGTCCGCCTACCAGTACTGGAACGGCACCTCCTGGATCACCGACAACGAGGCGGCGGCAGCGGCGATCGTCAGCGCGCCGGTCTCCGAGCTCTCGGTGCGGTACGACAGCTTCAGCGGCCGGTGGCTGATGATGTACCTGCGCGGCGAGGACATCGTGCTGCGCACCGCCACCAGCCCGCAGGGCCCGTGGGGCAGTCCGCAGATCGCCGCCAGTTCGGCCGACCACCCGGGCCTGTACGGCGGGTTCATGCACCCGTGGAGCACCGGCGGGGCGATCTATTTCGCGATGTCGCAGTGGGACCCGTACAACGTCTATCTGATGAAGGTGCGGATCGACTCCTCCGGCACCATCGTGCGGCCGAATCTGGTGACCGATCCCAGTTTCGAACGCGGACTGCTGACCGGCGGCGGGGGATGGGCGTGTAACGGACACTGCGGGATCGACAACGCGTACTGGGGTTACTCCGGCGACCGCAATGCCTTTGCCCGTTACAACCAGGGTTGGCAGGACGTGCACCGGACGGTGTCGGTGAGCGCGGACACCAACTACCGGTTGACCGGTTTCCTGCGTACGTCCGCCAACAGCGACAACGGTTTCTTCGGGGTCCGGACCACCGGCGGGGCCGTCATCGGCGAGGCGCATTTCACCGCGGTGGGTCCGTGGACGCGATTCGTCGTGGACTTCAACTCGGGAGCGCGTACGGCGCTCGTCGTGTACGGCGGCGTATGGACCGATCACGGCGATATCTGGATCCAATTGGACGATATCGCCATCGTGGCCCGCTAGGTCGAAACTTTTCTTGACATCGAGTGGCTTCTTTGGCTACTTTATATCGAAATATTCCCATTCTTGTAATTCGTCCCCCTGGAGTAGGCATGCGACGAATCGCGATGCTGTGCGCCCTCGGACTGGTGTCGGCCGGCATGACCACCGTGGTGGCCACCGCCCCGGCCCAGGCCGCGTGCACCTCGATCCCGGCCACGGCCGATCCCTCGGTGCTGCTGATCGTGCACCGGGTGGCGAAGAACCTGGTGGTCAACGACAAGGTGTTGCTGGCCGGGTTCGAGGCCGGCTGGGTCGAGTCCCACATGAACAACCTGCCCTGCGGCGACAAGTCGTCGCTCGGGGTGTTCCAGCAGCGCTGGGACTACGGCTGGGGCACCCAGGCGCAGATCATGGACCCGGTCTACGCGGCGACCCAGTTCTACTCCCGGGCCATCACCTGCGACCGGAACAACCCGGGCTACAGCGCCGGCCAGGTCGCCCAGTGCGTCCAGGGGTCCGGCTTCCCGGACCGGTACGACCAGGCCGTCGGCACCGCGCGGACCCTGCTGGCCAGCGCGGCCCGGTACGCCGCCTCGGCCACCGGGTCACCCACCGACTTCAACGGGGACGGCCGGTCGGACATCGTCGCGTTCACCCAGGGCTCGCTGGCCGACGTGTACGTGGCCACCTCCACCGGTTCATCGTTCGCCGGCACCTCGGTGAAGTGGAGCGACTTCTTCTCCGTCGGCGGGGAGACCGCGCTGACCGGTGACTTCAACGGCGACGGCAAGGACGACATCGTCACGTTCGCGCACGGCTCCGGCACGCCCGGCTCGTCCAACGCCGCCACGGCCGGCGACGTCTACGTCGAACTGTCCACCGGCACCACCTTCTGCTGCGGCGCCAAATGGCACGACTGGTTCGCCCCCGCCGGCGAAATCCCCGCCGTCGGCGACGTCAACGGCGACGGCAAAGACGACATCATCACCTTCACCCACAACAACCTCGCCGACGTCTACGTCGCCCTCTCCACCGGCACCACCTTCACCCCCGCCCAAAAATGGCACGACTGGTTCGCCCCCACCGGCGAAACCCCCGCCGTCGCCGACGTCAACGGAGACGGCAAAGCCGACATCATCACCTTCACCCAAGGCACCACCACCACCGCCGACGTCTACGTCGCCCTCTCCACCGGCACCACCTTCCAACCCGCCCAAAAATGGCACGACCTGTTCTCCCTCACCGGCGAACAACCCCGCGTCGGCGACATCAACGGAGACGGCAAAGCCGACATCGTCACCTTCACCTGCAACCCCGACGCCGACGTCTACGCCGCCACCTCCACCGGAACAACCTTCACCGGCACCACCATCAAATGGCACGACCACTTCTGCCTCACCGGCGAACACCCCTACCTCGGCGACGTCAACGGCGACGGCAAAGACGACCTCATCGTCTTCACCCAAGGCACCACCAACGACGTCTACACCGCCCTCTCCACCGGCACCACCTTCCAACCCAGCCAAAAATGGCACGACTACTTCGGCCTCACCGGCGAAACGACCCTTTAGGAGGATCGATGCGCACGACCCGTCGTACCGGCGCCCTGCTCGGTGCCGCGCTCGCCGGCGCCCTGCTCTGCGCCGCCCCGGCCGCCGCCGGTGCCGACCGGCCCGGTGCCGACCGGCCCGGTGACGCCGCCGGCTCGGGCCGGCCGGGGGAGACCGCCGGCTCGGGCCGGGCCGCCGGTTCCGCGACCGCCGGCTCGGGCCGGGCCGCCGGTTCCGCGACCGCCGGCCTGGCCGGGCCGTTCGCCCGGGCGGCGCGCGACTTCGGCGTACCCCGGGACCTGCTGGTGGCGGTCGGCTACAGCGAGAGCCGGTTGACCGACCACCAGGGTCTGCCCAGCCAGGACAACGGCTTCGGGGTGATGCACCTGGCCGACAACCCGTACAACCGGAGCCTGCCGCTGGCCGCCGACCTCACCGGGACCGGCGTGCCCACCCTGAAGACCGACGTCGCGGCCAACATCCGTGGCGCGGCGGCGGTGCTGGCCAGCTACGCGAAGCAGGCCGGCATCACCGGCGCCGACCCCGCGGCCTGGTATCCGGCGGTGGCCCGGTACGCGGGCGCGACAAGCGACTCCGGCGCGCGGCTCTACGCCGACCACGTGTACCAGGTGCTCAACCAGGGCATCGGCGGACCGGTGCCGGTGCCGGCCCGCAGGGTCCGGCCGCAGCTCGGCCGGTACGCGGACGTCCAGGTGGCCGGTCGGCTGAGCACCGCCGAGCAGCCGGTGGCGGGTCTGGCCGCCGCGGCGGTGCCGGAGTATCCCGGGGCGCACTGGGTGGCGGCCAACGGCAACAACTACTCGCCCGGTCGCAGCGCCGCGATCAGCACGGTGGTCATCCACGTCACCCAGGGCTCGTACGCGGGCACCGTGAACTGGTTCCAGAATCCGTCGGCGGGGGTGAGCGCGCACTACGTGGTGCGCTCCAGCGACGGTGACATCACCCAGATGGTCCGCGAACAGGACACGGCCTACCACGTCATCAACGCGAACTCGTACGCCGTCGGGATCGAGCACGAGGGCTACGTGGACCAGCCGGCCTGGTTCACCGACGTCATGTACCGCTCGTCGGCGGCGTTGACCCGGTACCTGTGCGACAGGTGGGGGCTGCCCAGGGACCGGGCGCACATCAAGGGCCACTACGAGATGCCGGGCAACGACCACACGGACCCGGGGCCGAACTGGAACTGGAACTACTACATCTCGCTGGTCAACTCCGGCGGAAGCAAGCCGGTGGCCGGGTCGTCGACCGACTTCAACGGCGACGGCAAAGACGACATCATCACCTTCACCCTCGGCACCCGCAACGACGTCTACGTCGCCACCTCCACCGGATCAGCCTTCGCCGGCACCTCAGTGAAGTGGAGCGACTACTTCGGCCTCACCGGCGAAACCCCCCTCACCGGAGACTTCAACGGCGACGGCAAAGACGACATCATCACCTTCACCGGCGGCACCCTCGCCGACGTCTACGTCGAGCTGTCCACCGGCACCACCTTCTGCTGCGGCGCCAAATGGCACGACTGGTTCGCCCCCGCCGGCGAAATCCCCGCCGTCGGCGACGTCAACGGCGACGGCAAAGACGACATCATCACCTTCACCCACAACAACCTCGCCGACGTCTACGTCGCCCTCTCCACCGGCACCACCTTCACCCCCGCCCAAAAATGGCACGACTGGTTCGCCCCCACCGGAGAAACCCCCGCCGTCGCCGACGTCAACGGAGACGGCAAAGCCGACATCATCACCTTCACCCAAGGCACCACCACCACCGCCGACGTCTACGTCGCCCTCTCCACCGGCACCACCTTCCAACCCGCCCAAAAATGGCACGACCTGTTCTCCCTCACCGGCGAACAACCCCGCGTCGGCGACATCAACGGAGACGGCAAAGCCGACATCGTCACCTTCACCTGCAACCCCGACGCCGACGTCTACGCCGCCACCTCCACCGGAACAACCTTCACCGGCACCACCATCAAATGGCACGACCACTTCTGCCTCACCGGCGAACACCCCTACCTCGGCGACGTCAACGGCGACGGCAAAGACGACCTCATCGTCTTCACCCAAGGCACCACCAACGACGTCTACACCGCCCTCTCCACCGGAACCACCTTCCAACCCAGCCAAAAATGGCACGACTACTTCGGCCTCACCGGCGAAATCACCTACTGAAACGACCATCCCACAAGGAGTGATCGTGAACGACCGTCCGCACACCCTCAACCGTCGCCGCCTGCTGATCGGCTCGGCGGCCGTTGCCGCCGGCACGTTGACCAGCGGCCTCGTCGCGCCGGGCGCCGCGCAGGCCGCCGGTAACGGCTACGGCCTGACCATCGTGGACCGCAACGAGAACGCCGGCCGGCTCCAGTACTACCGCTTCGCCACCAGCGCGATCGGCTGGAACCCGGGCGTCAACGTGCTGCTGCCCGACGGCTACCACACCTCGGGCAAGCGGTACCCGGTGCTGTACCTGCTGCACGGCGGCAACCAGGACTTCCGTACGTTCCACATGTACGAGGACATCGTGAACCTGACCGCGGGGCGGCAGTTGATCGTGGTGATGCCGGACGCCGCGACCGGCTGGTACTGCAACCCGGTGAACAGCTTCGTGGGGCCGCGCAACTGGGAGACCTTCCACATGGCCCAGTTGCTGCCCTGGATCGACGCGAACTTCCGCACCTTCGCCGAGTACAACGGCCGGGCCGTGGCCGGATTCTCGATGGGCGGCTTCGGCGCGCTGAAGTACAC
The DNA here is from genome assembly GCF_002285795.1 of Plantactinospora sp. KBS50. Lineage (GTDB taxonomy): Bacteria > Actinomycetota > Actinomycetes > Mycobacteriales > Micromonosporaceae > KBS50. The sequence continues at coordinate 1,226,172 of NZ_CP022961.1, forward strand.
GGCGAAGTACTACGGGCACTTCTGCTCGGTCAGCTCCCACTCCGGGCCGGCGAGCCTGCGGCGGGACTTCGGCCTGGTCGTCCACTGGGCCAACGTCAGCTCGGCCGCCGTCGAGCTGGGCGGTGGCACGGTGTACGGCGTACCGCTGTGGGACGAGGCGCGGGTGACCGCCGACAACCCGATGGAGCGGATCCCGAGCTACCTCAACAAGCGGATCTTCCTGGTCGCCGGCACCTCGCCCGACCCGGTCAACTGGTTCGACACGGTGAACGAGACGCAGGTGCTGGCCGGCCAGCGGGAGTTCCGCGGTGCCCTGGCCGGGGCCGGGATCCCGCACGAGTGGCACGAGCGGCCGGGCGGCCACGTGTTCCGGCACGACATGTTCACCCTGGATCTGAACGGCATGCTCGGCCGGCTGCGCCGGGCGGCCTGACGGGGTCGGGACGGCCGGACGGGTCGGGTGGCGACCTGACCCTTCCGGCGGGCCGGCGGGTACCGGTCGGCGTGGGGCCGACCGGTACCCGCCGGCTCATCGTCGCTGGCCGCCGGTGCCCTCCCGCATGGCGTTGCGCTGCACGGCCCGGCTGATGTCGCTGGGCGAGACGATGCCGACCAGTTGGTCGCCCTCGACCACCAGGGCGCGCCCGTCGGCGCAGGCGCTGAGCCGGGGCAGCAGCTCCAGCAGCGGCTCGTCGGGACGGGCCAGCACGAGCTGGTCGGGCGGGCAGGAGACCGCGCCGAGGTTCGTACCGGCCCGTTGGTCGGCCGGCACGCCGCGGACCCGGTCGAGGGTCACCAGGCCCACCGGGCGGCCGTCGACCACCAGCGGCAGGGCCGAGTGCCGGTACGCCCACAGGTAGTGGTCGACGAAGTCGGCGACGCTCACCTCCGGGGTGACCGCCTGCGGTTGCGCGGTCATCACCTCGCCCACCCGTACCCCGCTGAGCGCCACCCCGACCCGGGCCTGCCGCTCCTCGGCCATCGCGGCGCCGACCAGGAACCAGCCGATCAGCGCCAGCCAGAGCGCCCCCACCGCGAACCCGGTGAGGAACTGCCACAGCCCCAGCGCGATCAGCGCCGCCCCGAGCACCCGCCCGGCGCGGGCCGCGGCGATCGCCGCCCAGGTCCGGTCGCCGCGCCAGCGCCACAGCGCGGCCCGCAGCAGCCGCCCACCGTCCAGCGGCGCGGCCGGAAGCACGTTGAAGATCGCCAGCACCAGGTTGATCCCGGCCAGCCACGCGAACGCCCCGAAGACCAGCCCGCGGGGGCCGGTGGCCGCGATTCCGGCCGCGACGGCGCCGAAGATCGCCCCGAGGATGAAGCTGACCAGCGGTCCCACCCCGGCGATCCGCAGCTCGGCGCCCGGCGTACGGGCCTCACCGCGCAGCTGCGCGACGCCGCCGAACAGCCACAGCGTGATGCCCTGCACCTCCAGGCCGTTGCGCCGGGCGACCACGGCGTGCGACACCTCGTGCGCCAGCAGCCCCAGGAAGAACACCACGGCCGCCGCGATCCCGGCCAGCGCGTACGCCCAGCCCGGGTGGCCCGGGTACGCCCGCGGGAACTGGTCCGCCGACAGCCCCCAGACGAGCAGGCCGAAGATGACCACCACGCTCCAGTTGACGCCGACGGGTACGCCGGCGACCCGGCCCAGCCGGAAGCTCGCCCCCATGCGTCATGCATACCCCGCCGTACCCCGATCACGCCAGGTGCGCGGATCGGCCGCGACCCCGCAGGTGGCCGCGCCGGAAGCGACAACACGGGATCTTTCCACCGGAGTAGCGTCGGCCCATGCGTTACGTCCCGTTGGAGACCGCCAGACCGATTTCCGTGATCGGCCTCGGCACCTGGCAGTTCGGGTCCCGCGAGTGGGGCTACGGCGCCGGCTACCGGCAGCGCGCCGAGCAGATCGTCCGCCGGGCGCTGGAGATGGGGGTCACCCTGTTCGACACGGCCGAGATGTACGCGCTCGGGGCCAGCGAGCGGATCCTCGGCGCGGCGCTCGGCGACGACCGGGAGAAGGTCTTCCTGGCGAGCAAGATCTTCCCGCTGTTCCCGGTGGCGCCGGTGGTACGCCGGCGGGCGGCGGCCTCGGCCCGCCGGCTCGGGGTGCGCTCCATCGACCTGTACCAGGTGCACCAGCCGAACCCGGTGATCCGGGACGGCAGCACGATGCGCGGGATGCGCGGATTGCAGGACGACGGCCTGATCGGCGAGGTCGGGGTGAGCAACTACGCCCTGAAGCGGTGGCGGACCGCCGAGGCGCACCTGGGTCGGCGGGTGCTGTCCAACCAGGTGCGGTACAGCATCGCCCAACGGGAACCCGAACGGGACCTGGTGCCGTACGCCGAGCGCAGCGGCCGGCTGGTCATCGCGTACAGCCCGCTGGCGCAGGGGTTCGTCTCCGGCCGGTACGACGCGAACCACCGGCCCGCCGGGGCGGTCCGGCGGGCCAACCCGCTGTTCCTGCCGGAGAACCTCGAACGCGGCGCCGGCCTGCTGGCCGCGCTGCGCGAGGTGGCCGACGCGCACGACGCCACCGAGAGCCAGATCGCGCTGGCCTACCTGGTGCGCAGCCCGGCGGTGGTGGCCATCCCCGGCGCGTCCAGCGTGGAACAGTTGGAACGCAACGCCGCCGCGGCCGACATCCGGCTCGCCGACGACGAGTACGCCGCGCTAGCCCGCGCCGCCCGCGAGTTCAGCCCGATCACCGGCCCGGCCGTGCTGCCGCGGCTGCTCCGCGCCCGCCGTTCCTGACCGCAACGGTGCGGATCCGCAACGGAACGGATCCGTACCCGCAGAGATCCGTACCCGTACGAAGCCGCCACCCTACGAAGGAGACCGCAGCATGGACGACATCACGGCGCTGATCCTGGACGACCACCACGCCTTCCGGGTCGGGTTCGCCCGCCTCGACGACGCCCGCGACAACGCCGACCTGGCGGCAGTCTGGGACGACCTGGCGCTGCACCTGGACATCCACGCCGAGGCCGAGGAGGCGATCCTCTACCCGCACCTGGTCAAGCACGGCGACGACGGCGAGGACGAGACCGACGACGCCATCCGGGACCACAACAAGATCCGGGACGCGATCGAGGAGGCGAAGAAGCACCCGGTCGGCTCGGACGCGTGGTGGCAGGCGGTGGGCACGGCGCGCAGCGAGAACAGCGAACACCTGGCCGAGGAGGAGGACGAGGCGCTGGCCGACTTCCGCCGGCACGCCAGCACCGAGCTGCGGGCCGAGCTGGGCGCGCGCTGGCTGCGGTTCTACGGCGAGCATCCGCGCGGACGCGGGCTGCGGTTCACCGACAAGGACCCCGGCCGGTACGTGCGGGAGCACCGCTGAGCCGCCCCGGGCCGCCCCCGGCGAAAGCCTTCGTCACTCTCCGTAACTGGATGCCTCCTGGTTGACACCCCTGTTCGCGCTGGACGCAACGCACTCGAAGTGTCGCCGAGATAGCGTCGGTGGGGTGACGGAGACCTTCCACGCGCCGCCGGTCGACCTGCCGGCCACCCTCGGCGGGCTACGCGCCGCCGGACACCGCTACAAGACCGTCAAGCAGGAGCTACGGGACAACCTGCTGGCGCGGATGCGCTCCGGCGCCGAGCGCTTCCCGGGCATCGTCGGCTACGAGGACACCGTACTGCCGGAGGTGGAACGGGCGCTGCTGGCCGGGCACGACATGGTGCTGCTCGGCGAGCGCGGCCAGGGCAAGACCCGGCTGATCCGCTCGCTGGGCCAACTGCTGGACGAGTGGACGCCGGTGCTGCCGGACTCGCCGCTGAACGAGCACCCGCTGCACCCGGTCACCCCGGCGGCGATCGCCGCCGTGGCGCAGGCCGGCGACGACCAGCCGATCTCCTGGCTGCACCGGTCCATGCGGTACGGCGAGAAGCTGGCCACCCCGGACACCAGCGTCGGCGACCTGATCGGCGACGTCGACCCGATCCGGATCGCCCAGGGCCGCACCCTCGGCGATCCGGAGACGATCCACTTCGGGCTGGTGCCCCGGACCAACCGGGGCATCTTCGCCGTCAACGAACTGCCCGACCTGGCCGAACGGATCCAGGTGGCGCTGCTGAACGTGCTGGAGGAACGGGACATCCAGGTCCGCGGCTACCAGCTCCGGCTGCCGCTGGACCTGCTGCTGGTGGCCAGCGCCAACCCGGAGGACTACACCAACCGGGGCCGGATCATCAGCCCGCTCAAGGACCGGTTCGGCGCCGAGATCCGTACCCACTACCCGCTCGACCTGGAACTGGAGGTCGAGCTGATCCGGCAGGAGGCCGACCTGGTCGCCACGGTGCCGGAGCACGTGCTGGAGGTGCTGGCCCGGTTCGCCCGCGCGGTCCGCGAATCGCCCTCGGTGGACGCCAGGTCCGGCGTGTCGGCCCGGTTCGCGATCGCCGCGGCCGAGACCGTCGCGGCCGCCGCGCTACGCCGGGAGGGTCTGCTGGCCGGCACGTCCAGCCAGCCCCGGCAGGACCTTCCCGCGGTGGCCCGGGTCGGCGACGCGGTGTCGGTGACCAGCACCCTGCGCGGCAAGGTGGAGTTCGAGGCGAACGAGGAGGGCCGGGAGATCGAAATCCTGGCCCACCTGCTGCGCACGGCGACCGCCGACACCTTCCGGACCCGGCTGGCCGGGCTGGACCTGTCCGGCTTCACCGGGCTGGTCGCCGAGGGCGACGTGGTGGAGACCGGCGAACTGGTCGACTCGGCGGAACTGCTGCGCCAGGTCGGCACCGTGCCCGGACTGGCCAAGGCGCTGGACCGGCTGGGCCTGGGCGACGCGCCCACCCCCGGCGAGGCCGCGGCCGGCATCGAGTTCGTGCTGGAAGGACTGCACCTGACCCGCCGGCTGGGCAAGGAGGTCACCGACGACGGGCGCACCCGGTACGGCGGCCGGGACACCGGCGGACGCACCGGCGGGGGCCGAGGCTGATCATGGCGGGCGGCAACCGATTCCGGTACGGCGCCTGGCGCGGCGGCCCGGACCCACTGGCCCCGCCGTACGACGTGCGGGCCGCGGTCGACGCGGTCGGCGCCGAGGTGCTGGCCGGCGGCAGCCTGCGGGACGCGCTGCGCAACCTGCTGCGGCACGGCCCCCGCGGCGGCGCCGGCCTCGACGACCTGGCGGCCCGGGCCCGGCGGCTGCGCCGCGAGGCGATGCGCCGGGGCAACCTGGACGGCGCGGTCACCCGCTCCCAGGCCCTGCTGGACCAGGCGCTCGCGGCCGAGCGGGACGCGTTGCGCGACCGCGACGACGAGACGGCCCGGTTCAACGAGGCCGTGCTGGACAGCCTGCCCCGGTCCACGGCGCGGGCCGTGCAGGAACTGGCGGACTACGACTGGGTCAGCGACGAGGCGCGGCGGACGTACCAGCAGATTCTGGACGGGCTGCGCAACGACGTGCTGGAGCAGCGGTTCGCCGGGCTGCGCGACGCGCTGCGCTCCTCGGCTACCGACCCGGCCGCCCAGCGGCGGCTCGCGGAGCTGATGCACGACCTCAACGACCTGCTGGAACGGCACGGCCGCGGGGAGGACACCACCGACGCGTTCGCCGAGTTCATGCGGCGGCACGGCGAGTTCTTCCCGGAACGGCCGCAGTCGGTGGACGAACTGGTCGACGCGCTCGCCCGCCGGGCCGCCGCGGGGGAGCGGCTGATGCGTTCGCTGTCGCCGCAGCAGCGCGAGGAACTGGCCGGGCTGATGGCGCAGTCCCTGGGCGGCGGGCTGGCCAGCGAGATGGCCGCGCTGGATGCCAACCTGCGGGCGCTGCGCCCCGACCTCGGCTGGGACCGGCGGGAACGGGTCCGCGGCGACCAGCCGCTCGGCTACGGCGAGGCCACCGGGGCGCTCGGCGAGATCGCCGAGCTGGACGACCTGCTCGACCAGTTGGGGCAGGAGCATCCGGGCGCCACCCTGGACGACATCGACGTGGAGTCGGTGGCGCGCAACCTCGGCCGGGGCGCCGCTGACGACGTACGCCGGCTCCGGGACCTGGAGCGGGAACTGCGCCGGCAGGGCTGGGTGAGCCGGACCGGCGACGGGTTGACGCTGAGCCCCAAGGCGCTGCGCCGGCTCGGCGGCACCGCGTTGCGGACCGTCTTCGCCGAACTGTCCGCGGGCCGGCGCGGCCAGCACGACCTGCGCTCGGCGGGCGCCGCCGGGGAGATCACCGGGGCGTCCCGGGCCTGGGAGTACGGCGACGAGCAGCCGCTGGACGTCGTGCGCACCATCGGCCGGGCGGTCCGGCGGCGCGGGCCGGGGGTGCCGGTCCAACTGGACGTCGAGGACTTCGAGGTGGTGGAGACCGAGGCCCGCGCCTCGGCCGCGGTGGCGCTCTGCGTCGACCTGTCGTTCTCGATGATCTCCGAGGGGCGGTGGGGGCCGATGAAGCAGACCGCGCTGGCGCTCTCCCACCTGGTGGCCACCCGGTTCCCGCAGGACGCGTTGCAGATCATCGGGTTCGGGCCGACGGCCATGCCGCTGACCGAGCGGGAACTGGCCACGGTCGAGCCGGATCTGGTGCAGGGCACCAACCTCCAGCATGCGCTGCGGCTGGCCGGCCGGCACCTGCGCCGGCACTCCGGATCCGAACCGGTGGTGCTGGTGGTGACCGACGGCGAGCCCACCGCGCACCTGGATCCGCAGGACGGGGAAGGGGTGTTCCACTGGCCGCCGCTGCGGGAGACCATCGAGGCCACCGTGGCGGAGGTGGACCAGCTGACCCGGTACGGCGCCACCCTCAACCTGTTCATGCTGGGGGAGGACCCGGGGCTGCGCCGGTTCGTGGACGCGGTGGCCCGGCGCAGCGGTGGCCGGGTGCTCTCCCCGGACCCCGCGGACCTCGGCCGGTACGTGGTGGCCGACTACCTGCGCGCCCGCCGGGGCCGCCGCCGCGCCGCCTGACCCCGCGACACCGTCGCGGCACGGCGCACGTGTTGGCACCCTGGGCCGCGACGTTTCCATGATCGACGAGGGGTGGCGATCCTAGACTCGGCGCATGGAGACAGCGGGCCTCCGGCGCGCCTACGAGGTGGTGCTGACCGAGGTCGACGCGGGCGGGTTCGGCGAACCCTCGGCCGGCGAATGGACCGCGGAGCAGGTGGTGGCCCACCTGGCCAGCAACGACGAGCTGCTGGCCGAGGCCACCGAGGCGGTGCTGTCCGGTGCGCCGTTCGCGTACTACAACCACAACGCCATCCACCGGCCGCAACTGGACGCGCTGGTCGCCGAGTGCGGCGGCCTGGACGGCCTGGCGACGCGGCTGCGGGCCACCAGCCAGCGGCTGTGCACCCTGCTGGACCGGCTGGACGCTGACCGCGCGGACACGCCGGTGGAGACGCATCCGGGACGGGGACCGCATCGTCATCGACGAGCCCGTCCCGTGGGGCCGGGTGGTGGACATCCACCAGCGGGTGCACCTGCCCGCGCACACCGACCAACTCCGCGCCCTGCGGTAGCTCTCACGCGGCGCCCGTCCTCGGGCGAGCGCTTGGACCGGGCCGCGGATCCGTCGAGGACGGGGGCGTGACGGGCATCCCGATCGGTATATGGAATGCGGGTCGCCATGGTGGTTGGGCAGGATGGGCGGGTGCATTCCGCGACCTCGGTGACGCCGGCCCAGTTGCCGGACCTGCTGCTGCACGTGGCGGTGGTCCGGCCGGTGTTCGTGTGGGGCGCCCCGGGCATCGGCAAGAGCTCGCTGGTGCGTGCGTTCGCCGCATCGCTCGGACTGGACTGCGTGACTCTGGTGGGTACGCAACTCGCCGCGGAGGACCTGATCGGGGTGCCGGAACTGCGGGACGGCCGCAGCCGGTTCGCGCCGCCGGAGTCGATCGCCCGCGATGAGCCGTACTGCCTGTTCCTCGACGAGTTGAACGCGTCGACGCCGGAGGTGCAGAAGGCCTTCTACTCGCTGATCCTGGACCGTCGTATCGGGGCGTACGAGTTGCCCGCAGGGTCGATCGTGATCGGCGCGGGCAACCGGGCCACGGACAACGCGCTGGCCCGGCCGATGGCCTCCGCGTTGGTCAACCGGCTGGTCCACCTGCACCTGCGCGCCAGCGTCGACGACTGGTTGGCGTGGGCACAGGGCGCCGGGATCCACCCCTGGGTGACCGACTACCTGTCGGAACGTCCGGACCAGCTGTGGGTGAACCCGCCCAAGGTGGAGGAGGTCTTCTCCACCCGCGGAGTTGGCACATGCTCTCCGACGCGTTGCGGTCCTACGGCGATGACATCGACGAGGCCACGCTGCGGCTACTGGCCGCCGGCACGTTGAGCCCCACCCACGCCTCCGGGTTCTGCGGCTACGTGAAGATCGTGCGGAACCGGTACGGACTCGACGCCATCGTCCGCGGAGACGCGGGCTGGCCCACGGCCGCGGCCGACCGGGATTTGCTGTATTTCCTCGCCGAGGCACTCCGGGCCAGGCTGGTCAAGGACCTGCCGGCGAACAAGGAACACGCGTCGCCGGCGCTACGGCAGTTCGCACACCGGGCCAAGGGGCTGCTGGTCGAGCTGGCGGAGACGTCGCTGGAGTGCGCGCAGATGGTCATTTCCACCGACGCGGACGGCGCGCCGGTGCTGCCGGCATGGTTTCTGGTCGAGGTGAGCCGGGACCTGCCCCGGCTGGTCGCCGCCCGCGCGTGAGGACACGCCGATGGGAAAGAAGGTACGGGCGCAAGTCGATCCGAACGTGGCCGCGTTCGAGGCCGCCTGGCGCAAGCTGACCGGCCACCCGATGTTCGCCCCGCTCCTGAGCGTCCGCATCGGGCCCTGGCAGCGGGCCGGTGCGCGGGCGGTGCTGGCCGAGGACCGGCAGCTGGTGGCGGCGGGGGCGATCGCCGTGGTCAACGCGCACGGCACGATCCGGGCCAGCAGGGCACACCGGCTCACCGAGGACCAGTGGTCGTGGGTGCTGGCGCACTGCCTGCTGCACCTCGGATTCGGGCATCTCGCTCCGGACCGACCTGCCGCAGATCCCGCGTACGGGGATGTGGCCTGCGTCGCGGTGGCACGGTTCCAACGGGCCGTCAAGCTCGGCACCGAGCCGGCGCTGCTGCCGGCCGAGTTGCCCACCGCGGAGGAGTCGGTACTGCTGCGGCAGTGGCGGCAGGCCGGCGTGCCGGCCGAGTACGCGGGCTGTGGCACCGGCGGACACGGACCGGACCTGGCCCCACCAGCGCGTGCCGCAGAGTCGACCGATGCGGCTCTGCCGGACTGGTCGGCCCAGTTCGCGGTGGGGCTGTCCGCGGCGGCGACGGCGGCGGTCGACGTGGCGGGCGGGGCGCGCAGCTCGTTGACCGACCGGGACAGCCGCCGGCAACCGTGGCGTCTGGCGATGGGTTGGTTCCTGTCGTCCTACCCGCTGCTCGGCGCCGTGGCCGCCCGCTTCACCCTGGTGGCCGACGCCGAACTGGCGCGACGCTGGAACATCGCCATCGCCGCCGTTTCCGCAGCCGCCGGGGAGATCTACCTCAACCCGCTGCGGGAACTGTCCGGCATCCAGTGGCGGTTCGTGTTGGCGCACGAGATGCTGCACGCCGCGCTGCGCCACGGCGACCGGGTCGGTGGGCGCGATCCGTACCTGTGGAACATCGCGGCCGACTACGTCATCAACGGCTGGTTGATCGAGATGGGCGTCGGTGAACCACCCGACGGCCTGCTCTACGATCCGCAGCTTGCCGGGCTGTCCGCCGAGGCGGTCTACGACCGCATCGCCAAGGATCTCCGGCGGCACCGGAGACTGGCCACGCTGCGCGGCACCGGCCTCGGCGACGTACTCGGCGAACCCCTGCCACGCGACGGCGCCCACGCACGGGGAGTCGACCTGGACGACTTCTACCGGCGGGCGCTGCTGGCCGGATACGCCTACCACCAGCGGGAGGGGCGGGGTCACCTGCCGGCCGGACTCGTCGCCGAGATCCGGGTCCTGGAGCAGCCGCCGCTGCCCTGGGACGTCCGGCTGGCCCGCTGGTTCGACGAGTACGTACCGTCTCCGCGGCGGGTCCGCTCCTACGCCCGTCCGTCACGGCGGCAGGCCAGCACACCGAACATCCCCGACCGGGCTGGCGGTGGCCTGAGGAGTCGATATCCCGATGCACCTTCGGGGTGGTGCTGGACACGTCCGGGTCCATGAACCACGAACTGCTCGGCAAGGCGCTCGGCGCCATCGCCTCGTACGCCGCCGCCCGCGACGTACCCGCCGCCCGAGTGGTCTTCTGCGACGCCCACCCCTACGACGCCGGATACCTGCCCGTCGAACAGATCGCCGGCCGGGTGCGGGTCCGTGGGCGCGGCGGCACGGTGCTCCAGCCCGGCATCCACCTGCTGGAGAACGCTCCCGACTTCCCAACCGGCGCCCCGGTCCTGCTCATCACCGACGGACACTGCGACGTCGTGCGCATCCGCCGGGAACACGCCTTCCTCGTCCCGGAAACCGCGCGACTGCCCTTCACCCCTCGCGGCCCCGTCTTCCGGCTACGGTGACGACACCACATCCCCGCAGCCACCGCCCCTCGGCTTACCGCAACCCGGGTTCGTTGTCTTGCCCGCTGTCTCACGCCGGCGGACGGCACCGGTGACGACGTAGCGGTTCCCCGCCGGAGCGGGAGATCTGCTGACCTGCTACGAGCCGGCGTTTCTGGCTGAGATCAACTATTTGCCCGCCGTCCCCGTGATGCGGATGATCTGGTCCGTGGGCCTCTCGTTCACCGGACATGTGGATTCAGCAGCGCCTCGACGCGCTGGCCCGGAGGACGCCCGAGCGGTGGCCGACCTTCTGATCCGGTCGCGTCGGGCAGCAGCCGGCGCCATCCCTGCTGGGTCCACCCGGATCACGAGGTTCGAGAGTGGATCCGCGCCGTCGTCATTCCCGAGCGAGAGGTATGGCTGATCGAGGACGCTGGCGGCCGGCCACTGGCGGTGCTGGTTCTGGACGATGACTGGGTCGACCAGCTCTATGTCGACCCGGCCTTCACGGGCAGGGGGTTGGGATCCCACCTCGTCGAGTTCGCGAAGTCCCGCCGGCCGGTGGGACTTCAGCTGTGGACGTTCGCGACCAACACCAGAGCGCAGGGGTTCTACCTGCGCCATGGCTTCGGCGCGGCTGAAGCGACCGACGGGTCCGGCAACGAGGAGAAGGCGCCGGACATCCGCTTTGTCTGGAAAGCGCCACCGTAGTCGCCGAGGCACCCGCCAAAGGCGACTGGGGCCACGGACCGCCCTCCTGCCTGACACCGGTCCAGGTAGCGGCTGCGGCCTCGCAACTGGCCGTGCTCACCGAAGACGACCTCATCCGCCGCGCCGACCCCCAGGAGTTGAACCGGGCCGAGATCTACCCCGGCAGAATGGGAAACACCCGGCGAACTGGCGTGGGTGGCCCATCACCTGCCGAACGTTCGAAGCTTCTTCGCCGCATCCGCCGAAGATGGCGACGCGGTGATCTGGCGGCTTGACTGAGTGGCGACTCAGTCAACCGGAGCGCCTCAAGGGGGTGGGACCCCGCTCACACGTACAGCTACACCGAAGTGCATCCTGTGCCGGCTGACGCGGGAGGCGCCGCAGAGCGATCGAAGCCCGGCCTGGAACCCGTGGTCCTGGGATCTGGTGCGTCTCACCGCGGGGATCCCGGGTCAGACGCACCAGGCCTGAGCTGCCGAACGTCCTGTTCTCGATGACTCTCCCGCTTGGGCGAGTCTCGTCGCAGTCAGGCCGTCACCCGTCGAGGCGGCCCGGAGGAACTCGGTGATTTCCGTTCGTGCTGGCTTGGCCTGCGGTACCAGGCCCGGCGTGCTGAGGAACGCGTGTATGGCTCCGGGATGCTCGGCGAGCTGCGCGGGAGTTCCGGCCTCGCGTAGCCGTTGCACGTACGTGCGTCCGTGATCGGCTAACGGGTCGAGTGTCGGCACCACCACCAGCGCCGGGGCCAGCCCGCTCAGGTCATCGGCATACAACGGTGACACCGTGCGAGGATCCGTTCCTTCCGGAACGGCCAGCCGGCGGAACAGTTCCAGCTGTGTTGCGGTGAGGGTCGGGCTGGTGGCGTGTTCGCTCATCGAGGCGTAGTCGAACGCCGTCGAGGTCAGATCGACGCAGGGATTGACCAGCACCTGTGCCCGCAACATCAGACCGAACTCCCTGGCGCTGATCGCGGCCAGGGCCGCCACTACCGCACCGGCACTTTCTCCGAATACAGCAACCCGTGTCGGGTCGATTCCCCACCGATCGGCGTGCTGCACGACGTGGCGTAACGCGTCCCAGCCATCATCGGCAGCCGCAGACAGCGAGATTCCCGGCGCGAGAAGGCGATGCTCGACTGACACGACCACTGCGGGCAGCCGACCGGCGAGGTGACTGTTGACCCAGTCGCTCTGCACCGCTGTACCCACGAAGCCGCCGCCGTGGACGTGAAGTACGAGCGGGAGGTCGACCGAGCCGCCGCGTCCGGGCGACGGCCGGTACACCCGGACCTGGAGCGCGCGGTCAGGCAGGGTCAGCTGCTGCCAGCCGATCGTGGCCCGACGGTACGGGAATCCGGTGATCACCCGCGCCAGGCTGGAGGCCCGCCTGCCGTTCTCCGCCTCGCGGAACGCGTCCAACTCCTCCGCGGTCATCGTCAACCAGTCCGGATCCTTCCGCAGGGCGTGCAGCAGCCGAACCTTCAGCGGTGGTCGCTGCGTTCCGACGGTGTCGCTCATGGCTCCTCCTCGATGCAGGATTACGCTACCCATGGTATCGATACTAGAAGTAGCATAACTGGCTATCGTGTGACCATGGACCGAGCAACCCAAACCAGCAGACCGCCCGGCCGCCCTCGCGTCGGCGTGGACTCCACGGTCTTTGCGGCAGTGCTCGGCACGGTCCACGAACTCGGCTACGCACATGCCACCGTCGATCGCATCGCCGCCGCGGCAGGCGTCGCGAAGACCACGATCTACCGTCGCTGGCCGTCCAAGGGCGCGCTGATCACCGCCTGCCTCGTCGACGCGTTCGGCCCGGCGCCGCTGACCGGCGCCAGCCGGGAGGAGATCATGTCGACAGCTATCCGCTGGATCGCGGCGAAGATCGGCGAACCCGGGATCGGCGCGGCATTCGCCGGCGTGTTCACCGATGCTGTCAACGATCCCGCCCTACGCCAGATCCTTTCCGCACAGTTGCAGGACCCTTACCAGCTCGCGCTTCAGGAGGCGCTTGGCGAACCGGAGAGCCGCGTCCTCTTCCTCATCGATGTCGTTGTCGGAACTCTGCTCCACCGGATGGGCATGACCGGCGAGCCGATGGTCGCCGCCGACGTCGACGCCCTGGTCGAGATGGTCCTACGCACACTTCGCTAGCCGGAGCCCGGGCGCTGCCGCTGGGGGATCTCTGTGCCCACGCGTCCGTCCCCACCTGCCCGGCGAAGGAGTCACCGCGCACCGAGGTAGAAGAGTGCACCTGGCCGTGTTCTCGGCCCGGTCGCGTGCCTTCGTGATCTATCGTGCTGCTCGTCGCACAGGGACTCGTCGCACAGGGACTCGGAGGGCAGCCCACGATGGCTCGTACGCAGCTGTACCTCGTCCGCCACGGCCAACAGGGTTCTGCCTCCGACCACGCTCCGGACGAAGGTCTGTCGCAGCTCGGCCGCGACCAGGCCGACCGGCTCGGCCGACGGCTCCGCACGGTGCCATTCTCGGCCGTCCACCACAGCCCACTGGCGCGGGCGGCTCAAACCGCCGACATCGTCGCGCGCTATCTCCCACAGGTGCCACGACACGACTGCGATTTCGTCGCAGACTGCACGCCGGTGCCCTCTGCCGCCGAACGTGGCCGATACCCGGGACGGTGGCATGCATGGCTTGACGGCGTGCCCGACGACGAGCGCGACGAGGACGCCGTTGCCCTGCGGGCCGCTGTTGAGCACTTCGGTGTCACCGGCGAGGAGGACCGGCAGGAACTGCTGATCACGCACAACTTTGTGATCGGCTGGTTCGTCCGCCACGTGCTTGACGCCCCGGTGTGGCGGTGGATCGGACTCAATCAGGCCAACTGCGCGATCACCATCGTGCAGTGGGACTCCGATCGACCGCCGACCCTGGTCAGCTTCAACGACACCGGACACCTGTAGCCGAAGACAATCCGCTCATCGGCACGACGATGTGCCCAGCCACACGAGCTGTACGTGATGCTACGTAGCGAGCGTTCGCGGTAGATGGGGACGCGGCCTCATTGAGGGGGACTTGGGCTGGGCAGGATAGCCAGGTGCCCATCTGGATCCGTGGCCTTGCCGTTCCGCCGCTGTTGTTTTCCCTCCTGATGGAAGGTAGATGGCGGCATCCCGGCGAATCGGCCCTTGCCCACACGATGCCGTGGTTCAAAGGCCCCCTGCACTTCCTGACCAGCGTCGAGGCGGTGGTGAGAGAGTCGCGCTCACTGGACTTGCTCACCGCGGACGACGCATCGGCTCAGCTCTTCAGACTGGCGCGAGGAACCGCGTGGACCGAGCCGGTCGACCTGTCATGGCTGGACATCGACAAGGCGTTCCTTGTCGCGGTGAACGAGCGGCCAGGCGACGACGTGGCGATCGCGCTCGACTACCGGACAGATCCCACCGACCCCCGCGTTGTCGCGAGTGACTTCTGGACCGACCCGAGGCTGTGTTCATGGCGGGAGGTCGCGCCTACGCTCTCGGCTCTCGTGGTCACGTTCGACCTGTAACGAGGGCTTGCCGGCACAGATCCCGACCTCCCGCGTCGCCCGGAGAGGACGCTCATCGCGGCAGATGACGTTGTCGCCCACGCTAGGCGCCGGGCTGGTCCGGTAACGACGGCTGGCTGTCTGGCATCCTGATGTGGTGGCAGATCCGGAGCCGTTCCTGAGATTCGCACATGAGAGCCGCGATGGGCTGCACTGCTATGTGGCCCGTGCCGACGAGGCGGATATGCCTGGCCCGCTGTGGCCGGGGCTGTGGGAGCAGGAGTATTCCGACGATGCGGACCTGAATCCGTGGTGTCGATACGCGATCAACAACGGTGATGGTGAGGCCCTGGCGGTGTGGCGGGCGCTGGCCTGGGAGCTGACCGCGGGCCGGAGTAGGTTCGCCACTCCCGCCTACTACCGCGACGAGGTAGCTCAGCTGCGGGGCATGAACCGTGAGGCGGTGCGGCTGGTCCGCTGGGAGTACGAGGTCGACGTCGAGCAGCCCGAGTGGCTCAGCGCGGACATCGGGTTTGTCCCGGCTCGTGCCTGCGTGCCACTACGGCCGATTCCGGACCCATGGCAACGAGAACACGCCAGCTTCGCCGGTCTGTTCGACGTGGCAAGCTTCCGCCACCTCACCGACCTTGCCCTGGCCGTCGCCGGCGACGCTACCTCGGAGATCACGCTGTTCGCCCTCCACGATCCAGGCCGGGCCAACTTGCTGGCCTCGACGCTGGATCAGGCGCACCGTCCTGACCTGACCGAGATGCTGCAGCCCGGCGACATCTTCGTCGACCTAGCCGTGGTCCACGATCTTGGTGCCGGCGCTGCCAGCTACCTCACCATCAAGACACTCGAAGCCACCGACGAGGTCAACCACGCAGGCGAGCACTTCAGTCAAGCGTTTCGCCGCTATGCGAACCAGGCCAACCGGATCCGCACTTTCAACGAGTTCAACACCGCCATCGATCACCTGCTCGGCCCGCCCCGCAGCATCGGCACCACTTGACGATGACCCCTCAACCGCGCACTGACACACTCGCACGGCGGCAGATGAGGATGACACGGCATCGAATCAGCCGGCTATTTCGTATCGCGACGGTGACGGAGCCGATCGAACGCTTTCGGGGACGAGACCTCCGGAAGTGCGATGACGATCGCTGTGGCGCACTCGTTGGCGTCCGTGTTCGTGGTGTCTACGACGATGTCGGATTCGCCGTGTGCGTACACCTGGGTCTGGGAACGGGCAAGACCGACTGGCCGGTCTCCGCGAACGCGTTCACGCCGGTCGAGCTCCTCCTGGGCGCAGCGGACCTCGACCAGCGTGACGTCGTATCCCGTGAGGGTGTCGAGCAGGTCGCCGACGCGCCATCGTTCACTCAGGGGGTAGTCCATGATGACATCGTTTCCCGCACCGGCGAGCGCCGCGACGGCACGGTGGTAGCCGAGGCGTGTCCTTCGGAGCATCTCGCTGATTTCCGCATCGTCGAGCACACGAGTGTGAACGGTGGAACGCATCGCCCCGATAGCATCAACGGGAACCAGGAACCACGGATCGGGCAGCAGTGGGAGCATCGCCCGACCGATGCTGCTCTTGCCAGAGCTCGAAGCACCGTTGAGCAGGATGATCCGACCTCTACGCTCTGGCATCACCGGTAAACCATATCGCCCGCGCCCGTACACGCGGGCCCTCGTCAATCGACCGTGGCGGCCGTGACCCTTGCATAGCGACCGCATCGCGGCAGATCCGGACGCCCTGCCAGGCCGGTGGTCACACCTCCGTGGCGCGGGACAGCGACGCTTCCGGCATGGACTCCCTCTCCTGCCCGTCTGCCGGTGGCGGCAGGACTGTGCTCAGGTGGTTCGGCGGGCGGCGACGATGAGGAAGTTCGGGAGGTGGACGTAGGCGTCGATGCCATCGGGTCCGTCGACGGTGACATCGCGGTCGAGTCCGGGTTCTGCCAGTTCGGTGAGCTGGCAGCCGAGGCTGGTGACCTGGTTGAGGTAGGTGGACAGGGTGCGGTGGAAGTCGACGCCGCTGGGGCCGGGGATCCCGTACTCGGTGAGGTAGCGGTGGGTGCGGTACTCGCCATGTTCGCGCCAGGTGGGCCACAGCTGTTCGTAGCAGGGGTGGTTGACGGTGAACAGGAACAGTCCGCCCGGCTTGAGCGTATGTACGCAGGTGCGCATCGCGCCGGTCCAGTCGGGGATGGCGGGTAGGACCATGCTGGCGATCACGGCGTCGAACGGTGCGCCGAGGTCCGGCAGGTTACACAGGTCGGCTTGGACGTACTGGATGCCTCGCGGTGCGGTGGTTTCCTGCTCCACGGCGAAGTCGAACAGCGACTGGCCGGGTTCGACGCCGACGACGGTGGCGCCCCGTCCGGCGAGGATCCGGCTGAGGTAGCCGTTGCCGCAGCCGGCGTCGAGCACCCGCCGCCGGGTCAGGTCGCCGAGTATGCGTAGCAGGACGGGGTTGATCAGGTGGCGCTTGGCGAAGTCGCCGTCGAGTGCTGTCTGCTCCAACACGGTGCGGGGCATCGCTCCCCAGCGTTGGATGGCGGCATCGTTGGTCCACTCGGTCACGAGCTACAGCTCCGATCCTCGTATCGATGGCGCGCACGGTCGGCGGCAGATCAGGATGCCGCGAGCCTGCGCCGTCAATCTCCACTGCTGTCCACGGGGTAGAGCACCGGGTTGATCGTAGTGAGGGTGCCCGACAGACGAGCGGCTCCTTGACGAATACCTGGATCAGGATCTTCGAGCAACGCATCGCACATCCGCACCGCAGCATCACGTTCGCCGGCGTAGATCATGTACACGTCCTGGACTGCGGTAAAGATCCAGTCTGCACGGTTGTCATCGGCGTCCGCCAGCGCTCCAGCGACCAGCGCAAGACCGACCAGGTCCCTCCGACGAAGCAGCGCATCCGCGGTCACGAGGGTCACGAACGTGTCGTCAGCATCAAGCAGAAGCCGTCGCAGCGGCTGTGCCGACCCCGGCATCTCCGCAAAACTCGCCAGGGCCCGGCCGGCATCCGCCCGGTCCTGGTAGGCGCCGCTGCCGGCCAGCCCCAGCAGCGCCACAACCACGGCACGTCGAGCTTCCGCGTCCACGCCCGTCATCATCGAGGACCTCCGTTCGCGTTCCCGCCCCGACTCCGACCTACCAGCCGCACGGAACCGACGACCGATGTCTGATGGCGAGGACACAGCGGCAGATCCGGATGGCTTGCTCGATTATGGAGAACTGCCGTTCAGGCGGATGTCAGCGCGGCATGCGGGCGATTACGTCGTCCCAGATGCCTTCGGGCCAGTCGTGGCCCACGCCGGGATACTCCACGAACTGCGCGCCGGTGATCTGGGCGGCCAGGTGGCGGCCCGCGCTCGGCTTGAGCATGGGATCGTCGGCGCCCGAGACGACCAGGGTAGGCGCAGTGATGGTGGACAGCGGCGGCAGTTTCACGGCTCGGCCGGCGGCGAGGTGCCGCTGGGTGGTGCGCGGATCGCGTGGCGCGCGGGTGTGGCTGAGCATCGCTGCTTCGCGAACCCACTTCTCCGGGAACGGGTAGCCGGGCGAGGCCTGCGCCCGGTAGATCGCGACCAAGTTGTCGATCTCCTGCTCGGGTGTGGTCGCTTTGGGCAGCTTGCGGAACTCGCGGAAGATGCCGAACTTGAGATAACGCAGGGTCTGCAGAACCCCCGCGGTGGCCGGGCTGCTCATGCAGAGCGTAAGTCCGCGGACCCGCCCGGGGTGCAGTAGCGCCAGGGCCTGCGCGATCGCCGACGTGCCGCCCAGGACGTGCGCTTGTGGCCAGCCGAGCGCGTCCATCACCGCGAGCCCGTCGGCGGCCATGTCGGCGATCGTGTAGAGGGGACGAGTGCGGCCGAGCAGCGCACGCCACGGGTTGCCGTCCGCCGGCTGTGGAAAGTGCGTGGACAGGCCGGTGTCTCGGTTGTCGTAGCGGGCCACGTGATAGCCCGCCTCGACCAAGCGTTCGCAGAACGCGTCGGGCCACCACACCATCTGATAGTCCAGCCCCAGGACCAGCAGCAGCGGCTCCCCGGCCGTGCCGAAGGTCTCGTAAGCGATCCTGACGTCCCCGTTCACGGCGTACTCGACGCCCATGTCACCCTCCCATGCTTTGTAATGCGATCGCATGGTAACGGCCGGCGGGCGTCGGTGGCAATGCGTTCGCATGAGATAGGTTCGGTGGGTGCCGAAGCAGGTCGATCACGAGCAACGTCGCCGCCTCCTGGCCGAAGCGGTCTTCGCCGTCATCAGCACGCAAGGGTTCGAGGCAGTGAGCCTGCGTGACGTCGCCGAGCAGGCCGGCGTCTCGATGGGCACCGTGCAGCATTACTTCCCCGCCAAGCAGCAGATGCTGTCGTTCGCGTTATCTCACATGCGCGAACGCGTGATGGCCCGGCTCCAGGCCGCCATCGCCGCGCTGCGCGAGCCCACCCGCCGCGATCTCATCCGTGCCGCCACCGCGGTGATGCTCCCGGTCGACCCGGCCGGCCGCGAGGAGGCATGCGTGAACATCGCGTTCTTCTCTGCCGCGACGGTCACACCCACGTATGCCGAGCAGCTCCGCGACGGATACGGACGCATCCTCACCGTGTCGGTCGCCAACTTTCGCGCGGCGTATCGGTTCAGCGAATTGCGCGACGGAGTCGATCCCGACGTGGAGGCACCCGCGCTCTACTTCCTCACCCAGGGCCTGGTTGGGCCGATTCTTGTCGGCCTCTACCGCCCGGACGAGGCAATGGACCTCATTGACGCCCAACTTGACCGAGTTTTTCGTCCGGCATCACCATGAACCGATCATGGGCTGAGACCGCTCCAGAACTCTGGCTGGAGTCCACGGAGCCTGCCCAAGATCGGACATCCGCTCATCGGCAGTTCGGGACGTCGCTGGACCGAAGTCCGACCACGGAGGGTGACAGCAAAACCCGGCAGGTAGCGCGCCCGCTCGGCGGCAGATGTGGGCGTCTGCCCGCAGTGTTTGGGCCGGTTGGGATACGTGAGTCATGAGGCGGGATTGGCGATGGACGGCGGGACTTTGGCGCTACGCCCGCTGATCACCAAGGCTGTCCGGGCGGAGCCTGGGGATCATGAACAGTTCGGTCTCGGAAGAGGTTGTCCAGCGGTTCGACTATGGCCCATAGCTCGCGTCGAGCGGGAGGAACCAGCAGTGCCAAAGCCTGTTGCAGCACCTCACGAGCCTCGGTCGGATCGCAGCACGGGCATCCGTGCCAAGCGACTTCCTCCAGCATGACCGACACATCGCCACGGTGGACCGTCCGTTTCCATCCCGTCAAAGCGCGGGAAACGGATCCTGGACCAAGCCGGCAGCGTTCGAGGGCCTGGATCTGGCTAACCGCTCTCGCCGTCAGGCCGTCGATCACCGATAACGTCACGCCTGGCCGTAGCCGCAGTGGAAGAGCGGCACGAACTGCCGCTGGGGACCTACGCGCCATGGCCCTTTCTGATCGTCATCACGTTGGCGATGGTTGCATGCCTACACCAGCCGCGCAATGCACTTCTCGGGCGCCCAGGGACGAGCTGTGCGTCGACCACGACTTGGGTGGGGACGACACGATCTGGCCCGGCCCACCGGAGGACGGCTGGATCCGCCCTCTTACCGTGAGGCGTGCGCTCGATTGCCCGCAGGTCCGTGGATTTGGAGTGACGTATGGAACAATCCCGCGAGGCGACGGTCGGCCCTCGGCCTCCCTGGGCAGGTCAGGGTGACCTGAACAACGTCTATGGGGAGATCTGCGCCAACATCCGGGCGACGGACGATGTCAGCCTCAAGCTCCTGGCGGCGGTCCCGTTGGTGACCGGCGTGGGAATCGTCTTGCTGCTGCGGGCGCCGAACGCGGAGATTCCGCACGCCGCGATTATGCTGCTGAGCCTCCTCGCGGCGATCGTGACCTTCGCCGTCTATCGGTGGGAGTGCAAGAACATGGAGAACTGCCGACACTTCCGACGTTGGGCGGCCATCCTGGAGCGGGACTTCTACGGAATACGCCCAGGTGAGCTGAGGCCGGCGCCTGATGTTCTTCCACACGGCCAGATAGTGCCGCCGCGCCAGTTCGGCGTGGCGTGGACCAAGACCGAGGCGCTCCAGTTCCTGTACTGGGCGGCGATCGGCGGCTGGCTCGTGACCGGGACCTATGCGGTGGCCACCTGATGCACCGAGCTTGGGGTGAGCGAGGAGCACTGACAGGGCAGGTATGTCGTCGGTGGATGAAAAGGCCATCACGGATATACCCACCGGCCCCAGGGGCCGGGGTCTCGCGGCATACCAGCAGCAGCAGCAGCGTGCGCTGCGTCAGCGATTTCAGCCGGGCACGATCTGCCGGGTGTCGTCGCGGACGAAAATCGCCTGATCGTCACGGATGGGTACGAATTCGGGAAGGTGCCCCGCATCGGCGATGAATCTGCGCGTAAAGCTCTTCACGGTCTCGGTTGGCGTGTGACAGCGGGTAGAAGGACACGAGGTGGAGACCGTTGGTGTCGGTCACCTGCCCGGGGCCGTCGTCACCGCGGTAGGTCGCAAGATCCGGTGCCGGAGTGCGGCTCCAGAAGACATACCGGCATAGGCGAGGTCTCCCGAAGTGGCGCGTTGTCTGACGATGGCGAGGCAGCCGGTTTGCCGGGCATGCTGCAATAGGAAGATCGGATAGCCGCCGGTCACGAGCACCGATTCCGCGTCGCCCAACGCCGAGTCCTTGACTGCCGAGAAAGAGATCCATCGCGGCAGTATCACCGGGTTGCTCCCTCGGCAAGGACAGTATTTCGCATCCGCTCATCGGCAAACGGTGGGGTTGGCGCGGGTTGCGGTGGATGGGGTGGAGCTGGGGTCGGTCAGGGCGTCAGGGCAGGAGTTCGATGTACCCGTCGGTGCCGTGTACGCGGATCCGCTGCCCGTCGGGGATCAGCCGGGTGGCGTCCGGTACGCCGACGACGGCCGGCAGGCCGTACTCCCGGGCGATCACCGCGCCGTGCGTCATCGCCCCGCCGACCTCGGTCACCAGGCCGGTGACGGCGATGAACAGGGGCGTCCAGCTGGGGTCGGTGTAGGCCGTGACGAGGATGTCGCCCGGTTCGAGATCGGCGTGCGCCATGTCGAGGATGACGCGGGCACGCCCCTCGACGGTCCCGGCGGAGACCGGCAGGCCGATCAGCGCGCCGGCCGGGGCGTCGTCGCGGCGGTACGCCCCGTTGACGGCCTCGCCTTCGGAGGTGAGCACCCGGGGCGGGGTGAGCGCCTGGTACGTCCGGAACTCCTCCCGGCGCGCCCGGATGAGCTGGTCGTCCACCCGGTTGTCGCGGACGACGTCGTGGAACTCGGGGAAGGTGAGGTAGTGGACGTCCTCCCGCTGGCGGAGCACATCGGCTCGGACGAGCCGGTCGGCCTCGGCCAGCATGGCCTGCTTGTAGACGAAGTAGCGGCTGATGATGCCGTACTTGGGGTACTCCCGGTAGCCGATGAAGGTCCGGACCCGGTCGATCATCCGCCTGGTCTGGTCGGCCTTGCGCTGCCCGTCCGGCAGCGCCCGCAGGCGTTCGAGGACGTCCCGCGTCTTGTCCCGGGCGGCCTGCCGGCCCTGCTCGAACCGGCGTTCGGCGGCGCCGGGGGCGAAGTTGCGGACGTTGTCGAGGATGATCGGTACGAGTGTGCTGGGGCGTTCGCGCCAGCGTGGCCTCGTGATGTCGATCTCGCCGACGCAGCGCATGCCGTACCTGTCGAGGTAGGACTCGATGGCCGCCCGCGCCTGCGCGCCGCCCGGGAGCCCGGGCAGTCCGTCCAGGAAGCCGTCGTCCCGCACGCCGTGCAGGAACGCCACCACCTGCGGATGCGGGCGGATCGCGTCGGCGACGTCGAGCAGCGCCAGCCCCATCTCGGAGGTGACGTTGCCGGGGGCGGACAGGGTGAGGGTGTCGGCCGCGTTCTTCTCGCCCAGCCACTCCCGTAGCCGGTCGTTGAGCCACCAGGTGGCCTCCATGCCCGCCATGATGGCCTGCAGGCTGAGCGGGTCGGCGAGGACCCGCTTGTGCTCCTGGAAGGATTCGAGCAGGAAGTCGAAGAGCGCCGGCCCGGTCAGCGGCGCGATGTCGCGCCGCAGGGCGGCCAGCGACGCCCGGCTGCGCTCGACCAGCTCGGCGACGATGGCCGGATCGGTCCCGATCGGGGTGGCCGCACCGCCCGGCGGCGGGCCGGCGGTGCCGGCGGGGCCGCCGTCGGGCAGCGTCGGGATGAAGTCGTCGCGCGCCAGGACGGTTTCCAGCGCGTCCCGGAACAGCGGGTCGCCCCTGCCGACGAGGTCCAGCAGGGCGGTTCGCCCGGCGGGGGTGGCCAGCCGCGCGGTGACGTCGACGAACAGCCGGCCGCCGGCCTCGTGCATCGGCACCATGGCCGTCAGTTGCCACACGGAGATGCCCAGCGGCTTCATCGCGTCGGTCATCATCTGCTGGTGGCCGACCGAGAGGTACACGTGGTTGTCCCGGTCGGCGGCGGCGGGGATCGGGAACAGCGTGGTGATCGGCCGGCTCTGCACGATCTGGAAGTCGTCGTCGACCAGGCACCATTCGATGTCCTGCGGGCGGCCGAGGTGTGCCTCGATCCGCCGTCCGATGTGCACCAGCCGTAGCACCTGCGCATCCGTGAGCGCCGGCTCCTCCTGCCGCGCCGGGTCGACCGGCACCTCCCGGGTCCCGCCGGCCGGCAGGGCGCGCACGGCGCGCCGTTTCGCGGCGACCGTCCTGGTCTTGATCTCGCCGTCGCGTACCCGGTAGACGTCCGGGTTCACCAGGCCGGAGACCAGGGCCTCGCCGAGGTCGAAGCTGGCGTCCACGGTGGCGACCCGGCGGTTGCCGGTGACGGGGTCGGCGGTGAACAGGACGCCGGCCGCCCGCGGGAGGACCATCCGCTGCACGACCACGGCCATCCGGACGCTGCGGTGGTCGATGCCGTTGCGCAGCCGGTAGGTCACGGCCCGCTCGCTGAACAGCGACGCCCAGCACCGGCTGATGCGCCGCAGGATCTCCGCCGGCCCCACCACGTTCAGGTACGTGTCCTGCTGGCCGGCGAAGGACGCCGTCGGCAGGTCCTCCGCGGTGGCGCTGGACCGCACCGCGTACCCGGCCCGGTCGCCGAACCGGCCGAGCGCCCGGGTGACCGCCGCGGCCAGGTCGTCGGGGACGGCAACCCCTTCGACGGTACGGCGCAGCCGGGCGCTGAGCGTGCGGATCGTGTCCCGGTCGTCCGGGTCCAGACCGGCCAGCCGGTCCAGTTGACCGTCGGTCGACGGCGCCGCCGCCATGATTCGCCGGAAGGCGTCCGTCGGCACGCAGAAGCCGGGCGGCACCCGCACGCCGTCGATCCGGGTCAGGGCGCCCAACTGGGCGGCCTTGCCGCCGACGACGGCGATCTGGGTCTGGTCGACGTCGTGAAGATCCACCACGTGCTGCGCGATCACCGTCACACCTCCGGGTCAGCCGTGCTCCATCGCACCGCACCGGCCGCCGATTGTGCGGCAGAACCCGGGTCTTGCCGCAAGACCGGGGGTCGGCTATACGTTGAAGGTGGCGGGAGTGCGGAACGTCCGCCGGTACGCGCTGGGGGAGACCCCGATTCGTTGACGCAGCCGCTGGCGCAGCGCCGCCGCGGTGCCGAACCCGCAGCGCCGGGCCACCTGGTCGACGGCCAGGTCGGTGGTTTCCAGCAGCAGCCTGGCGTGGTCGGTGCGCTGCTGGAGCAGCCACTGCGCGGGGCTGAGCCCGGTCTCCTGGCGGAACCGCCGGGTGAACGTCCGCACGCTCATGTTGGCCCGGGCCGCGAGCTGGTGCAGGGTGATCGGCTCGGCCAGGTGTCCGCCGGCCCACTCGCGCGCCGCCGAGGTGCTGGTGTGCGGGGTACGCGGCACCGGCCGGTCGATGAACTGGGCCTGGCCGCCGTCCCGCCAGGGCGGTACGACACACCGCCGGGCGGCCCGGTTCGCGATCTCGCTGCCGTGGTCGGTGCGGACCAGGTGCAGGCACAGGTCGATGCCGGCGGCCACCCCGGCCGAGGTGAGCACCTGGCCGTCGTCGACGAACAGCACGTCGGGGTCGAGCCGGACCCGCGGGTGCAGCCGGCGGAACCGGTCGGCGTACCCCCAGTGGGTCGTGGCCGGGCGGCCGTCCAGCAGGCCGGCCGCGGCCAGGACGAAGGCCCCGGTGCAGATCGACACGATGCGGGCGCCGCGACGGTACGCCTCGTGCAGCGCGGTCCGGACGGCCGGATCGAGGGTGCCGTGCGCGACCGCCTCCCCGTCGCGGATGCCGGGGACGACCACCGTGTCGGCGTCGGCCAGCAGTTCGAGCCCGTGGTCGGGCAGCACGCCGTAGCCGTCGGCGCTGCGGATCGCCGTACCGCCGGGTGTGCAGGTGCGGACCGCGTACAGCTGTTCGTTCTCGGCAGTGCGGGCGGAGCCGAAGACCTGCGCCGGTGTGCCCAGGTCCAGCCCCACCACCTGCGGCAGGACGAGCACCGCGACCTGGTGCGGCCGGCGGCCGGCCGGCGGTGCGGGCGATCGGGTCATGGCCCGATTGTTGCGCATCATGGCTTCCGGGCCACTCGCCCGTCCGGCGGGCGCCCGGACAGACTGCTCGGGTGAGCCGTACCCGCGTGATCCATCCGGCCTGGACCGTCGCCGCCGTGGCCTTCGTCGCCCTGGTCGGGGCCGCCGGATTCCGCGCCACGCCCTCGGTGCTGCTGCACCCGCTGCACGCCGAGTTCGGCTGGTCGCTGGCCGGCATCTCCGCGGCCGTCTCGGTGAACCTCCTGCTGTACGGCCTGACCGCGCCCTTCGCGGCCGCGCTGATGGACCGGTTCGGCATCCGCCGGGTGGTGGCCGTGGCGTTGCTGCTGGTCGCGGCCGGCAGCGGCCTGACCGTGTTCATGACCGCGACCTGGCAACTGGTGCTCTGCTGGGGCGTACTGGTCGGGCTGGGCACCGGGTCGATGGCGCTGGCCTTCGTGGCCACGGTGACCGGCCGGTGGTTCGTGCGGCACCGGGGGTTGGTCACCGGCGTGCTGACCGCGGGCGGGGCGGCCGGACAGATGATCTTCCTGCCGCTGCTCGCCGTGGTGGTGAGCCAGCACGGCTGGCGAACCGCCGCGCTCATCGTGGCCGGGGCGGCGCTGGTGGTCGTACCGCTGGTCGGCTGGCTGCTGCGGGAGTACCCGGCGGATCTCGACCTGCCGGCCTACGGCGCCGCTCGGGTCGTCCCGCCGGACCGGCCCGCGGGCGGCGCGGCGGCCCGGGCGGCCGGCACGCTCCTGGCCGCGGCCCGGACCGGCCCGTTCTGGCTGCTCGCCGGCGGCTTCGCGATCTGCGGGGCGACCACGAACGGCCTGGTGGGTACGCATTTCATCCCGGCGGCGCACGACCACGGGATGACCGAGACGACGGCTGCCGGGCTGCTCGCCCTGGTCGGCGTCTTCGACATCGCCGGTACGGTCGCGTCGGGCTGGCTGACCGACCGGGTGGACGGCCGGCTGCTGCTCGGCGGCTACTACGCGCTGCGCGGCGCGTCGCTGCTGGTGTTGCCGAGCCTGTTCGCCGGCGACACCCGGCCCAGCATGCTGGTCTTCATCGTCTTCTACGGGCTGGACTGGGTGGCCACCGTGCCGCCGACGGTGGCGCTGTGCCGGGAGTACTTCGGCGCCAGCGCGCCGGTGGTCTTCGGCTGGGTCTTCGCCGCGCACCAGGTGGGCGCGGCGGTCGCGGCCACCGGGGCGGGGCTGGTCCGCGACCGGCTCGGCACCTACACGCTGGCCTGGTACGCCGCCGGCGGGCTGGCGATGGGGGCCGCCGCGCTGTCGGTGCTGCTGCGCCGCCGGCCCGGCGGACCGCCGTTCGTGCCGGTGCGGCTGGGCACCGGACCGTGGCGGCTGCGTCCGGCGGACGACCCCGCCCCGAGCGTCGGCGCGGGTCCGACCGTCGGCGCGGGTCCGACCGCCGGTGCCGCCCCGGTCGGCGCGGGTCCGGTCGGCGCCTGAGCCGGTCGGGTGGCGCCGTCGGGCAGCGCCGACCGGGTAGCGCCGACCGGGTAGCGCCGACCGGGTAGCGCCGGCCTCAGCGCGGCGGTGGCAGCAACTCGGCGATCCGCCCGGCCACCGGGCGGGCCTCGCGGTGCAGCCAGCCGAGGTCGAGACCGTCGTCGCTCAGCACGGCCAGCAGGGCGGCGTCGGTGACCGCGTACACGGTGAAGCAGCCCAGGTCGCTGCGGACGCTGGTCTCCCGGAACGCGCCCTGGCGCAGCCCGAGCCCGCACTGCCGGCCCACCCCGAAGACGCTTGCCGCGAGCACCGCCATGTCGTGCGGCTCACAGCCCCAGGCCAGGTCCTGACCGACCAGCAGACCGTCCACGGTGGCCAGCACGCAGCCCCGGATGCCCGGAACGCGCTGCCGCAGCGCCGACAGCTCGTGCTGGAGGGCGGCCCCGGCGGCCTGCACCAGCCGCGGCGCGGTCTGGGCGGGCGGCGAGCCCTGCTCCCCGTCGGCGAACGACGCGGCGGGCGCCCGTCGGGGCAGCGGCGCGGTCCCTCGGTGGCTGGCCTCGGTACGCGCTGCGGCCGGCCAGGCCGCGTTCAGGTTCGACACCGGGGAAACTCCTCAATCTCCGGCCTGCCGGCGGGTGGTCCGGGCACAGCTGAGCAGCAGGCGTCCCGTGCCGTCCCGCAGCGGCAACTGGTTTGTCCCGGAGCTAACTTACTGTGTCGGCCGTCGCCCGTGAAGCCGGGCTTCATGGGGAATTTCCGGGATCATGGGCCTCGTTCGGTCACGGAAGGTAATCGCTGGTCCCAGTATCCTCGTACCGGACGCTCAGCCAACTGTCAGTCGGGCGTGCTGGAATGGAAGGCCGATCCGGTACGGCGGACCCGACGGTTCCGGATTCGGAGCCGCCGCGGCCGGGGTGGAAGGAGTACCGATGGGACTGTTCTCCCGGCGCTCACGCGCCAGCGACCCGGCGCCGACCCGGCTGGATCGGGAGGCAACGGCCGAGGACTTCGCCGAACTGACCGACTTTCTCCGCAGCCACCGCGGCGTCGAGCTGTACCTGGAGCCGGAGACGACCGCTACCGACACCACGGTGGTGGCGATCGCCCACGACGGCGAGTGGATCCGGCGCCGCACCGGCACCCCGCGGGCGGCCGGCAGGTTCGCCCACCGGCACGGCCTGCCGCTGTACGAGGCGGCCAAGGTCGGCTATCCGGAACGGATGCGCGCGTGGAACCGGCAGCACCCGGAACGTCGCAAGTGACGGCGCCGGGCCGCGGTGAATCAGTTGCCGGGTCGCCGCCGGCCGACAGCCACGTGCACAGCGAATGGTCCTGGGACGCGCCGCTGGCCTCGATGGAGCGCTCCTGCGCCCGCGCCGTCGAACTCGGGCTGCCCGCGATCGCCTTCACCGAACACCTGGATCACACCGTCTGGCGGATCGACCTGGACGGCCCGTACGCCAGCGACCACCTCAGCTCGGTCGCCGACCCGGACGGGGTGCTGACGCCGCCCGCCTTCGACGCCGCCGGCTATCTGGACACGATCGAGCGCTGCCGCCACCGGTTTCCGGGCCTGCGCATCCTGACCGGCCTGGAACTGGGCGAACCGCACCGGCACGCCGGGCAGTGCACGCGGATCCTCGCGGTGGGGCGCTTCGAGCGGCTGCTCGGCTCCCTGCACACGCTCCCCGACCGGGGAAGCTTCGCCGAACCGTGGGGCATCTACCCGCACCGGGACGCGCACGAGGTGGTGCGGGAATACCTGGCCGGGGTGGCCGAGATGGTCGCCGCCAGCGACATGTTCTCCGTGCTGGCGCACATCGACTACCCGGTCCGCTCCTGGCCGGCGGGCTCGGCCGGGCCGTTCGACCCCGCGGCCTTCGAGGAGGAGTTCCGGTACGCGCTGCGGGCGACCGCGGAGTCCGGCCGGGCGCTGGAGATCAACACCCGGCTGCCCCTGCACGCCACCCTGCTGACCTGGTGGCGCGAGGAGGGCGGCGACGCGGTCACCTTCGGCAGCGACGCCCACCTGCCCGAGTACGTCGGGCGCGGGTTCGCCGACGCCGCGCGGATGGCCGAGGCGCACGGCTTCCGGCCCGGCCGCAGCCCGTACGACTGCTGGGGACGCGCCCACTGATCCGCACCGCCGGGAGCCACGCAACGCCGACCGGATCCACTGTGGCCGGGTGCGGCCCGTAGGGTGTGCCGGTCATCCCCTACGGAGGAACCGATGAGCCAGCCTGACATCACCGTGGTCCGTGCCACCGCCGCGGACGCCGACGACCTGACCGACATCCTGGCCACGGCCTTCCTGGCCGACCCGATCAGCCAGTGGATCTTCCCGGACGAGGCGGACCGCGAGCGGTTGCACCACGCCTTCTTCCGCCCGTTCGTCGACCTCACCCTCGCCGACGGCGAGGCGTACACCACCGCGGACCGCGCGGCGGTCACCCTCTGGCTGCCGGTCGACGCGACCGCGCACGCCGAACCGGACGACCTCGGCCCGATCTTCGAGGCGGCCGTCGGCCCCGAGTACGCCAAGCGGTTCGCCGTGCTGGACCAGCTCATGTCGACCAGCCACCCGGTGCACGAGAGCCACGCGTACCTGCCGTTCATCGCGGTCCGTCCGACACGCCAGGGGCACGGCCTGGGCGGTGCGCTGCTCCAGCACCGGCTGGCCGAGCTGGACCGGGCCGGCACGCCCGCGTACCTGGAGGCCAGCTGCCTGCGCAACGCCGCCCTGTACCAGCGGCTCGGGTTCGCCCGGATGGAGAACACGCTCGACCTGCCGGACGGGCCGAGCCTGTATCCGATGTGGCGCGATCCGGCCCGGGCGGGTGTCTGACAGGGCCACGCCCCGTCAGAGACCGGCCGGGGCCGGTCCGTAGTCCACGAGGGGCGCCCCGCCGTCGGTGTCGACGGCGGGGCGCCGCTTCTTCCGGCGACTGGACCCGGCGTGCGACAGTGACCGGATGCGGCAGCAGGACCGGTGGGCGCAGTGGGTGCTGCGCCGGCGGGACGGGGACAACGCCGACGTCCGGGCACGGGTGGCGCCGCTGATCGGCGCGTACCGGGATCGGGTGCTGGACCGGGCTGCCGTGGCCGTCGGCGACGTGGTGCTGGACGTCGGCACCGGCGACGGCCTGGTGGGGTTCGGCGCGCTGGACCGGGTCGGTCCGACCGGCCGGGTCATCTTCAGCGACATCTCCGAGGATCTGCTCACCGAGTGCTGGCGGCGGGCCACCGGGGACGGCCGGCTGGACCAGTGCCGGTTCGTGCTGGCCAGCGCCGACGACCTGCGGGACGTGCCGGGCCGGTCGGTGGACGTGGTGACCACCCGGTCGGTGCTGATCTACGTCGCGCGCAAGCCGGCGGCCTTCGCCGAGTTCTTCCGGGTGCTGCGGCCCGGCGGCCGGCTGTCCATCTTCGAGCCGATAAACGGCTTCGCCGCGAGCGAGAACGGCCGCGGCCTGTTCGGGCTGGACATGACGCCCGTCGAGGACCTCATGCGGCGACTGCTGCGGGTGTACGAGCCGCTCCCGGCGGCCGAGGACCCGATGCTCAACTTCGACGAGCGGGACCTGCTGCGGATGGCCCGCGCCGCCGGCTTCACCGGGATCGAGCTGGACTACCGCGCCGAGGTGCAGGTGCGCTCACCGCTGCCCACCCGGGACTGGGACGTGCTGAAGCGGAGCGCGCCGAACCCGCTGGCCCCCACCTACGAGGAGGCGTTGGCGCAGGCGCTCGACCCGCAGGAGCGCGAGCACCTGGAGTCGTACCTGCGGGCGGCGCTGGCCAACGGCGCGACCGGGCACCGGACGATCGCCACCGCCTACCTGCGCGCCGTCCGCCCCTGAGCCCGGCCGCGGCGGCGCCGCATCCGGCCGCGGCGCCGCATCCGGGCGATCTCGACCGTCCGCGGCGCCGGGACGGGGTCAGGACCGGGCGTGCCGGCGCTGCTCGGCGAGCAGGTGGGCGACCAGCCGGTAGGCGTGCGCCAGCGTGGCGCCGAGGTCGCCGTCCTCCGGCGGGTACGCGTCGCTGATGCTGTCCGTGCCGCCGAACGCGCGCCGGAGATGGTCGAGCCCGTGCGGGTCGGCCCGGGCGACGTGCGCGCGGCTGCGGGCCAGCCAGTCCGCCCAGTGGCTGTCGCCGCGTTCCCGGAGCAGACCCTCGGCCCGGGTCAACGCGGTCAGCAACTCCGTGAGCCGCGGGTCGTCTCCGGAGGTCCGCTGGTCGGCCATGGCTGCAGCGTAGTGACTCGGCGACCACGGCGGGCCGGATAGCCCGCTTAAGCAGCGGAATCACCGAAAGCCAATCGATGATCGGCGATTTGATACGGTCCGGTGCCGGGTCCGCCCGGGACCGGACGGGCCAAAGGTCCCGGGCCGATCGGGGGATTCGGGCCCTAACGGCCCCGGGCCGGTTCCCCGACGATAAGTGCAGCTCAGATGAAACATCCGCGCCGCCCACCTCGAAGGAGCTAGCCATGAAACGCCGGACCCTCGATATCCTCTTCAGCATCGGTGGTCTCGGGATCGCCGCGCTGCTGCTGATCGTCGGCATCGTGCTCACCACCAACGCGAACTTCGCCAAGAACTACGTGCACGACCAGCTCGGCCAGCAGCACATCACCTTCACCCCGGCGGACCAGCTCAGCGACGAGGAGAAGAAGTCCGACTGCCTGGTCGAGTACGCCGGGCAGCCGATGACCACCGGCAAGCAGGCCGAGTGCTACGCCAACGAGTACATCGGGCTGCACCTCCAGTCGATCGCCGGCGGCCAGACGTACGCCGACCTGGGCAAGCCGCAGACCCAGCTCAAGGAGCAGGTGGCGCAGGCGCAGGCCAGCAACGCGGCGAACCTGGCGGACCTGCAGAAGCAGCTCGCCGACGTGACCGCACAGCGGGAGACCGTGTTCAAGGGCGAGACGCTGCGCGGCCTGCTGCTCACCTCGTACGGCTTCAGCGAGTTCGGGGTGAAGGCCGAGCAGGGAGCCCTGGCCATGTACCTCGGCGCCGGCCTGATGCTGCTGCTGTCCATCGCCGGCCTGGTGCACGCCTTCCGCACCCCGGCCACGGCGACCTTCGCGGCCCCCGAGCCGACGCGGAACTCGACCGACGACCCGGTCAAGGTCTGACCGGACCCGGTCACGGTCTGACCGCTCGGCACCGACGGAACCCCCGACCATCCGGCTCAGCCGGCGGCCGGGGGTTCCGGCGTTCCGGCGTTCTGGCGCCGGGCGAGGCCGCCGCCGCGAGGCCGCCGCCGCGGGCCGGCGGCCGGGGCGTACCCATCGAAAGACCGCCGTGTCCTCGGCGGCGCCGGACGGGTTGTACCGGAAGTGAAACCGAGCGGTTGGCACTTTCGGCAGGGACGGGCGTGGTGAGCCGGGCATGGGTGCCCGGCACCGGCTGGCGGCGGCGGTGGGCGCGGGCGGAGAACCGGCGCCGGCTGCGGGCGTACCAGGCCGCCATGGCGCAGTGGTGCCGCCGGGACGCGGACCTGCGCCGGCTGCGCGCCGCGGCGGAGGCGGATCCGGCCCCCGCCGGCGCCGATTCCGGTGCCGGCACCGGTACCGGGGACGGGGCGCGCGGGCTGCCGATCCGGCTCGACCCGGACGAGGCCGTGCTGGCGGTGGCGCCGGCCGTGCGGCTGGTCAGCGTGCGGGCCCGGCACGCCCCCGGCACCCCCGGGCCGGTACGGCTGCCGGTGCCCCGGGCCGACGGCGTGCTGACCGGCCGGCCGCCCTACGGGCTGCGCACCATCGACGGCGGCCTGGCCGTGCTGACCGACCGCCGGGTGCTGCTGGCCGGCCGGATCGGCGAGCGGGAGTGGCCGTACCGGGACCTGGCCGGGCTGGGACACCACCCGAGCGCGCCGCTCACCCTGCTCTACAAGCGCGGCCGGCGTACGGTCAGCGGTCTGCTGCTGCCGCCCGCCGCGGCCGGGCGGTTCCGGTACGCGCTGGATCTGGCCTACGTCGCGGCGAACGGGCGGCGGCCCGCGCTGCTGGCCCGGCTGGACGGGATGATCGAGGAACACGCGGCGGCCCGGCCGGAGCGCCCCGCGACGGCCAGCGCCGCCGCGGCGCCGAGGTGGGCTCTCGTGCCCGACGGCGCGCTCGCGGTCGGCGGCTCCCTGGCCGTGACCGCCCTCGCGGTGGCCGCCGTGCTGCTGCACCCGAGCGGGCCGGACGGGGACCGGCTGGCCGTGCCGGTGCTGCGGCCCAGCGCTCCCGCACCGGTGGTGCCGCAGCCGGAGATCCCGGCGCCGACCGGATCGAGCGCACCGCCCGAGCCGACGTCCGGCACCGGGGTGCCGGTCCGGCCCGCGGTGGAACCCCTGGCCCGGGTCCGATCGACGCCCGCCCCGGCGAGCCCGCCGGCGTCCACCCGGCCGCCGACCCCGGCCGCGCCGTCGACCCCGGCCGGCCCGGGTTCCGCCGGGCCGGCGACGCCCACCCCGACCGGCACCCCGGCGCCGCTCTGCGGGGCCCCGGCCAACCCGTACGGCTACACCTACTGCCCGGGTGGGACGTACGTGACCAGCCCGGATCCCGGGGTGTGCACGTACTTCGGCTGTGTCGACGATTTCTGGACCGCCGCCGGCTACCTCGTCCTGTGCGAGGACGGCGCGATCAGCCTGGCCGGCGGCACGTCGACGGCCTGCGCCGCGCACGGGGGCGTCCGCCAACCCGTCTACGCCGCGGCGCCGCCCGCCGTAGGCTGACCGCCGCCGGCCGTAGGCTGCCAGGTCGCGGCCCCGATCAGGGTCGATCGGACCGGATCCGGGAAAGGTGGACCGATGACAGCACAGACGCAGGTCATCGTGCTCAACGGTGGCTCCAGCTCGGGTAAGTCGGGAATCGCGCGGTGCCTGCGGCATCTGCTGCCACAGCCGTGGATCACCCTCGGCATCGACGACCTGATCGAGCGGCTTCCGCCGGCGATGGTGACGTTCGGGCCGCGGGGCGAGGTCATCCTCGGCGCGGGCTTCGACGAACTGCAACACGCCTGGCTGGTCGGCGTCGCCGCGATGGCCCGGGCCGGGGCGCCGGTGATCATCGACGACGTGTTCCTCGGCGGCGCGGCCTCGCAGGAACGGCTCCGGGCGCACCTGGACGGCCTCCGGGTGCTGTGGGTCGGGGTGCGCTGCGCCCCGGACGTCGCGGCGGCCCGGGAGATCGCCCGCGGCGACCGGGCGGCCGGGATGGCGGCATCGCAGGCCGAGGTGGTGCACCGGGGCGTCGGCTACGACGTCGAGGTGGACACCGGCCGCGCCGAGTCGCTGGACTGCGCCCGGATCATCGCCGGGCACGTGACGTGACGGCGCGGCTGCGCACCGCGGCCGGGGATGTGGCGGCACGTCGCCGCGCGTCTACAGTGCACGGGTGACCGAGACGCAAGTCGATGCAGACGCCCCGGAAACGCCCACCGCGCTGTCCGAGGAGGAGATGCGGGCCGACCCGGAGCAGCAGGCGAGGTTCGCCAGCCTGCGGGAGGGCCCCTACTTCGAGCAGGTGGTGACGGCCAACCGGGCGTACCTGATGGCCGCCGTCCCGGACGTGGTGGCCAACGAGCGGGACCACTGGTCCCTGTCCTGCCTGCCGAAGACCGGTTCGGGACGCCGGCTGTCGACGATGAACATGCGCCGGATGGAGACGTTCGTGCTGTTCCGGCCCGACGGGACGGACGACGGGGACGACGAGATCTCCGGGGTGGTCGTCGTGCGCGAATCGGTGCTACGCGCCGAGGCCGGCCAGGACATCGAGGACCAGCACCCGCACCTGGCGTTCGACCGGAGCCGCTACGCGGACGCCGGCGAGGACCAGATGCGGATCTGGGGATGGTACGAGGACCTGCTCGACGCGCTGGCCGAGGCGCCCGTCGCCGCCGCCGCGCGCGAGATGGCCGAGTCGTTGCTGTCCGGCCGCACGAACCACGCCCGGCGGCACAACTACCAGCTCGCCGACCACGTGCTCGGCCGGGCGGCGTCGCCGGCACCGGCCTGACGGCCGGGGTCAGGGGTCGGGGGTCGGACCCGGGTCGGCGGCGGCGGGGACCGGACCCGGGGCCGGCCGGTCTCCCGGGGCGGCCGGCCCTCAGGCCAGGAAGCGCTCGGGGTCGAAGTCGTCGACCGAGATGATCCGCACCCGGGGGAGCGGGCTGGTGAAGCAGTGCGCGTCCTCCTCCAGGTCGAACAGTTCCAGGCCGGCGTCGGTCAGGTTGGTGAAGCCGGCGTTGAAGAACTCGGGAAAGCCGATCACGCCCACCCGGCGCCCGTCCCCCAGCACGCTGCGAATCTGCGGCAGGAAGTCGCCGTCGTGGCTGGCCAGCAGCACGTCGCCGGGCCGGTTCGCGATCGCCTCCAGGGTCCGCTGGATGCCGATGTCGACGACCTTCTGCCCGGGGAGCCGGTCAGCGCGATGGGCCGGTAGTTCAGCGCCAGCAGTGCCCGGACGAACGGGGTGGGCAGCACCCCCGAGGTGGCGTTCAGGAAGAACAGCGCCCGGACCGGCTGGCCCCAGGTGTCCTGGGCGAACTGGCGCAGCCGTTCCCACCGGGGTCGCTCCTCCGGGTTCGGCCGGTGCTCCAGCACCTGCCCGCCGAGCGTGGCGTCGATATTCTCGCCATCGACCAGCAGATACGTCACCGCAGCCTGAGGTCCGACCATGTCCGTGACCCTAGGGCGTGCCCGGTGGATCTACAAGCAGGACGGGGAGGCCGGGCGGGGAAGGGCGCAGACTTCCCCACCCGGCCTGGTCCGTCCGGCCGGTCCGGCTCAGCAGGGACCGACCATCGTCTTGACGTCGTACGTCGTGGAGATCCAGGTGTCGGCGGCGTAGCCGCTCGCGCCGGTGGCCGGGTCGGTGATCCGGTCCCAGGTGGAGGAGGGCCAGTATCCGCCGCTGACGTACTCGCCGAAGGTGTAGCAGGAGATGGTGACGGTGTCGCCGTAGTTGGCGTAGCCGACGACGCCGTAGCCGGTGCCCGGTCCGCCCCGGACGTTCAGCCAGGGGCTGGCCAGGATCGTGCCGGTGACGCCGCCGGGCGGGGTACCGCCGCCGCCGAGCCGGTTCACCGCCGCCTGGGCGGCCGACAGGTAGCTGGCGTAGGCGCCGTTGTTGTACGTCGACCACGGCTGCCAGTTGCTGCCGCCGCTGGAGATGCTGTACGCGGCGTTCGCGTTGCACTGGGCGTCGTACGCGCAGGTGTCGGTGACGGTGGGGTGGTAGCAGTTGTTGATCTGCCAGAGCCCGCGGTCGAGCGAGCCGTAGGGGCAGCCGCTGGTGGGTCCGTTGCTGCCCACCGCCGAGGGGTTGCAGGAGGACTCGGCCATCGCGACGGCGACGGCGGTGACCAGGGGGTTTCCGCGGAACCCGGCGGCGTACGCGACCTGGGCGCACAGGTCGATGCCGGTGGCGGCGAGCTGGGCGCGGCCGCCGCCCGGCGCGGTCGTGGTGGCGGGTCCGCCGACGCTGGCCGGGCGGGGGACCGGGCGCGGATCCGGTGCCGCGCTCGCGGCGCCGGGCAGCGCCACGGTGACCGCGCTCACGAGGGCGAGCAGGGCCAGGCCGGCCGCCAGCCGCCGACGGCGGGGGTTGGCGCGCCGGAGGGCGCCGGTTCGGGGTGATGGGGGCGCATGGAGGTCCTTTCGGCTGGGACCGGCGGGGGTGTGCCGGTCGACTCGGCGGGGTGGGGTGGGGTACGGGCGGCTCGGGGGTGGGGTGGACCGGGCCGGTGGGGTCGGCGGCCCGGTCCACCCGCGGGACGTCAGCGGCGGGGCCGAATGGGGTGGGCGGCCCCGCCGTCCG
Source organism: Plantactinospora sp. KBS50 (assembly GCF_002285795.1). Lineage (GTDB taxonomy): Bacteria > Actinomycetota > Actinomycetes > Mycobacteriales > Micromonosporaceae > KBS50. The sequence continues at coordinate 1,262,736 of NZ_CP022961.1, forward strand.
ACGTCAGCGGCCGGGCCACTCGGGGTCGGCGTAGGACCAGCCGAGGTACGGGGCGCCCGGCCAGCTCAGCGAGACACGGCGCACGGTGGGGGCCGAGGTGATGTAGTTGCCGTTGCCCTCGGAGAGCATCACGTGGCCGGCGTAGCCGTTGATCGGCGCACCGTTGAAGAAGACGAGCGCGCCGGCCGGCGCGGTGCCGGAGGTGTGGATGAGGCCGCGGGCGCTCAGCGAGTTGTAGTGCGTCAGCGCGGTCGCGTAGCCGCTGGCCGCCCGGCCGTAGGCGTGCGCCACGAAGTTGTCGCACCAGCCGTCCCACGGGTGGTTGGAGTCGCCCAGGTCGCCGTTGGTGTACGCCTGGCCGATGACCGACCGGGCCCAGGCGAGCGCGCGGTCCTCCCGGGTGCCGGTGGGCGGTGCGCCGCCGCACTCGGGTTCGCCGGGCAGGTACTGGTTGAACCCGGGCGTGGTGGTGTAGTAGTCGCTGATCCAGCCGTTGGCCGGGTAGCTGATCTGGTGCCACACGGTGTTGCCGTAGATGTTCCGGCCGCGCACCGCGCATTCGGCGGTGAAGGGGGTGCCGTCGCCGAGGACGGCCACCGCCGGCGCGCCGGCGTCGTACGGGCTGGTCCGCACCTGGAGGCCGACCCCGCCGGTACCGGTGACGCTGTACCCGGTGATGCCGGCGAACGACGGTGTGGCCGTGCCGGCCAGCACCGCCACCACGACGGCGCCGGAGGCGATCAGCCCCCGGACGAGCCGCGGCAGCGCCCGGCGGGTGAGCCTGTTCCTGCTGTTCGGATGGTTCACGCGGACCTCCTGTGGATGGTTCGGCATCGCGCCCTCGGCCACCCGGATAACCTCGCCCGCGAATGTGCGACGCTATCGAGCGGCGACTATCGGGCGGGCGATTGCGTCGGGGCCGATCCTGGCGCGTGTCCGCGTGTAAAGCACTGACTTGACGGACGTTGACACCAGGTTTTCGCGGCAGGGGAGAGCGCATGGCGGGTCAGGACAGTGACGTCGGCGCGCGGGCCGGCGGCGACGTGCGGCTCGACGAATTCGTGGCCGATCTCGCGCGGCTCCGGCGCGAGGCGGGGCAGCCGTCGCTACGGAAGATGGCCGAGACGGCGCACTACTCCCACACCGCGCTTTCGACCGTGTTGTCCGCCGCCCGGCTGCCGTCTCTGGAACTGACCCTGGCGTTCGTCCGGGCCTGCGGCGGCGACGAGGACGTCTGGCGGGAGCGCTGGCAGCGGGAGTACGCGCTCGTGCGGGGCGACCAGCCGGTCGACCGGCAGCCCGGCGGGCAGTCCGCCCGGGAGGCGGTGCCGGTGCCACCCCGGCGCACGGTCTCCCGGTGGGTGCTGCTCACCGTCGCGGGGCTCACGGCGCTCGTGGTGGCCGCCGTCGTCGCGCTGGCGTCGGGGTCCGGTCCATTCCGGACCCGGCAGGCCGCCGGTCCGTCGGTCTCGCCGGAGTCCGGCGGCGCCAGCGACGGCGCGGATCCGCAGGAGGAGCACTGCCAGGTCGACGCCGTCAGCGCGCAGACCACCCCGGTCCCGGATCCCGATCCGGCGAAGCCGCCGTACGGAAGCCTCACCCTGCGCTACTCCCCGCGCTGCCGCGCGGCCTGGCCGCTGTTCGTCTCCACCGAGCGCGTCCCGACCGGCGCGACCATCCGGCTGCGCACCACCCGCCCGGCCGACCGGGCGGTCAGCCGGTTCGACTACCCCTACATGGTCAAGAGCCAGGTGTACAGCGTCTTCGGCAACGTCCTGGGCACCACCCGGGGCTGTGTCTCGGTCGGGGTGGAGATCAGTACGGCCGACAACCGCCGTCTGTTGGCCCGCGGCCACACCCCCTGCGTGGACCTCGGCGCCGGATCCTAGCGCCGCTGCGGCGGACCGGTGTGCCGGCGTGAAGCTTTTCTTCGTCGCATGTTCTTCTGTTGGCAGTGATTTACGCCTATGGTCGGCGGCATGTCGCGCCCCGTTCCCGCCCGGCACCGGTCCCGCGCGCTCGGACCGCTGGCCGCCCTGACCACCCTGGCCACGCTCATCGCCCAGGTCGGCGCGCCGCCGGCCGTCGCCGCATCGCCGGTCGTTCCGGCGCCGGCCGTCGCCGTCCCGGCCGGCGCGAACCCGGCCGCCGGGGCCCTGCCCGGCGCCGTCCCGGCCGCATCCGGCAGCCTCGCCGTCGACCGGCACACCGAACGGATCGCGCCGGGTGTCTCGCTCACCCGGGACCGCAGCTACGACCCGCTCGGCTTCGTCGACAGCTTCCTGCTCACCGCCGACCTGACCGGCCCCACCAGGCCCCGGCTGCTCGCGCAGAGCGTCAGCGGCGCCACCCGGCCCACCGAACTGGCCGACGCCGCGCACGCCGTGGCGGCCACCAACGGCGACTTCTTCGCGATCAACACCACCAACGCGCCGATCGGAGGCGAGGTGCGCGACGGCGAACCGCTCAAGGCCGATCGGGCCGGCAGCCCGGCGGTCGGTCTGGACGCCGCCGGCGTCGGCCGGATCGCCACGCTGTTCCTGGAGGGAACGGCGACCGTGGGCGAGCGCGGCGTCGACCTCGCGGGCCTGAACAGCAACAGCGTGCCGGCCGACGCGGCGGTGCTCTACACCCCGGACTGGGGGCCGGGGGACCGGGGCTTCGTCGGCACCGCCGGCCCCGTCACCGAACTGGAGGTCCGCGACGGCGCGGTCAGCGCGGTCCGCACCGCCGGGACGGCCACACCGGTCCCGGCCGGCGGGTACGTCCTGCTCGCCGCGGGCGGCCTCGCCGGGCAGCTGGCCGGGACCCCGCCGGGCACCCGGTTCACCGTCGACTACCACGCCCGCTCCGACGCGCCGAGCCCGTACTCGCTGGCGCTCGGCGCGCACACCGTGCTGGTCCGGGACGGGGTGGAGCAGCCGCTCGATCCCGGTGACGCCAACAACACCAGCCTCAAGCCGCGTACCGCGATCGGCTGGACCGCGGACCGCAGGCTGCTGCTGTACGTCGCCGACGGCAGCTCCAGCCGCTCCCGCGGGCTGACCGTGGCCGAACTGGCCACCCGGATGCGGGACGCCGGTGCCCGGGACGCGGTGATGCTGGACGGCGGCGGCTCGTCCCAACTGGTGTCCCGGCGTCCCGGCGACGCCCGGGTGGGCGTCACGAACGTACCGTCCGACGGGGAGGAACGGCCGGTGCCGAACGGCGTCGGGCTGGTCCCGCCGGCCGGCTCCGGCCGGCTCACCGGCCTGGACGTGCGGCTGCGCTCGGACCGGGTGTTCCCCGGGCTGTCCCGGGACGTCTCCGCCGCCGGCTACGACGAGACGTACGCCCCGGCGCCCGCCGGGACGCTCCGCTGGCGGTCGGTGCCGGGCAACCTGGTCCGGCCGGACGACGCGCACGTGCTGCGCGGCGCGCACAGCGGCAGCGGCCTGCTGGAGGCCCGGTCCGGGTCGGTACGCCGGCAGGTCGCGCTGCGGGTGCTCGGGCCGCTCGACCGGCTGGAGGCCGACGTGGGTTCCCTCGCGCTGTCCGCGGGCGAGCGGCGCGACGTCACGGTCACCGGAGTGGACGCCGAGGGGTTCCGGGCGCCGATCGAGCCCCGGGACGTGCGGCTGGACTACGACCCCGCGGTGCTGGACATCGCGGCCGGGCCGGACGGCACGCTGCGGTTGACCGCCCGGCCGGGCGAGGACGGCCGCGGCAGCATCGTGACGCTGCGGGTCCAGGGCCACGAGCTGCGGATCCCCGTCACGGTGGGCCTCGTCGACCAGCCGCTCTCGTCGCTGGCCGACCCGGCCGCCTGGTCGGCGCTCGCGGTCAGGGCCACCGCGAGCGTCACCGGGGTGGACACCAGCGACCGGCCCGGCGCCGCCGCGGGCGAGCGGGGGCTGCGGCTGGGCTACGACTTCACCGACCAGCCGGTCGGCACCTCCGCCGCGTACGCGGTGGCCGGCACCCCGCTGACGGTGCCTGCCGGGGCGCAGCGGCTCGCGCTCTGGGTCAACGGCGACGGCCACCGGCACTGGCTGCGCGCGACGATGGCCGCGCAGGGCTCCACAAACGTGCCGTTCACCTTCGCCACCGAGGTCGACTGGACCGGCTGGCGGCGGGTCGAGGGGCTGATTCCGGGGGGCTTCAACCCACCCATCACGCTCAGCCGGATCTACCTGGTGGAGACCGATTCCACCCGGCGGGACGCCGGACACGTCGACCTCGCGCTGCTGGACGCGCGGGTCGGGATGGCGCTCGACGTCCCCGACGTACCGGACCAGCCGGACCCGGCGGTGGTCGAGCAGGCGGCGCCGCAGGCCGGTCGGGCCGGCGGCGCCGGGCGGCCGTGGCGGTTCGCGGTGCTGTCCGACACCCACGTCAACGCCGACGGCGGCACCGACTCGTACGGCTACACCCAGACCGCGCGGGCGCTGGACGAGATCGTCGCGGCCGGCCCCGACTTCGTGCTGCTCTCCGGCGACGGCGTGGACAGCAACCGGCCGGCCGACTTCGCGCTGTTCCAGCGGCTGATCGACGAGCACCTGCCGCCGGACATCCCGCTGTACTGGGCGGTCGGCAACCACGAGTCCGGGGCGAGCGCCACCGGCACGCTGGACGAGTTCGCCGCCGCCACCGGCCGACCCACCCGGCAGGTCTTCGACCACAACGGCACCCGGTTCGTCCTGCTCAACAGCACCCTGGGCTCGTTGCGGCGCTCCGACTGGTCGCAGCTGCCGTGGCTGCGTCAGCAGTTGGCCGCCGCGGCCGACGACCGGTCGGTCGGCTCGGTCGTGGTGGCCGTGCACCACCCGGTACTCGACCCCACCGGCACCGGCGCGTCCCAGCTCGACGACCCGTACGAGGGGCAGTTCCTCGAACAGGAGCTGGCCGGCTTCCGGGCGCGCTCCGGCAAGCAGGTAGCGCTGCTCAGCGGGCACGCGCACACCGCGCACGTGCGGCGCGCGGACGGGGTGCTGGAGTTCAACGCGCCCGTGGTGGGCAAGGTGCCCTACGGCGACGCCGGGCACGGCGGCTTCGCGGCGTGGTCGCTGGTGACCCTCGACCCGGCGCACGCCGGCTGCGCTCCCGACCGCCCGGACCCGGCCGGGCTGGGGTGGTTCCGGGCCGAGGTCCGGCCGCTGCTCAGCCGCGCCGAACTGCACGCGCCGCCGGCCGTCGCGGTCGGGGCCACGGCCCGGGTGTACGCCGAGGCGGTCGACGCGGGGCAGAACGACCGGGTCGTACCGATGCGCTACCCCATGTCGGTGACCTGGGGCGGCGGGCCGGGGCTGGCCATCGTGGCCGACGATCCGGCGGCGGCGCGGGCGCGCCGGCGCCGGGACGTGGTCGCGGTGCTGGACCTGCGCTCCGGGACGCTCACCGGGCTCCGCCGGGCAACGGTGACGGTCACCGTCCGGGCCGGCACCCTCACCGCCGCCACCACGGTCGGGGTGACCTGAGGCCGCGGGGCCGTTCCGCAACCGCCCCGCCGGCCGGCCGGTGGGGCGGCGGGGCCGGGCCGAGGTCCTTCCCGGCGAGCCCGATCAGGGTCTGGAACTGCCGCACCACCCCGGCGTGGTCCGGCTCCCGGCTGAGCAGCTCGGCTGCCGCCTCGGGCCGGGCCGGGGTGCGCAGCGCCACCACGGCGCCGCCGCGCAGGCGCAGCACCACCGCCCGCAGTGGACCGCCGGGGGCGTCCAGCTCGTCGAACCGTTCCCGGAGCATCCCGGCGAGCTGGTCGGCGGGCAGCAGCACCCGGGCGATCGGCGGCGCCTGCGCGATGCCGGGCCAGGTGCCGACGGGCAGCCGCGCGAAGGCGGGGCCGGGCCAGGGCCGCAACCCGTCGAGCCGCCGGCTCAGCCGGGCGAGGAAGTCCAGCAGCTCCGCCTCGCGGTGGCGCCGGCTCAGCGCGACGCTGTCCGGCGCGAGCCGGCCGTGCCGCACCGCCGCCCCGACGGCCCCGGCGAACTCGTCGACGGTGCCGGCGAAGAACCGGCCGTCGACCAGGCCGGCGGCCAGCACGGCGGCCGAGGAGTCGCTCAGGTCCGGCGCACCGCCGAGGGCGTGCAGCAGCATGTCCACATAGCCGCGGGCCGGGTACGGCAGGTCGGGCGTTTCGTCCATTCCGCGCCTCCGCCGCCGAATCCCGATGAGACCTGGGATCCATTGCAGCGCGCCGGGCGGGCCGTGGGTAGTGCCCCGACCGCAGCCTGTGGACAACTCGGGTCGCCACGGCGTTCCCCTGTGGACAACCGCCGCCGTTGGTCACCCTCGGTGTAATCAGCCGTTCATCCAGCAGGGGTTCCGGCGTTCGTTGGAACCTTCGCTGCGTGATGCACGTTTCGATGTGTTTGCGAATGGCGGAAGAAATCTGATCTTGACAGTTCCCGTAACAAAGATTAAATGATATCTATTCCGCACCATCGTCCTCACCACCACCCCCGGAGGATCACGTGCGGACAACCCGCCTCACCACCCTGGTCGCCGCCCTGGCCGCGACCGTCACCGCCACCCTCGGCCTGGCCACCCCCGCCCATGCCGCGGCCGGTGACAACTACGTGGCGCTCGGCGACTCGTACTCATCCGGCGTGGGAGCCGGCAGCTACACCTCGGAGAGTGGCAGCTGCAACCGCAGCACCAACGCCTACCCGGCGCTGTGGGCCGCGGCCAACTCCCCGGCGTCGTACAAGTCGGTGGCCTGCTCGGGAGCGACCACCAGCACCGTCATCAGCGGCCAGCTCTCGGCGCTGTCGGCCAGCACCACGCTGGTCAGCATCACGGTCGGCGGCAACGACGTCGGCTTCTCCAACATCATGAGCACCTGCGTGCTGTACGGCACCACCGAGTGCGTGAACGCGGTGAGCGCGGCCGAGACCGCCGCCCAGACGACGCTGCCGGGCAAGCTCGACAGCGTCTACAACGGGATCCGGTCGAAGGCGCCCAACGCCCGCGTCGTGGTGCTCAGCTACCCGGTGTTCTACCAGCTCGGCACCGTCTGCGTCGGGCTCAGCTCGACCTCCCGTGCGAAGATCAACGAGGGGATCAACCTCGTCGACAGCGTGCTGGCCTCCGCGGCGGCCCGGCACGGGTTCAAGTTCGCCGACGTCCGGTCGCCCTTCGTCGGCCACCAGCTGTGCAGCTACGGCAGCAAGTGGCTGCACGCGCTGAACATCACCGACCTCGGGGTGTCCTACCACCCGACGGCGGCCGGCCAGTCCGGCGGCTACTACCCGGTCTTCCGCAGCAGCGCGGGCTGACCCGCCGCCTCGCCGCCGCGATCCTGCCCGGCCCGTGCGCGGCCCGCGAACCACGCGGGACGCCACGGGCGCCGGCAGGACCGCGGCGGGGCGACGGCGCGGATCAGTTCGGTACGTAGTCGAAGGTGTCCGGGTTGGGACCGCGGCGACCCTGTTCGCCCCGGTCCAGCGCGCTGATCCGGCGCATCTGCTCGTCGTCAAGCTCGAAGTCGAAGATCGCGAAGTTCTCCTCGATCCGCGCCTGCGTGACCGACTTGGGAAACACGATGTCCCCGCGCTGCACGTGCCAGCGCAGCACCACCTGGGCCGGGCTCCGGCCGACCTGAGCCGCGATCCCGGTGACCGCGGGGTCGTCGAGCACCGCGCCCTGGGCGATCGGCGACCACGCCTGCGTGGCGATGCCGTGCTTCCGGCCGTACTCGCGTACCTGCTCGTTGGCCAGGTACGGGTGCACCTCGATCTGGTTCACCGCCGGCACGAGGTCCGTCTCGGCGGCCAGCCGCTCCAGGTGCGCCACCTGGAAGTTCGAGACGCCCACCGAACGGGCCCGGCCCTCCCGCTTGAACTCGACAAGCGTCCGCCAGGTGGAGACGAAGTCGCCGTCGTAGCGGGTGGGCAGCGGCCAGTGGATCAGGAAAAGGTCGACGGCGTCCACGCCGAGCGCGTCCAGCGTGCCGTCGAAGGCCTTCCGCGCGTCGTCCGGGCGGTGGAAGCCGTTGTTCAGCTTGCTGGTGATGAACACCTCGGCCCGGTCCACGCCCGAGGTGCGGATCGCCTCGCCGACCTCCTTCTCGTTGCCGTACATCTGCGCCGTGTCGACGTGCCGGTAGCCGATGTCGAGGGCCGTGCGTACCGCCGCGGCGGTGTCCTTCGGCTCGATCTGAAACACCCCGAAACCGAGCTGGGGAATCGAGTTGCCGTCGTTCAGGGTGATACGGGGAACCGCGCTCACGGTCATCGCTCCTTACCTTTTCGCCTCTTGCGTGGCGTGGCGTGCCACGCCACTCCGGCCGCGCCGACGCACCGACCGATCCATCTGACTCCTACCCGGAACGCCGTCAGATACCCATTGTTGTGCCTCGTCCCACTGCGCGATCCAATTACGGTACGTGGTTGATCCGGTACTTTGTCCAACCGCTCGACCTGGGCTCCTGGGCCAGGGGCGAGGATCGGATTCGGTTATCCGCGAATTTAGCAACTATCCGTAATTGCTTGAGTGCGTCAAGTCATGGCTTGATCCAATAGTTCGATCCGACTGTCGATTCCGCTAGCGTTAACGGTGTGAGGATCGAGCGACACTGGTGGAACGGTGATTCGGCCCGGCGCTCCCGGCGCGACGTCTACGTTCGCACGGATGGGCAGTCCTGGCAGGTGGAAGCGCAGATGGGCGGCGCGGACGGCCGCTCCCGGATCCAGGAATGCCCGAGCCGGGCGACCGCGCTCATCCTCGCGGACGCGTGGCTCGGCGGTCGCCCCGACTGGCGCGAAGTGGTCCACTGAGACTCCGCCCTCCCGTGCGCTGACCAACCGGACCAGAACGGCACCCCCGGTCCCGCGCCCCTGCACCCTCGTACCCCTGCACCCCGCCGGTTGCCGGGACGGTGTCGGCTGTCCGGGTCCGGGTCCGGCGGGATTCCGGTAAGGCCTCGCGGCGGCCACCGGGGGCACTGGCTGGCCCTGCGGCGGGCGTTCTCCGGCAGGTCCGCCGAAACCGCCGTTCCCGGCCGGAAATGGCTGAACTCCCGGACGGATCCTGCCGTACCAGTAGGCAGCATGCGGCGCGCCGCGCCGCGATGGACCCGCGAGGAGGCAGGCGTGCGCATCGTGGACCAGACGCCGGATCCGATCGACCGTGTGCTCGGAGAGGTCCCGCTGCCGTCGTACGTGACAGCCGAGGACGTCCGGCTCGCCGTGCGAGCGGTGGTGGTGCACGCGGCGGAGGAGTGGCCCGCGGGACCGCGGTGCCGTAACGACGGCGCCGCCTACCCGTGCCGCCTGCACCGGTGGGGCCGGCGGGTGCTCACCGAGCACGGGCTCAGCGACCGGCAGGTCGACGCCGTGGAGCGGCACGGGAACCCGTTCCTTGAGGTGCCGGCCCGGGCGGTGCTGACGGCGCCGTCGGCCAGGCAACCGGGCCGACCCGCCGCGCCCGGCGCCGGGACGCCCGGGCGCCCCGGCGTGGGGCCGGCGCGACCCGGCGGCACTGCGGCCCGGGGTGGCATGCCCGCCCGGGGTGGCGTGCCGGGACAGCCGGGCGGCACCGCCCAACGGCCCGGGGCCGGCATGGTGCAGCGCCCGGGACCGGGCATGGTGCAACGGCCCGCGGCCGGCATGGTGCAACGGCCGGGAGCCGGCATGGTTCAGCAGCGACCCGGCACGGGGATGGCCCAGCGACCCGGTACGGGCTTCCCGGCCCGTCCCGGGTCGGGGATGGCCCCGCCCCGGCCCGGAACGCCCGCGGCCCGCCCCGGCACGGCCGGCGCGCGTCCCGGGGTTGCCGGCCGCACCCCGGGAAGCTGGCCCGGCACGCCCGGCGGGACGGCCCGGACCCCGGGCACGCCGGCCGGCCGGACTCCGGGGGCACCGAGCGGCCGTACGCCGGGCGCGCCCGCCGGCCGTACGCCGGGGGTGGCCGGTGGGCGGACCACCGGCGCAACGGGTGCCCGCACGCCCGGTACGCCGGGCCGGGCCGCCGGCGGGCGGCCGGGACATCCGCCGTCGTCGGCGCGACCCGGCACCGGGGCCGCGGACGCGGACCGTTCCGACCGGGGCCGGGCGGCGAGCTGAGGCGGCGGCCGGTCGAGTCGGCCGGTGAGCCGAGTTGGCCGGTGAGCCGAGTCGGCCGGCCGGTCGATTCGGGCGGCTAGCAGAGCCGGGCGGCCGGGCGCAGGCCGCGTTTCGGCGCCCGGCGGCCGACCGCCCGTCAGCCCGATGGGCGCGGCTCCTCCGGGGGCCGGCCCCTGCTGCGGAAGGTGTCGTGCACCGCGATGGCGGCCAGCACCAGGAACACCGCCATCGCGTTCACCAGCGGCGGGCACCACGGGGCGACCGGCGCGAGCCCGGCCAGAACGGCCAGTCCGACCAACCGGTTCGGGGAGACCCGGTGGAAGACCTCGTACTCGAAGCGGGCCCGGCCGATCAGGAACAGGGCCGGGCTGCCCAGCGCGATGGCCGCGGTGGCCGGGCGGCTCGGGTCCAGCGGATGGTTCACCATGACCTCGAAGCTGGCGGCCGTACCCACCACGCCGGCCACCATGACGAACTGGGTCAACGGGGCCGCGGCGACGAACCGTTTCGGCTGGGACCGCTCGATGGCGCCCGGCAGCGTCTGACCGGCCCGGTGCACGTAGATCCGCCAGAACAGCGTGGTGATCAGGAAGGCGAGCACGAACGCCAGGTTGTGCCAGAGGTCGAAGTCATTCCGGCTCATCGTGATGCCGGTGACCAGCACCGCGTCGCCCAGCGCGATGATGAAGAACTGCTGGTAGCGCTCGGCCACGTGCTCGGCGATCACCGCGAACTCCCGGGCCGGGGCGCGGCCGAGCTGCGGTACCGGGTAGCCGGAGTTGGCGGCCACGAAGTCGATGCCCAGCGCGATCAGCCAGAGCACCGGTCGCCAGTAGCCGTTGAGGAAGCCGCCGGCCAGCCAGGCCACCCCGCTGATGACGAACCACACCAGTACCCGCAGCGCCCGCTGCTGCGCGTGCAACCCGCGCAGCAGCGGCACCAGGAACAGCCCCCGGCATACGTGAATGCTTACGTACGCCCCGGCGAACACCGCGCCGCGCAGCCCGAAGGCGCTGGGAACCGCGGCGGCCATCAGCAGGCTGCCCAGCGTCGTGGCGAGGGTGAGCAGTTGTAGCGCCGGCCGCCCGGTGTCGTAGAAGTCGGTGACCAGCGTGGTGATCGCCCAGACCCACCAGAGCGCGCCGAGCAGCAGGAGCGCGTGCAGCGCGCCGCTCCACGACCTGTCGTCGCCGAACTGTTGGGAGATCAACGCGAGGCCGACCACGAAGACCAGGTCGAAGAAGAGTTCGAGCAGGTCGACCTGGCGCGGGGTTTCCGACGTACGGGGGCGCAGGGGCGCCCTCCGCGCCCTCGCCGACCGGCCCCGCCGCGGCGGCGGTCCGTCGCGCCGTGCTCGCATACGTCTAGATTGTCATGCTGTGGCCGGAAATTATCCGACCTTGGTCGTCCCGTCGCGTGAGGCGGTATGGGACCGCCGCGGGGCAGCCGCCGCCCTGACGGGCCGCTACTGCACCAGCGCCGAGTAGACCAGTTGCCGCAGCCGGGTCCGCAGCGGATGCGTGCTCGACGGCAGCAACTGGGTGAACAGCAGCCCGGTGACCTCCTCGGCCGGGTCCACCCAGAACGCCGTGCTCGCCACGCCGCCCCAGGCGTACTCGCCGACGTTGCTGGGCAGCCGTGCCGGCACCGGGTCGAGCACCACCGAGAAGCCCAGGCCGAAGCCGATCCCGTCGAACGCCGTCTCGGCGAATCCCGCCGGGCGGAACGCGGCCAGGTCCCGGTTGCCCGGAAGATGGTTGCGGGTCATGTACCGCACGGTCCGCGGGCCGAGCAGCCGTACGCCGTCCAACTCGCCGCGCCGGAGCAGGAACTGGGTGAACCGGTGGTAGTCGGCGGCCGTGGAGATCAGTCCGGCGCCGCCGGAGAGGAAGTCCGGACGGCGCAGGGCCGCCGCCCCGAGGGCGTCCGCGCGGACCGCCGCGCCCGTGGCCGGATGCGGTACGTAGAGCGCGGCCAACCGCTTGGCGTCGGCGTCCTCGACCCACCACCGGGTGTCGGTCATGCCCAACGGCCCGAGAATCCGCTCGGCGAAGAACTCGTCCAGCCGCCGGCCGGAGACCACCTCCACGAGCCGGCCGAGCACGTCGGTGGCGACCGAGTAGCCCCACTCGGCCCCGGGATGCGCCCGCAGCGGCAGCCGGGCCCAGCCGGCGCAGGCGGCGGCCAGGTCCTGACCGTCGGGCACCGACAGGTCGTAGCCGGCCCCGCGGTACAGCCCGTCCACCACCGAGGTCTGGAGGAAGCCGTACGTCAGCCCGGCGGTGTGGGTGAGCAGGTGCCAGATCCGGATCGGTTCGGCCGCCGGCACCGTGTACGGCTTGAGCGCCGAACCCTTGTCGTAGACCCGCATCTCGGCGAACTCGGGCAGCCACCGACCCACCTCGTCGGTCAGCTCGAAGTGACCCTCCTCCCAGAGCATCATCACGGCCACCGACGTGATCGGTTTGGTCATCGAGAAGATCCGCCAGAGGGTGTCCGGCTCCACCGGCAGGTCCGCCTCCAGGTCCCGGCGCCCGTACGTGCTCGCGTGGGCGATCTCGCCCCGCCGGGTCACCACGATCTGCCAGCCGGCGAGCCGGCCGTCATCGACGTACGAGGCGAAGTGCCGGTCGATCCGCGCCAGCCGCCGCGGGTCGAAGCCCAGCCGGACCGGATCGGCGGTCGGCCGCACGCTCACGGTGCGAGGCCCGTCGTTCGCGCCTGCGCGGTTCGCGGATCCGGCTCACGTCTCGCCCTCATGTTCCGAACCTATCCCTGCTCAGCCGGGTACCGGAATGGCGGCGGGACATACTCGGAGCACGCCCGTGGCCATCGCCACCGACACCGCGCGAGCGGCCCGCGCACCCGCCGGCCGGCCCGGCTTGACCCTCACGCGGCGGCAGGGCGGACCGTGGTGACCGAAGGGAGGGATCATGGCCTGGACGGTGGGACGGGTGGCGGAGGCCGCCGGCGTCAGCGTGCGCACGCTGCACCACTACGACGAGATCGGGCTGCTCACGCCCGGCTCGCGAAGCGGCGCCGGCTACCGGCGGTACGACGACGCGGACCTGGAACGGCTGCAGCGGATCCTGTTCTACCGCGAGCTGGGGTTCCCGCTGGAGGAGATCGCCGCAATCCTGGACGACCCGGGCGCCGATCCGATGGCGCACCTGCGCCGGCAGCACGAACTGCTGACCGGTCGGGTCAAGCGGCTTCAGGCCATGGTCCAGGCGATCGAGTTCGCGATGGAGGCGAGCACCATGAACATCGAGTTGACCCCGGAGGAGCGGTTCGAGGTCTTCGGCGACGTCGACCCCGACGAGCACGCCGAGGAGGCCGAGCGGCGTTGGGGCGACACCGAGGCGTACCGGGAGTCGGCCCGGCGCACCAGCCGGTACACCAAGGACGACTGGCTGCGGCACAGGGCCGAACAGGACGACTGGACCCGTCGCTTCGTCGCGGTCCTGGCCTCGGGCGCCGCGCCGGACGGACCCGAGGCGCGGGAACTGGCCGAGGAGCACCGGCAGCTCATCGGCCGGTGGTTCTACGAGTGCGGCTACGAGGTGCACACCGGCCTGGCCGACATGTACGTCGCGGATCCGCGCTTCACGGCGTACTACGAGAAGATCCGACCGGGCATGGCGGCGTACCTGCGGACGGCCATCCACGCCAACGCCGCCGCGCACCGCTGACCGGCCCGGGCGGTCCCTCGGCAGCGCCGGGGCGGGCTCGCGCGAAGGCGTCGGACCCCATGGGCCGGGAGGCCCGCATCGACCGATGCGGGCCTCCCGGCCGGCGCGTCACGGGTCAGCGACCCTGCTGCTCGTTCCGGCCGGTGGCGCGCTGGGCCTGCTCGGCGGCCTTGTTCACCTTGCCCTCGTACTTGCCGCCGGTGCGCCGGTTCGTCTCGTCCCCGGCCTTGCGGATCCCCTGGTCGACCTGCTGCTCGTGCCGGCCGATGAAGTCCTTCGCCTTCTTCATGAAATCGCCCATCGGGTTTCCCTCCCCGTCTCCGGTGCTCCCGTTTCCGGTGCCCCGTGTCCGGTGCTCCCATTTCCGGCCCGGGTCCGCTCCGCGTCCGGTGCGTCCCGCGCGGCCGGTGCCCCCGGTGCGCGGTCGCTGGGCAGGTCCGGTGCCTCCGCGCCCGGTCCCCACCGCGTTCCCGGGGCACGCCCGCCGAAACGGCGGCGGCCGGCTGGGACAGTTTGTCCGTCGTGAGCTGCGTCGCACGCCGTAACTTGGCTGTTCACCTCGGCGCGGATCGGCGGAGGGCAATGTGATGGCGATGCGGTCGGAAGGGGTCGGTGAACCAGCGGTGAGCGAGCGGACCCGTCGTGGAGCGAAGTACGGCAGCGTCGACCCCCGGCTCGACGAGTATCAGATCCGCCGCTGGCGGTTCCGCTCCTGGCCCTGGCGCCGGCGCGGCCTCGATCCCGCGGAGGTCCGGGCCTTCCTGCATCAGGTGGGCGACGAGATCAACCTGCTGCACCGGGAACTCGCGGCCGGGCAGGCCGAGATCGAACGCCTCCGGGTGGCCCTGCACCACTGGCAGACCTGGCACCGGCACTGCGGAATTCCCGACCTTCAGTTTCCGCTCACGTTCCTCTCCGGCGACCACCGGTGAACCCGCCGAACTGGGTGCTGCACCTGCCGACCCGGCTGACCTCGTTCGACGTGGCGGCACGGCTGGTGGAGCAGTTGCGGGACTCGCTGGCACACGTGCCGGCGCTCGACTTCGGGTCGGCGACGCTGACCGAGAAGGACCGGCTGATGGTCCGGCATCCCGTCTTCTGCGACCGGCAGTTGCCCGGCCGGCACCGCTGCGTGCTGCGGGCCGAGCATGCCGGCCCGTGCCTACCGCTGCCCTGGCAGCGGGCCGGGTAGCGGGCCGGGTAACGGGCCGTCCAGGAACGCCGGCGCCGACCCGGCATCCGCCGCCCGCGTCGCCGCCGCGTCCGTGGCCAACGGATCCGGCGTCCCGCCGGTGACCGGGTCGGCCAACTCCCGGGCCAGCGCGTCGACCTCCTGCCAGACCGCGGCGTCGGCCCAGTAGCCGGAGTGCCGGGTCGCGCTCGGCTCGGGCTGGCCGAAGATGTACCAGTTCGAGACCGGGTCGGGCAGCTCGACGTCGATGCCCGCGCCGTCGGCCAGCGCCGGCCCGCCGATGTAGTCGGTGCGGTAGTAGAAGTTGCGCCAGGCGTACAGCCCGCAGCACCCGTTCCCGGCGGCGCCGGCCGGCCCGGCGGGCCTCGCGGGCGGGGCC
This sequence comes from Plantactinospora sp. KBS50, assembly GCF_002285795.1. Classification (GTDB taxonomy): domain Bacteria; phylum Actinomycetota; class Actinomycetes; order Mycobacteriales; family Micromonosporaceae; genus KBS50. The sequence goes on from NZ_CP022961.1 coordinate 1,278,039, forward strand.
AGCAGCCGCAGCGTGTCCTCGCCGAAGTACGCCGGAAACGCCCAGCCGTACAGCTTGCGCAGCGGCGAACCGAAGGTGACCAGCGCGACCGCCGGATCGGCGGGCCGGTTGTCCGGCTGGAGCAGGGTGGCCGCGGCCAGCACCGTGCCCTGGCTGTGCGCGACCACCACCACCCGGCCGTCGTTGTCGTGCAGCCGCCACAACCGGCGCTGCAACTCCGGCACCGCCCGCTCCGGATAGGCCGGCGGGGCGAGCGGATGGTAGGCGCGCGGCCAGAACGTCGTGATGTCCCACAGCACGCCGATCCGGCGCCGGCTGGCCAGGTTGCTCCAGCCCCGGCGCAGCACCAGAACCAGCAGCACCGGGATCCCGGTGGCCAGGTAGCTGCCGAGGGTGTACGTCCACTGGGTACCCCAGGGCAGCCGGTGGAAGAACCAGTACCGCACCTGGATCGCCAGCAGCAGCCCGGCGCCGAGCACCGCCATCGTGCTGAGCAGCACGTCGACGTCGTGCGGCATCCGGGCGATCCGGCGGGCGCGGGCGATCCGCGCCTCCCAGCCGGCGCCGGACATCAGCCGCCAGAGCCGGTCCAGCCGCTGCCGGCGTACCTGCTCGTCCTCGATGGTGCTGACCTGCCAGGCGTCCTCGCCGGCCGGCCGGGGCACGTTCTCCCGGTACCACCGGCGGATCCCGGCCCGCTCCCGGGCGTGCGTACCCGCCCGCCAGTAGGTGGCCAGCTCGTAGCCGATGAACACCAGCAGCACCGCCAGCGGCAGCACGGTCAGGTACTGCACCACCCGGGCCGCCATCGGATAGACGTACAGCACGGCCGCGTCCGGGGCGACGCGGGGCAGGTACGGGTTGGCCGACACCCGGCCGAGCAGGTCGGCCAGCCGGGTGAGCAGCGCCAGCAGCACCACGTTGAGGATGAGCGCGCTGAGCGTCAGCGTGACGAACGGCCCGTACAGCAGGAACGTGCCGCGGCGCCAGCCGCCCAGCGCCGTGGCGAGCAGCACCAGCGCCATGGTGCAGAACACCGCGCCCATGCTCAGGTTGGCCGCCTCCCGCATGCCCGGCAGGTAGCCGAACGCCTGCCGGTAGCCGGGCTGGACCGCGGCGAACCAGCCGGCGGCGGCCAGCGCCAGCAGCCCGGCGCCGAGCACCGAGCCGGGCGCCGTGGGCGGGCAGCCGTCCGCCACGAGCAGCAGCAGCGCGCCGAGCAGGGCCAGCCCGCCCAGGACGTACCCGGCGGTGGCCAGCCACGCCGCGTCGACCGGCGCACCGGAGGCCGCGGCGGTGCGCCGGACGACGTACCCGAGCAGCAGCCCGAGGAACGCGCAGCCGGCGCCGATGTGCAGGCAGCCCAGGTCCAGGGCGCTGCGCCGGCCGTCCCAGAAGGCCGGATGGGACAGCCCCAGGCCGGGTTGGGCGGCGCTGCGGGCCGGCCCGCCGGCCGGGTCCGGCCCGGTGGTCCGGCCGGGTGGCCGGACCAACTCGTACCGGCGGATGGAGCGCAGCGCCAGCACCGCGAGCAGCACGACCAGGGCGGTCGGCAGCAGCGCGCCCAACAGGGCGCGCCGGGCCGGGTGGTCGACAAGCAGCGGACCGCGCAGCGGGTGCAGCAGCCAGTTCCGGTCGCCGCAGGCGTCCAGGCCGCCGCACTGGTAGCCGATCAGGTCCATCCCGATGATGGACACCAGCAGCAGCAGGTTCAGGGTGATGGCCAGGGCGGCCCAGCGGACCGCCGTGCGGTGCAGCCGGAACCGCCGCGGCCCGCGGTGCACCGCCGGGCTGCACATCCAGCCGGCCATGTTGGCCAGCGCGAACGGCAGCAGCAGCAGCCACAGCACCCGGCTGCCGCTGCGCGAGGTCAACCCGCCCCAGGAGTACGCCTCGACGTGCCGGCCCGGACGCGGGCGGCCCCGTGCGTCCGGGGCTCCGGCCAGGTCCGCCGTGCGGTAGAAGCCGGCGATCCGGTCCCCGGCCACCTGCTGCGGAGCGTCGTCACCCAGCAGGTCCTGCGGGGTGGTGCCGCCCACCCCGTGCAGTCGCAGCTCGGTGACCCCGTCGAGCGGCGCCACCGGTGGGACCAGCCCGGACGGCCGGCGCACGGGTGCGGCGTCGAAGCGTTGAAGTGGCACGGCTACCGCCACGGAAAGTGACCGGATGGGGACTCGTCCAACGTCCGCCGTGCGGCGCCGGGCCGCAATCCGGATTCCGACAGCCGCGGTCCGGGTGCGTGCCGATCAGGGGTGGCTGCTGCTGGGCCGCGGCGGCGGTGGCGAGTCCGGGTGGTGCGGCCCGTGCCGGGTCTCCGGCCCGCTCAGGATCAGCGGCGAGACCAGCGCCGCGAGCAGGCCGCCGAGCAGCGGGAACAGGATGAACAGCCAGAGCTGGGTGAGCGGCGTACCGCCGTTGAACAGGGCCGGACCGAAGGACCGGGCCGGGTTGACCGAGGTGCCGTCCAGCGTCGTGGCGACCAGGTGCACGACCGCCAGCGCCACGCCCATCACCAGGCCGGCGAAGCCGGCGTACTCCTTGCGGCTGGTGACCACGAGCACGACCAGCACGAAGAGGAAGCTGATGATGATCTCCAACACCATCGTGCCGCCCATGTTGATGTTGGTGCCGTACGAGTTGGCGCCGAGCCGGCCGGTCTGGTCGGTGACCCCGCCCCAGTGCACCAGCGCCCACAGGATGAAGGACGCCACCACCGAGCCGAGCAACTGGGCGATCCAGTACGCGATCGCGCCGGCCAGCGTGATCTTTCCGCTGATCAGGACCCCCAGCGTGACGGCCGGGTTGAAGTGGCTGCCGGAGACCGGGCCGAGCACGTACGCGAGGACCAGCAGGATGAACCCGAAGGTCAGCGCGACGACGACCACGCCGCCCTCGACCAGGGCGGCGATCGCGCTGCCGACGCCGAAGAAGACCAGCAGCAGGGTGCCGAGGAACTCGGACGCGTAACGCTTCGGACTCTCCATGAGGACCTCCCGCGGCCAGCCTAGGCGGATTGATCTGGCAAAACGCATGAAATCGGCCAATAAGCCGCGCGGATCGGATCTCCGGCGCGCCGCCGCCCGATTTGACGCCTCCGCTCCAAGCGGGCAAGGTGGTTCCGGACGGCCGTTCGACCGGCCGGTGTCCTGACAGCGAACGACCCAGCCGTGGTCCGCTGGCGCTGGCGCGCCCGACCATCTCCCCCGTGTGCTCGCAGCCGGGCTGTTCACCAGCCCACGCCGGGTTACCGAAATCGAGAATCCACGAGGAGATCTCATGCTTACCCTTACCGACAACGCCGTACTGGTGATCCGCGACCTCACCGCCCAGCAGGAGGTGCCGGACGGCGCCGGGCTGCGGATCGCGACGGATCCGGAGGCCGGGGCGCTGACCCTGGCCCTGGCCGAGGCGCCCGCCCAGGGCGACCAGGTCGTCGACAACTCCGGCGCCCGCATCTTCCTGGACGCGGACGCCGCACAGTTGCTGGACGACAAGGCCCTGGACGCCGCCGTCGACGCCCAGGGCGCCGTGCAGTTCGGCTTCGCCGAGCGGTAGAACGGCCCTTCTCCACCTCGGGCCGACGTACCGCGGAGTGCCGAGCACCGCGGGAGAGCGACATGCCGCGGGCCGGTGGGCGCACCCGCCCACCGGCCCGCGGTGTCGTTGCGGCCCGGCCCGGCCCGGCCCCGCCGGGCCGGTGTCGTACCGCCGCCGGGTCCCGGCCGGTGTCGTACCGCTGCCGTACCGTCGACGCCGTGGCCGACCCGATCGAGGACGAGACGTTCGAGGACGACGACTGGTACGGCGAGGAGATCGTCGACCGGGCGTACGCCCGCTGCCGGTTCCTCCGCGTCGACCTGAGCGAGGCGTTCAGCCGGAACGCCACCTTCACCGACTGCACGTTCGGCAACGTGCGGTTCAACGCCTCCCGGCACGTCGACTCGGCCTTCCTGCGCTGCACGTTCAACCGCTGCAACCTGTTCGAGGCGGAGTTCACCGGCTGCAAGCTCACCGGGGGCACCTTCACGGACTGCGATCTGCGTCCGCTGCGGGTCACCGGCGGCGACTGGTCGTTCGTGAGCCTGGTCCGGGCGGATCTGCGCGGGGTCACCATCCGGGAGGCCCGGATGCGTGAGGTCGACCTGTCGCAGGCGAACTGCGCCGAGGCCACGCTGTCCGGGGTGGACCTCTCCGGCGCCACTCTGGACGGTGCGGTGCTCACCGGCTGCGACCTGCGGGGCAGCGACCTGACCGCGCTCGATCCGACCACCACGGCGGTGCGTGGTGCCCGGATCGACGCCGATCAGGCAGTGGTGATCGCCCAGGCCATCGGGTTCACGATCGGCTGAGCGGCGCCGGCGCGCCCGGCTACCGCTGCGGCGGGCGGGCGACGAACGCCGTCCAGGCGGCGGCGGAGAAACTCAGCACGGCTCCCGTCGGGTCCTTGCTGTCCCGTACGGCCACCGGGCCGGGCAGATTGTCGGCGACCTCCACGCAGTCACCGGAGGAGCCGGAGCGGGTGCTCTTGTGCCACCGCGGCAGTGCAGTATCCATGCCAATCCCTCTCTATCCGGCCAGGTCCCTGGCCATCTCGCGGAGCCGGTCCCGGGTCTGGCGGGTCGCCAGCGCGGCGGCCGCGAGCTGCTCGAACGCCGCGGAGTACGCGGAGACCTGGGTGGGGCCCTCCAGGTACAACGCGCCGGCCAGGGTGTCGACGTACACCAGCCGGGACTCGGCCGGATCGGGGTACGGCTCGGGCAGCGGCGGGAAGTCGAGCATCACGAAGCTGCCGTCGAAACCGGTGCCGGCGGAGAAGGGCAGCAACTGGATCCGGATGCGGGGTCGGCTGGACTCCCGGACCAGCCGGTCGAGCTGTTCCCGCATCACCTGCGGGCCGCCCACGAGCCGGCGCACGGCGCCCTCGTCGAGGATGACCCGCAGCGTGGGATGGTCCTCCGCGGCCAGCACGGCCTGCCGCTCGATGCGCAGCGCGACCTGCCGCTCGATCTCCTCCTCGGGTACCGGTACCGGCGCTCCCCTGATGGCGGCCCGCGCGTAGCCCTCGGTCTGCAGCAGCCCCGGCACGGTCTGGCACTGGTACGAGCGGATGGCCGACGCCTCGGACTCCATCCCGAGGTACGTGACGAACCAGTCCGGCAGCACGTTGCTGTACTGCTGCCACCAACCGCGCTGCCGCGCCTGCCGGGCCACCGCGACCACGGCCTCGGCCTGGCTCTCGTCGACGCCGTAGAGCGCGAGCAGCGCGCGGACGTCGTTGGGGTGCGGGCGGACCTCGGCCGTTTCGATCCGGGACAGCCAGCTCGTGTCGTGCTCCACCGCCCGGGCCGCCTCCGCGGCGCTCAGCCCGGCTCGTTCGCGCAGTTGGCGCAGCGTCAGGGCGAGCCTGCGGCGCTTGACCGTCGGGCTCTGGCGGGGGGCCACGGATAGATCTTCCCCGTTGCGGACCCGCCTGCCTAGTGATCGGCGCGTTTCTTGGAAAGACGAGTGGTAAGAAGACGAATTGCCTTGCACTAATCCGCATATTGCGGATCGCATCTCGCTGTGCAACCGTGTGTTCACGGGGTGTGGTGGTGGCCCGATCTGGCGGCCCTGTCACCACGCCTCCTTTTTCATGCCGACCGCGGAGGTAGCGACATGACCACACCGGCACCGGGCGACTGTGTGCTGATCGGCGCGGCGGCGTCGGTCCAGTTCGCCGGAGAGCGGGCGCTGGTCTTCCGGGTGGTGAGCGTGAGCGGGACGCCGACGTACCACGGCTGGGGCTGGCTCACCGGCTACGTGCTGGACGAGCGCGGGGTGGCCAGGGAGAAGCGCGAGGTGTACGTGCACCTGGCCGGGCTGCGCGGGATCGACGCCCCCGTCGCACCGGGCGCGCCGGTCACCCCGGCCGTGCCGGCCCGCCCGGTCGAGCCCGGTGCCCGGCCGGTGGCCGCCGGCGTACCGGAGCACCGCGGTGACCGTACCCTCGTGGCGGCCGGGCGGCCCTGAGCGGCCACGGCGGACCCTGAGCGGCCGGGCGGCCACTGCGGCCCTGAGGGCCGGTGACCCGGTTCGACCGGCCGGCCGTGGCGGCCGCCTCGGCGGCGCGGACCGGCGGTCGGCCCGGTGCCCGGTTGTCGACCGGCGGGACCCGCGGACAATGGGTTCGATGGAGCCCGGACAGCACCCCGCGCAGCCGCAGGCCCCGGTCTCCGACCGCGTCCCGGTCTCGGACGGTGTGACGGTCTCCGGCGACGCGACGGCCGCCGACGACCGGCGGCCGGACGTCCTGGAGCACGGCCCGGCGCGGGCCGACCGGTGGCGTCGCCGCCGGCCCGCTCTGCTGGCCCTGGCGCTCGCCGTCCTGGTCGCGCTGGCCGTGCTGGTACGCCTCGAACGCCGCGACCCGGGCCGGTCCGCCGAACCGGTACCGACGGGCACGCCGCCGGCGACGGCCTCGACCGGCCGGACCACGCCGCCCGTGCCGTCCGGGCCGGTCGGTGGCCCTCCGACGGTGACCGACCTCGGGCACCCGCTGTTCGACGGTGCCGGCTGGGAACTGTTCGGCCGCAGCGGCTCGACCGTGGTGCGGGTCGAACCCGCCCGTGGCCGGTTGACCGTCACCACCGCACCGGCGCTGGACAGCAGCGGTCCGGTCGCGTTCCTGATCGGACCGGACCGGGCCGTCATCCGGCCGCTGGACCGCGTTCCCGGGTACGGCGTCGAGGACGGCCGGGCCGCGCGACCGCTGGCCTCGGCGCTCAGCGGGGGAGGCGTGGTGCTGCCCGGACCCGGGGCCGACACCGTCTGGGTGTCCGCGCAGGACCGGTTCGACCTGGTCGGCATCGACGGCCAGCCGCGGGACATCGGGCTGGCGATGCCGTCCACGGCGGAGCGGGTCGAGCCGGACGGCGCCGGCTATCCGCGCTTCCGGGCCGAGGGCGGCAGCTACACGGTGCGTCCGGACGGCATCCACCGGCTGACCACCGGGACGGTGCTGGCGGCCGGCCCGACCCGGTTGCTGGTGCGCGAATGCGACGAGCGGTACCGCTGCGCCACCCTGGTGGTGGAGCGCGCCACCGGTGCCCGACGCCAGCTTCCGCTGCGGCTGCCCGGCGGCGAGCGGTCGGCCGGGGTGGTCTCGCCGGACGGGGACCGGGTCGCCCTGCTGCCGGCGGGAACCCCGTTGACCCCGGCCGTGCACCTGGTGGACCTGGCCAGCGGCCACAGCCGGCGGATCGACGTACCGGTGGACCCGGACGTGGTCCAGGCCGGCCGGGTCGCCTGGTCACCGGACGGGCGGTGGCTGTTCGTCGAGTCCACCGACGGCGGGCTGTACGCGGTGGACGCGGCCACCGGTCGGGCCGACGCGGTGGACATCGGCCTGCCCAGGCTCGATCAGCTCGCCATCCGCGGCTGACCCGCGCCGGCTCACCGCGGCCGGGCTGTTCCGGTTCCCTTCCGACCGGTAAGGACCGTTTGAGCGGCTTCCATGCAACATTTCGGCCCGCTTTCGTGCAACATCGGCCTGTTGGGGCGAAATACCGGTCGTAAATGGCCCGTTACTCGTTGAAACCCAGGTCGCCGGCACCCAAGCTTGGTTCCGAACGGCGCGACCGGTCGCCGGCGATCCACCGGTCACCACCATTCCGGACCAGAATCCCTGCGCGAAAGGGTGATGCTGCCGTGCGCCCACATTGCCGCAACGAGCACCCGATGCCCCCACGTTCCGCCCGCTGGGTGGCGCACGTGCCATTCACGGCCGCCGACCTTCCCGCCGCCCGGCACTTCGCCGGTACGCTGGCCCGCTCCCTCGGTTTCCTCGCCGAGGTCGACCCGGGGGAGACCACCGTGTCCGCCGAGGACGCCCAGGGCGTCCGGCACCGGGTCTTCTGCGATCGGCGGCTGGCCGGCGGGCACCGCTGCGCCCGCCGGGTCGACCACCCCGGTCCGTGCACGGCGGAGGTGGCCGGATGACCCGCACGATCCCGGTGATCCCCTGTCCGTCCTGCGCCGCCGACCCGGCTCCCGGCGTCGGGGCCGGATCCTGCCCGCCCTGCGGCGGGCGCGGCCGGCGGCGGGCACAACTGGTGCTGACGGTCGCCAACGCCGACACCGGCGCGGTCCGCTCGCTGAGCGTGGAACCCGGCGACCTGGCCGCCCGGCCCGACCCCGCAGGCGGCTGGCGGGTGGACCTCACCGACCGGATCCAGGAGCTGGCCGGCGCGGTCGGGGTCGCCGGCACACCCGACGAACTGGTCCTGCACCTGCCGGCGGGCTGGCGGCCGGACCTGCCCGCGGCGCGGCGGTACGGCGGCGCGGCGCGGGCCATCGCCGAGTGCTGGCGGGAGCCGTGGCGGGTGGCGATCGGCCGCTCGGCCGCGCTGGTCCGGGACCCGGCGCGCCGGCTCGGGAGGATCGGGCAGCTCGCCGGTCCGCCCGGCGTACCGGCGGGCGGGCCGAACCCCCTCTCGCCGGCGGCGTTCGTCCGGCTGGCCCGCGGTCTCGACCTGGCGCTGGTCGTCACGATCCGGGACGGCGTGCCGGTACCGGCCCCGGTCGGCGCGCCGGGCGGGTTGCGCCCTCGGGTGGCCTGGCCCCCGGGCCGCGGCCCCGGGGGCGCGGTGCTGCGCTGGCCCGACGGTCCCCGGTGGCAGCTGCGGCTGCTCCCGCTGGCCGCGCCGGTCCCGGCCGACGAGTTCCCGGCCGATCCGAGCGCCGCGGCGGCCGCCGGGGCACTTGTCGAGCAGTTGGACATCGCGCTGGCCGATGCCGTACCGGCGGATCCGGAGGTCGCGATCCCGGCCCCGCGGGCCGAACCGGCGGCGTTGCCCGACGACCCGGTGCCGGACCTCGCCCGGCTCGCCGCGCGGCACTCCGGTCGGGCGGTCACCGTCCGCTTCACCCGGACCGGGTGCGAGCTGTACCTGCCGGCCGTCAGCCGGGTCCGGTGGCTGGCCCGGGCCGACGATCTTCCGAGCCTGGTCATCACCGACCTGGGATAGCGGCGGTCCGCCCGGCGGCGAAAATCCGCACATCACCTCATATTGACGGATCACCGGCTGTTGTCTTGGCGGCCGCTGCGGCGCTGTCTAGCCTGGCCTCGCAGCACCACGGTCCAGCCATCACCGGACGCGAGCCCCGGCCACCGACCCCGCGCCTCGCGTACCGCCCGCGGCGCCGCGTGACATCCGGTCACGCGGCGCCGCAACGTTTCGGCCGCGCCTCAGCCGATCGCGGCGGCCACCGCCGAGCGCAGTTCGGGCAGCCGCTCGTGGAGCAGGCCGGGGCACTGGGTGTTGTTGAAGTCCATGTGCCCGTAGATCTCGGTCGCCGGGATGGCGTACTGCTGGCAGGTGAAGGCGCAGAACAGCACCAGGCTGTTCCAGAGCGCGACGGGCGGCTGCACGTCCAGGTAGATGCCGTCGTTCTCGATGCCGATGGCCTGGTTGTTCTGCCCGACGCAGTGCGCGCCCTGCACCATGGTCTGACCGTGCAGCAACGCGTACAGGCTGCCGTGCCGGCCCTCGGTGAGGTAGCCACCCCGGCTGTTCGTGAAGTGCTGGCCGGAGTCGAGCCAGCCGTTGGTGTCCATGTGCAGGTTCTGGATGTCGCGGGAGTTGGCGTACGCCTGCGCCTGGCTGTAGTCGGTGGAGTTCGGGAACGCGGTGTGGTGGATGATGATCTTGTTGGGCCTGTTGTTCAGCACCGTGACCGCGGTGGACGGCGGCCGGGCGCCCCAGGTGGCGCAGTTGGCGATGGTCGGCTGGTTGACGGTGGCCAGGGCCGGCCGGGCGGCGAGTGGTACCGCCGCCGCGCCGGTCAGCAGCGCGGCACCGCGCAGGAGCGAGCGGCGGGGGATCGGGACGGACATGGTGACCTCCGGGGGTACGGGGACCGGCGGCGGGTCGCCCCCCGCGGTCACGGTCGGGGCGCCGTCATGGTCGAGCGTCACCGGCGCCGGCGGCGCTGGAAACTTCTTCCAGATCGATTGAACATTCTGAAGGTTCTTGACGCAAGATGGAGTTTCAACGCCATCGATCGGTCGAGCGGCGCCGCGTGCCGTTGACACCGCCACGCGCCGGGTGATGACATAGGCGGGCGCGGATGGGCCGGGAAAGTGGTTTCGGGCGCCACTGTCGATCCCGATCGGTTTCATCCTGCCTGGAAAGGGCCTCAGCATGTCCGCCTTTCCCTCCTCGGCGCAGCGCGTGGGGGCGAATCCCGTCCGCCCGTCCGCCGTCCGCCGCCCGGCCTTCTTCCTGGCCGCGCTGATCCTGCTGGCCGCCGTCGCACTGTTGGCCGTGCAACTTCCCGCCCGCGGTGCCTCGGTACCGGAACCCACTCCCGGCGCGCCGGTGACCGGCAACGCCACCCACTTCGACGGACTCGGGGCGCCGTACGGCGGCTGCGGGCTTCCGCAGTCCGTGCTCGACAGCCAGGACTTCGTCGCACTGAACGTCTACAACCTGCCCGGCGACTACTCGTCGTTCCCCACCAGGCCGCTGCCGGCCTCCCAGGCGGACAAGATCGGTCTGTGGGACAACGGGCGCAACTGCGGCCGGTACGTCCAGGTCAGCATCGGTGACTACTGCACCGGGACCAACGACGGCGCACCCAACCAGGCGTTCTGCCGCAACGGGTCCTGGGTGGCCGACGCGTACAACGGGGCGAGCCTGACCATGCTGGTGGCCGACAGTTGCGGCGACGGGAACGCCTGGTGCCGCGACGACCCGTACCACCTGGACCTCTCCACCCCGTCGCTGAACCGGTTCGTCAAGAACGGGGCGCCGGTCGGCGACATGAACCCGACGCACTGGAACAACCGGCACGTCTCGTGGAACTTCGTGCCGGCGCCCAACTACAGCGGAGACATCAACATCGGGTTCCTCCAGGGTGCCCAGGTGTACTGGCCGGCGATCTCGGTGTCCCACCTGGCCAACGGCATTCACGGGGTGGAGTACCTGACCGGCGGAACCTGGCAGGCCGCGCAGATGAACTCCGACATGGGACAGTCGTTCATCATCGGCGCCACCACCTCGGGCGGCACGGACTTCCGGATCCGGGTGCGGGACGTCAACGACAGCCTGATCAACAATGGCCGGGAGTACCGGTTCACGCTGCCCGCCTCCTGCGGCAGCCAGTGCTCGACCGCGTACACCGGGATCAGCTACACCACGTCGGACGGCACCGGCCCGACGGCGAGCCCCACGGTCACGGCCAGCCCGACCGCGAGCCCGACGCCGACGGCCAGCCCGACCCCCACGGCGAGCCCGACCGCGAGCCCGACGCCGACGGCCAGCCCGACCCCCACGGGGCCGGCGGGGAACTGCACGGTCAGCTACCAGATCGTCAGCGCCTGGGCCGGCGGCTTCCAGGTCCAGGTGACGGTGTCGAACAACGGTACGGTGGCCAGCACCGGTTGGACCAGCACGGTGACCTTCGCCGGCGGGCAGCAGATGGTCAGCTCGTGGAACGCGACCGTGACCCAGTCCGGGCAGAGTCTGGTGGCGGACAACGTCGGCTGGAACGGCGCGATCCCGGCCGGTGGCCAGACGAGTTGGGGCATGGTGGTCAACGGCGCGGCATCCCCGCCGACGAGCACCGGCTGCACGCTGCGGTAGCCGCGGGTTCCCCCGGTCGGTGTCCAGTTCGACCGGTACGGCGGTCCGGCCGCGACTGCGACCGGGCCGCCGGCCCACGTCCGGGCGGACACAAGATGAGAATTGTTCTGTTCGCCGGCCATGTCCATGATTGGACAGGTGTTCGACCTGGGCTCCGATGCCCGTCGCCGTTACTCTCGGTAGTGCAACAAGCGCACTTTCACCAGATCGGCGATGTCGGCGTCACCCTTCGTAGTACGGATCGGCAACGGTCCGGGCAAGGAGCAGCCCATGTCCGAATCCCGCAAGGAACACGTCACGCAACAGCCCGAGGCCGCACCCGGCGAGGTCGAGGAGGCCGCTCGTACCCTCGTCCCGGCGACCAGCGCCGGCATGCCACCGACCGCCCAGGCTTTCTGGGCCGTCGTCAACTCCGACGGCACGCTCGCTCGGGGGTTCGGCGCCGTGGCCACGTCCCGGCTCGCCCTCGGCCAGTACCAGGTGACCTTCAGCCACGACGTGTCCCGGTCCGGGTTCGTGGCCGCGCAGGGCTTCACCGGCAGCCTCGGCGTACCGGCCGACGGCACGGCCGTCGTGGTCGGCCGGGCCGGAGTTCCCGCGGCGGTCTTCGTGGCCACCTACAACTCGGCCGGGGCGCTCAGCGACCGGGCCTTCCACCTCGCCATCCTCGCCTGACCCGCCAATAGCAGGGCCTCCGCGACCCGCAGCCTCGCGGAGGCCCGCCCATGTCCGGCTGGTGATGTCCGGGCAGCCGCGTCCGGCAACGATTTCCGGGGCGCACGGCGCCGCTCCCACGGGGGGAGCGGGCACCGCGCTCCGGCCGTCTCCCATCGACGCAGCCATTCCGGCGGTACGCCGACGGGGACCTGGCTCGGCCGGTACGGGACCAGCCGTTCCGGCCTTGGCCGGTGGAATCCCCCCGGAAACGGGGGGATAAACCTGACGGACCGCACCCGGGCATGCCGACCTCCCCTCCGACCGGCCGGCGCGTCCGGCGCGGTGGGTGGCATCGGTGCGCCGCGGGGTATGAAGGGACGCATGGAGCACTACACGATCGCCACCACCGCGGAGAGCAGCCCCGACTTCCGTCGCGTGCTGTGGACCGGCCGGCACACCCAACTCGTCGTCATGACCATTCCGCCCGGCGGCGAGATCGGCGAGGAGGTGCACGAGGACACCGACCAGATCCTCAGCTTCGTCAGCGGCACCGCCGAGGCGCGCGTCGACGGCGAGACCCGGGCGGTGGCGGCCGGTGACCTGGTGGTGGTCCCCGCCGGCCGCCGGCACAACTTCGTCAACACCGGCCCCAACCCGCTGGTGCTCTACACCGTCTACGGCCCGCCCGAGCACGCCGACCAGGCGGTGCACCACACCCGGGAGGAGGCCGACGCCCTGGAGGCCGCCGGTCGGGACGAACCGCCCACCTCCTGACCCCCGTGACCGCCGCCGGCCGGGCGACGCGCCCGGCCGGGTTGGCATGCGGTGGGGTCGCTCGGGTAGGAAGGCGGAATGACGAGACCTGCGGGACAACCCATCGCCGACCTGCCAAAGAACGTGTCCATGCCGCTGATCGGCTTCGGCACCTGGCAGGTCACCGGGCAGACCGGCTACGAGGCCATCCGTGCGGCGCTGGACGCCGGCTACCGGCACCTGGACACCGCCACCATGTACGGGAACGAGACGGAGGTCGGCCGCGCGGTCCGGGACAGCGGCGTCCCCCGGGAGGATGTCTTCATCACCACCAAGCTGCCGGCGCAGCAGGCCGGCAACGAGCGGAGGACGCTGGATGCCAGCCTGGCGGCGCTGGACTGCGACTACGTCGACCTCTGGCTGATCCACTGGCCGCCCGGCGGCGAGGCGGGCGTGGACACCTGGCGGGAACTCCTGGCGGCCCGCGACGCGGGTCGGGCCAGGGCCGTGGGGGTCAGCAACTACAGCACCGCCCAGCTCGACGAGCTGATCGAGGCGACCGGCGAGGCGCCGGCGGTCAACCAGATCAAGTGGAGCCCGGCCCTGTACGACGGGCCGCGGGCGGCGGAGCACCGGGACCGCGGGGTGGTGCTGGAGGGCTACAGCGCCTTCAAGAACGTCGACCTGAGCGACCCGGTGCTCGTCCGGATCGCCGGTACGCACGGGGTCACGCCGGCCCAGGTGGTGCTGCGCTGGCACGTCGACCACGGCTTCGTCGCGATCCCCAAGTCGGTCACGCCGGAACGGATCAGGTCCAACCTGGATGTCTTCGGCTTCTCGCTGTCCGAGGCGGAACTCGCCGAGATCGACGGCCTCAGCGGCGGCCGGGGTTGACCGGCGGCCGTAGCCGTCACTCGTAGGACTTGGCGGCGTCGGCCAGCAGCGCCCGGGAGTCGGCCTCGTCCAGCACCGCGCCGCGCAGGCCGGCCCAGGCGTTGTCGTACGCCTCCACGTCGGCCGTTTTGTCCAGGTAGGACGCTGCGGTCAGGCCCTCGTGGTAGACGGTCGGCGGTTCGGCCTCGCCGCTGTCCCGCGGGGTGAAGGTGAGGATCGTGAAGGTGCCGCCGGCCGCCACCGCCGGGTGCAGTCCGGCGTCCAGCGGCATGATCCGCACCGTTGCCGTGCGGCGCTCGGTGAGGGCCAGGATGTGATGCAGTTGGGCGGCCATCGCCGCGCGGTCCCGCAGCGACCGGCGCAGCACCGACTCGTTGAGCACGACCTCCAGTTTCGGCGGCGGCGGGGTGCGCCGGGACAGCGTGGCCTGCCGGTGCCCGGTCACCGCCACCATCCGCCGGACGGCCTCGTCGGGCAGTGCCGGCTGGGTGACCCGCAGCGCCTCCTCGGCGTACGCCTCGGTGCGCAGCAGCCCCGGCACCACCTCGGGGGCGTACGTGCGCAGCCGGCTGGCCGCGGCCTCCAGCCCGACGTACAGCTCGAACCAGCCGGGGATGACGTCGGCGTACGCGTGCCACCAACCTCGGGTGCGGGTCTGTTTGGCCAGGGTCATCAGCTCGTCGGTCACCGTCCTGGGTGCCGCGTACACCCGGCACATGGCCTCCACGTCGAGCGAGCGCATCGAGACCATGCCGCCCTCGATGCGCCACAGTTTGGGGGTCGACCACTCCAGCGCGTCGGCGGCTGCCTTGACGGTGATGCCGGCGTCCTCGCGTAGCTGCCGTAGCCGACGGCCCAACTGGCGACGCGGCACGGTCGAGCCGGCATCCGTGACCGTCGGCATCTCGCCACCCCCGAAAAGTGAGTAATCAGTTGCTCTCGCTATGTAACCGCACTTCGCGTCAACGATCAATGGATGGGTGCATCGATAATTGTCCACAGTAAAATTCGGGCCCTACCTCTTGCGGCAGACACGACGCCGGCCGGCCCCCCGAGATGGGGGCCGGCCGGCGTCGCGGGCGGCGTGCCGGGCTGTTCAGCCCTGGGTGCAGGCCGTGCCGTTGAGGGCGAAGCCGCTCGGTGCCGAGTAGCCGCCGCTGAGCGTGCCCTGGTAGCCGAAGCTGGCCGAGCCGCCGGGCGGGATGGTGCCGTTGTAGCCGACGTTGCGGGCGGTCACCGCCGATCCGCTCTGGCTGACGGTGGCGTTCCAGGCGTTGCTGACCTGCTGGCCCGCCGGCAGGTTGTAGGTGAGCGTCCAGCCGTTGACGGCACTGGACCCGGTGTTCGCGATCGTCACGTCCGCGGTGAAGCCGCCGCTCCAGGTGTTGGCCGTGTAGGTGACCCGGCAGGCGCCGCCGGTGGACGGCGGTGCGGTGGTCGGTGGCGCGGTGGTGGGCGGTGCGGTGGTCGGTGGCGCGGTGGTGGGCGGCGTGGTGGTCGGCGGCGTGCCGCCGTTGACCGTGGCCGAGAAGCCGCTCACGCCCAGCCCGGCGCCGCCCTGCCAGGGCTCGAACCCGGCCTGGATGCTGGTCAGGTACCAGCTGTTGGTGATGGCGCCGCGGTTGCGCACGTCGGCCAGGAAGTCCAGGACGCTGAAGGTGAGGCTGCTGATCGCCGACGGCGCGACGTACGAGATGACGTTGTTGGCGCCGTTGCTGCCGCGCCACACCTCCCAGCTGCGTCCGGCGATGTTGGCGTTGCCCACCACGGAGCCGATCGGCTGGATCGGACCCTGGCGGTTGAACCAGATCATCACCTCCATCTGGTTCACCCCGTCCCGCTTGGGACTCGGGTCCAGCCAGATGTCGTACGCGGCGTCGTAGACCGCCCCGCTCACGTACGTGTAGTTGATGCTGCTGGTCGCGCTGCCGATGCTGCCCAACTGCATCGGCAGCGGGGAGCCGGGCGAGCAGTTGGTGTAGTGGCAGCCCAGGTAGATGGAGGGGTACGACACCGGCGCGCCGTTGGTGGCGGCCGAACCCTGCTGGGTGGTGATGGTGAAGCCGGAGTCGGTGGCGTTGATGCACTGCTGGGCCGAGGTGCCCCAGCGGTTGTTCTGTACGACGTACCGGCCGGCGGCGGTGGTCGTGCCGTACTGGTCGCAGATCTGGGTGTCGGCGGCGGCCGGGTTGGCGGCCACGACCACGACCAGCCCGCCCGCGGCGAGCAGGCCGGCGGCGAGGATGGTCCGGATAGGGCGTCTCATGATGCTCCTGGTGTATGGTCTCGGGCGCCGGGAGCGCTCCCACGGGCTTTTCATAGATTTACATGGATGAAAAGTTGCCGCAACCGGAGCGGCGGAGGCCCGGTATCCGAACGGCCGGCGGGCCACCCCGCGGAGCCCCGGCCGACCCGCCTGGCGACCGGGCTGGCCTGGCCGAACGCCGCCCCGCGGACCGGGCCGGGCGGCCGGGTGGATCCAATCGGCGCTATCGCGCGACGGTCGCATACAGTAGCCTTCTGCCTTCGACGAGTATCGACACTCGCGAAAGGCGTCGCCTGCGATGATCCAGTCCACCCTGCGCGTTCTCGTCGTCGGAGCGGGTATAGCCGGGCTGGCGGCGGCCCGAGCGTTGCGGCTGGCCGGCTTCCGGCCCGAGGTGGTCGAGCGGCTGCCGGCGCCGATGCCCAGCGTGGAGGGCATCTTCCTGCCCGGGAACGCGGACCGGGCGCTGCGGCACCTGGAACTGGACGGGCCGCTGCGCCGGCTGGGTCAGGTCATCGAGCGGCAGCGGTTCCTCGACGTCTCCGGGCGGCAGCTCTGCGAGGTCGACCTGGGCGGCCTGTGGGCCGGCGTCGGCGACTGCCGGGCGCTGTCCCGTTCGGACCTGCACGAGGTGCTGCTCGACGGCGCCGGCGGGCCGGTCCGGCACGGCGTCGAGGTGTACGAGGTACGCCCGGGCCGGTACGGCGTCAGCGTGGTCTTCGCCGACGGCGCCGAGGAGACGTACGACCTGGTGGTGGGCGCGGACGGGCCGCGCTCGGCGGTGCGGACGCTGGCCGCGCTCGGCGGCCCGCCCCGGCTGGCCGGCCAGGTGGCCTACCGCGGGGTGGTCGACGGCGGCCCGGAGGTGCGCGACTGGGTCGCCGTGCTGGGCCAGCGGGCCGGCTTCCTCGTGATGCCGATGGGCGGCGGCCGGCTCTACTGCTACGCCGACGAGTCCGGCACCGAGGTGCCGGCCGACCCGCTGGCCCGGCTGCGGGAGCTGTTCGCCGGGTACGGCGGCCCGGTGCCGGGCGTGCTGGACGCGCTCCGCGACGTGCGGGTCGCGCCGACCGACGAACTCGACCTGGGCCGCTGGTCGCACGGCCGGGTGGTGCTGGTGGGCGACGCCGCGCACGCCACGGCGCCGACGCTGTCCCAGGGTGCGGCCATGGCCGTGGAGGACGCCGTCGTGCTGGCCGCCGCGCTGCGGGCCGGCGAGAGTGTCGAGGAGGCGCTGCGCGCGTACGAGGTCCGGCGACGGCCGCGGGCGAAGTGGGTCCGCGACCGGACCCACGACCGGGACCGGACCCGCAACGTGCCGCCGGCCCTGCGCGACCCGGTGCTGCGCGGCCGGGGCGGCCGGATCTTCCAGCAGCATTACCGGCTCCTGCTGGAACCGGCCTGACGCGGCCCCCGGTCACCGGCCACCCACCCGGCGGAACGGGGCCGCACCTGGAGGACTATTCTCGCTGCGAGGTACGCCCAGTAAGTCCCGGGGGTGCTACGCCGACCAGATCCACGGGCGTGCCAAGCCCCGCAGGTCCCCGGGCGTGCCGAGCGGGACGAACGAGAACCGGAGGCCACTCGTGACCACCGTCGCACCGAAGCCGATCGTGACCCGGCCGTGGCCGGTCCGGCAGCAGGTCAGAGGATCTGCCCTCACGCGGCTGCTGCGCACGACGGACGCGAAGCAGATCGGGATCATGTACATGGTCACCGCCTTCGCGTTCTTCATGATCGGCGGGTTCATGGCGCTGCTGATGCGCGCCGAGTTGGCCCGGCCGGGGCTGCAGTTCCTCTCGGCGGAGCAGTACAACCAGCTCTTCACCATGCACGGCACGATCATGCTGCTGTTCTTCGCGACGCCGATCGTGTTCGCCTTCGCCAACTTCGTCACGCCGTTGCAGATCGGCGCGCCGGACGTGTCGTTCCCGCGGCTGAACAGCTTCGCCTACTGGCTGTACCTGTTCGGCGGCACCATGACGGTCTCCGGCTTCCTCACCCCCGGTGGCGCGGCGGACTTCGGCTGGTTCGCCTACACCCCGCTCAGCGACGCGATGAACTCGCCCGGCGTGGGCGCGAACATGTGGGTCGTCGGTCTGGCGATCTCCGGTCTGGGCACCATCCTCGGCGCGGTCAACATGATCACCACGATCCTGACCCTGCGGGCGCCGGGCATGACGATGTTCCGGATGCCGATCTTCACCTGGAACATCCTGATCACCAGCCTCCTGGTGATCATGGTCTTCCCGCTGCTGGCCGCCGCGCTGTTCGCGCTGGCCGCCGACCGCATCCTGGGCGCGCACGTGTACGACCCGGCCACCGGCGGCCCGCTGCTGTGGCAGCACCTGTTCTGGTTCTTCGGCCACCCCGAGGTCTACATCGTGGCGCTGCCGTTCTTCGGCATCATCACCGAGATCCTTCCGGTCTTCTCCCGCAAGCCGGTCTTCGGCTACAAGGGCCTGGTGGGTGCGACCATCGCGATCGCGGCGCTGTCGATGAGCGTCTGGGCGCACCACATGTTCGCCACCGGCCAGGTGCTGCTGCCGTTCTTCAGCTTCCTCAGCTACCTGATCGCGGTGCCCACCGGGATGAAGTTCTTCAACTGGATCGGCACCATGTGGCGCGGGCAGCTCAGCTTCGAGACCCCGATGCTCTGGGCGGTCGGCTTCCTCACCACGTTCCTGTTCGGCGGCCTCACCGGCGTGCTGCTGGCCAGCCCGCCGGTGGACTTCCACGTCTCCGACACGTACTTCGTGGTGGCGCACTTCCACTACGTGCTGTTCGGCACGATCGTCTTCGCGGTGTTCGCCGGCATCTACTTCTGGTTCCCGAAGATGTTCGGCCGGATGCTGGACGAGCGACTCGGCAAGATCCACTTCTGGCTGACCTTCATCGGTTTCCACACCACCTTCCTCGTGCAGCACTGGCTCGGCACCGAGGGCATGCCCCGGCGGTACGCCGACTATCTGCCCGGCGACGGGTTCACCACGCTCAACATGATCTCCACGATCGGCTCGTTCATCATCGGCGTCTCGACCCTGCCGTTCATCTACAACTGCTGGAAGTCGTACAAGACCGGCCCGGTGGTGGACGTGATGGACCCGTGGGGCCACGGCAACTCGCTGGAGTGGGCGACCAGCTGCCCGCCGCCGCTGCGCAACTTCGACCGGATGCCGCGGATCCGCTCCGAGCGCCCCGCGTTCGACCTGAAGTTCCCGGAACTGGCCGCCGGGCAGCAGTCGCTGGCCGGTCCGCCGGAGGGCGGCGCGCGGCCACTCACCCGGGAGGCCAACGGCGGCGCCAGCTACGCGGAGAGCCCGCACAACCGGTAACGGCCGCCACCAGGCTCAGCTGGGCGCCGGACTCGTCGATCGGGACCGGCGCCCGCCGTCGTCGACCGGGTGGTCCCGGGCCGACCCGGCGCCGCTCCACAGCCGGGTGGCCAGCACCGCGGCCAGCCCGACCGCGCCGGTCGCGGCGAAGCCCCAGACCGGCGCCGAGGCGTCGATCACGGCACCGGCCAGCGGGGCGCCGAGCGCGACGCCGACCGTGATGGCCGAGCCGTGCAGCCCCATCGCCTCACCGCGCACCGCGGGCGGCGCCATCCGGCTGACCGCGTCCGCCGTGGCCGCCATGGTCGGCGCGCAGAGCACCCCGGCCGGGAAGAGCGCCAGGCACAGCAGCCACCAGTGACCGCCGCCGAGCCCGACCGGGATGGTGAGCAGGCAGAGCAGGGCCGACAGCAGCAGCGGTGGCATGGAACGCCGCGCGGCGCCGTACGCGAAGCCGCCCAGCAGCGAGAACACCGCCCACAGGGCCAGCACGGCGCCGGTCCAGCCGACCTGGCCGGCGGCCCGCAGCACCGCCACCACCGAGACGTCGGTGCCGCCGAGCACCAGCGTGGCCGCCGCGCTCACCAGCAGCACCGCGGCCAGCCGGCTGGTGAACCAGTCCCGGCGACCGATCCGCACCGGGCCGTCGGTCGGCTCGTCCGCGGTCCGGACCGGCGGGTTGAGGACCAGCATCGCCACGCCGGCGGCGACCGCGCCGGAGCCGACCGCGAGCATCCCCACCCGGGCCGAGGCCGCGGTGGCCAGCAGCACGGCGAGGGCCGGGCCGATCATGAAGGACAGCTCGACCGACATCGAGTCCAGCGCGTACGCCTGCCGGCGGTGCGGCACCGGGGCGAGCGCGGCGAGGGACTGCCGGACCACCGAGAACACCGGCAGCCCGAACAGCCCGCCGAAGACGGCGGCGACCAGCAGCACCGGGTACGGCGCGAGGGACGCGGTGGACCAGAACAGCGCCTCGGCCGTGGTGCAGAGCAACAGGACCGGGCGCAGCCCGTGCCGGTCCACCAGCCGGCCCAGCAGCGGCGCGCCCAGCGCGGCGCCCACGGTCAGGGCCGCCGCCACCAGGCCGGCCGCCGCGTACCCCCGACGCAGGTCGAAGACCACGTGCAGGGTGAGCGTCACGCCGGCGGCCGTCATCGGCATCCGGGCCAGGATCGCCACGAGCAGCAGCGGCCGGACGCCGGGCAGGGCGAGCACGGCGCGGTACGGAGCGAGAATCATGGGCTGTCGTTACCTCCGCAGCCATCATCGCTGCTGGCACCGACAGCGGGGCACCGGTTTCGCCCAGATCACATCCGGTGCCGCCCGGGGGCCGCGGGAGGCCGGCTCAGCCGGCGTCCACCACCGGGGTCCCGTCCAGGGCCACCCCGGCGGCGGCGAGTTCGACCAGCGCCGCCCGGGTGGTGTCCGCCGCCACCCCGGCGGTCAGGTCCAGCAGCACCGTGGTGGCGAAGCCGGCCCGCGTCGCGTCCAGCGCCGTGGCCCGCACGCAGTGGTCGGTGGCGATGCCGACCACGTCCACGGCGTCCACGTCGTGCCGGCGCAGCCACCGGTCCAGCGGCTCGCCCTCCGCGGTGTGCCCCTCGAACCCGGAGTACGCGGCCGCGTACTCGCCCTTGTGGAACACCGCCTCGATGCGCCCGGTGTCCAGTTCGGGGTGGAAGTCCGAGCCCGGCGTGCCGACCACGCAGTGCCGGGGCCAGGAGGTGCGGTAGTCCGGCGGATCGCCGAAGTGGTCGCCCGGGTCGATGTGGTAGTCCTTGGTCGCCACCACGTGCGCCCAGCGCTCCACCGGGGCACCCAGCAGCCGGGAGACGGCGGCCGCCACGGCGGCGCCGCCGGACACCGGCAGCGACCCCCCGGCACAGAAGTCGTTCTGTACGTCGACGATGACCAGCGCCCGGCTCATCGGCCCACTCCCTCCGCGGGTACGACGGTGACCGGGATGGCCGGATCACCGGAAGACAGCTTCAACCCCTCCCAGGGGATCGAGATCAGGCCCTGCCGCAGGTGCTCCCGGGCGGCCGCCAGGTCGACGCCCGCCACCGGATCGCCGGCGACCACGTACGACCGTTGCAGCATCCGGTCGCCCGGCCGGTGCTCGGGCACCCCCTGCGAGACGATGATCTCCTCGGTCGCGGTGCCGGTGGGCTTGTGCCGCCGCACGGCGACCTTCCGCCCGCCCACCGTGGCCTTGTTCTCCGACCGCTTGACCACCGGGCGGCCGTCCACCTCGACCAGCTTGTAGACCAGGTGCGCGGTGGGCGCACCGGAGCCGGTCACCACGGAGGTGCCGGCGCCGTAGGAATCCACCGGCTCGGCCGCGAGCGCGGCGATCGAGTGCTCGTCCAGGTCGCCCGAGACGATGATCTTCGTTTCGGCGGCGCCGAGCGAGTCGAGCAGCTCGCGGGACTGCTGGGCGATCACCGCGAGGTCGCCGGAGTCGATCCGGACGGCCCGCAGATCCGGCCCGGCCACCGCGACGGCGTTCCGGATGCCGGCGCTGATGTCGTACGTGTCGACCAGCAGCGTGGTGTCCCGGCCCTGCGCCTTCACCTGGGTCTCGAAGGCGGTCCGCTCGTCGTCGTGCAGCAGCGTGAAGGCGTGCGCCGCGGTGCCGGCGGTGGGTATGCCGTACCGCTGGCCGGCCGCCAGGTTGGACGTGGCGCCGAAACCGGCCAGGTACGCCGCACGGGCGGCGGCCACCGCGGCCTCCTCGTGGGCGCGCCGGGACCCCATCTCGATCAGTGGGCGCCCGCGTGCGGCCGTCACCATCCGGGCCGCCGCCGCGGCCACCGCACAGTCGTGGTTGAGCACCGACAGCACCAGCGTCTCCAGCACCACCGCCTCGGCGAACGTGCCGGAGACGGTGAGGATCGGTGAGCCCGGGAAGAACAGCTCGCCCTCGGCGTACCCGTCGATGTCGCCGGTGAACCGGTAGCCGGCCAGCCATTCCGCGGCCTGCTCGTCCACCACGCCGCGCTCGCGCAGGTACGCCACGTCCGCCTCGTCGAACCGGAAGTCCGCGAGCAGTTCCAGCAGCCGGCCGGTGCCGGCCACCACGCCGTACCGGCGCCCCGCCGGCAGCTTGCGGGCGAACACCTCGAAGACGCAACGCCGGTCGGCCGTCCCGTCGCGCAGGGCGGCGCCGATCATGGTCAGTTCGTAATGATCCGTCAGCAGCGCGGGGCGGGATGCGATCACCCGGCTAGCCTAAACCGGGACCAGGGCGGCCCGATTCGGACGCCGGTCGGACGCCGGTCGGACGCCGGTCGGACGCCGGTCGGACGCCGGCCGGACTCCGCGGCGTCCTAGTCACGACGCCCGACCCGGCCGTCCGGGTCGGGCAGCGCGCGCAGCGCGGCGCCCAGCTCGCTGCGGCCGGTGATGCCGAGCTTGCTGTAGACCCGCTGGAGATGGTTCTCCACCGTCCGGGTCGACAGGTAGAGCTGCTCGGCGATGCCCCGGCTCGGGGTGCCGTCGGCGGCCCGCGTGGCGATCTCCCGCTCCCGCTCGGTGAGCACCGGCTGCCGGCTCCACAGCGCGGGGGTGCGGACCAGGTCGCAGCGCTGCAACAGCTCGCCCAGCCGCAGGTTGGCCGGGTTCGCCGTGCTGCACCGCTCCTCGCGCAGCCGGGCCACGGCGGTGGCGGCGGCCTCCGCCGCGTACAGGTGCAGACCCGCGGCGGCGAACTCGTCGGCGACGGTGAGCAGGCCGGCGCCGGACCGCATGGCGGCGGCGCGGGCGTGCCGGGCCAGCAGCGGCGGAAGCGGACCGTCGACGACCTCGGTCAGCATGGTCAGCCGCCGCATCACCGCCATCCGCGGGCCGTCCGGATCCTCGGGTCCGACCTCAAGGTCGGCGGCGCCGAGCCGGACCAGGTCATGCAGGGCGTGCACCTCGTGCCCGGCGAAACCGTCGGTCCACAGCCGGGTCACGAGCGCCCGCAGCACCCCGATCGCGGCCTCGGTCTCGCCCTGGGCGGTCAGCACCGCGGCCCGGGCCTGCTCCCGCCACGGGTACAGCACCGCCATGTCCGGCATGTGTGCGCTGTCCGACTCGGCCATCGCCTCCACGGCCTGCGGCACGTCGCCGCGCAGGGCCGCCGCCTGCGCCCGTTCGCACTGGGCCAGGCTGGTGTAGGCGGGGCTGTTGCTCAGCACGGCGCAGGCGCCGAGGCTGGTCCGCAGCGCGTCGCCGGTCTGCCCGCGCAGCCGGGCCGCCTGGGCGCGCACGATCGACAGGTAGCCGGTACCCAGCCGGAAGTCCCCGGCGTCGGCGAGGTCGGCGAACTCGTCCGCGGCGATGGCGTCGATGCCCGCGAGGTCGCCGGAGAGCACCAGCCCGGTGCCGCGGGCCAGCTCCAGGGCGAGTTGGAGGTACGGCATGTCCGCCCGCCACTGGCCCGCGTCGGCCGCGACCCCGGCCACCGCGCGGGCGCTCAGCTCGAAGTGACCCTGCGCGGCCTGCACGTGCGCGATGGTGCACCGGGCCAGCCCGCGGGCGGCGACCGTGGCCGCCGGCCGGTCCAGGACCGCCCGGCTGATCCGGACCGCCTCGGTGAAGTCCATCCCGTGCAGTCGCATGATCGCCTCGAAGGCGAGCACCCGGGCCCGGTCGGCCGGATCGGACAGCTCCCCGGCGGCGGCGGCGATGCGCTCCACCGTGGACGCGTCGCGCAGACCCCAGTAGGAGATCATGGCGCGCACGGTGAGCTGGCGTGCCCGGCGCCGATCGGTGGTCACCTCGGCGGCGACCCCGTCGAGCACCTCCAGCGCCTGTTCGGGCTGGTCGCTGAACATCAGGATGGTGGCCAGCAGTTCGGCCGCGTCGTACCCGCCGCCGGCGGACAGCGCGGCCCGGGCCAGCCGCGCGGCAAGCGGCACGTCGTACTGGCCGAACGCCTGACCGGCCGCCGCGATCAGCAGGGAGGGCACCTGCGCGGTGCCGGAGTCCAGCCGCCACACCGCGACCCGCAACAGGTCGTCCCGGCGGCGGGCGCCGGCCTGCTCGATCAGGTCGGCCAGGTGCGCCTTCAGCCGCCGGGTCCGGGTCACCGGGCAGCGCTGCCGGACCACCTCGCCGTACAGCGGATGCGCGAGCCGCACGTCGGAGCGCCGGTCGTGCTGCATGACGGTGATCAGCGCCCGTTCCTCGGCGAGTTCCACGTCCCGAGGATCGGTGGCCCGGTTGAGCAGTTCCAGCCCGATGGGCTCGCCGAGGGCCACGAACTCGACCACCGCCTGCACCCCGAGTTCGAGCTGCCCGATGCGCGCGTCGATCAGGTCGTTGAGGCTGGGCGCCAGCTCCAGCCGGCCGGTCCAGCGCCACACCCCGTAGGTCTGGGACATCTCGTTGCCGGCCTGCGCGGCGATCACGAGTTCCCGCAGCAGCAGGGCGTTGCCGGCGGAGAGCCGGTGCAACCGGTCGGTGGAGACGTCGTCGACGGGGCCGGCGAGGATCGCCGACAGCAGCGCCCGGGTGTCCGCGGGGGTGAACGGGGCCAGCTCGGCGTACTCCACCAGGTCGTCCGTCCACAGTGCACGGATCGGCAGCGGCACCTGCTCGCCGTTGCGCAACGTGCCGAGCACCGTCGCGTCATCGGAGCGGGCGATCAGGTAGACAAGCGCGGCGGAGGACGGGTCGAGCAGGTGGGCGTCGTCGATGGCCAGCACGATCGGGCGGCCGGCGGCCTGCTGGTGCAGCGCGTCGACCGCCCAGCGCAGGATTCCGGCCGGCGACAGGCCGGGCGGTTGGTCGGTGGGCAGCACCTGGGCCAACCCGCCGAAGGGGAGACCGGCGGTGGCGATGTTCGCCGAGGCGGACCAGACCGCGTACTTGTCGGTCGGCAGCGCCGCGACCCCCTCGCGCAGCAGCCGGCTCTTGCCGATGCCGGCCGTCCCGCTGAAGAAGATGCCCCGTCCGGTGCCGCCGCTCGCGGCGACGATCAGGCGGTTGAGTTCGGCTGCCCGGCCAACGAAGCTCCATGGTCCCACCAGGTCAGCATATCGATGAAAATTCCACCGCGTGCTCGTCCGGTTACGGAGAAGTTGAGTATCCCCACAGTAGTCGCTGAGTAGCCGGACTGCTCGTGGCTCCCGTGCCTGCCCACATACGGTTCGAATGTCGGGCGCCGCACCCGGGGTCGGCCCCGGCGGTGGTTCGGGTCCGCGGTCGGTCGCCCGGCCCGGGTGCGGCGGCTCGCTCCCGGCCGACGGCTTGCGCACAGGAGGCGAACGTGAGGTCGAGTCAGCTCGGTACGTCGCGTGGCAGGGACACCGCCGCGCTGCCGACGCCACGCCGGCCCGACGGTGCTCCACTCCGGATCCGCGCCAAGGCGGTTGAGGCCGTGCCTGACGAATCCATCGCTGTGATACTCGCCGGTCCGGCCGGAGACCTCCGGGAGGCGCTGGTCACCGCCCTGGTCGGCGAGGTGCCGGCCGCCCCGGCGCCGGGCGTCGGGTTCCTCGTGGTCAGCCACGGCTCGGACGCGGGCACCGCCGCGCACATCCCGGGCTACCGGCAGCCGCACGCGTACACGGACGGCTCCGGCGGCGGACCGGTGCCGGCCCGCCCACCGCGCCGGGTGACCGCGACGCTGCCGGACCCGCTGCTGCGGCACTTCCAGGTGGTCGACACCCCGGACACCGACCGGCTCGGTGTGGCCGGTAAGCGCATCGTGCTGGACGCGGCCCGGCGCGGCGGCGCGCTGCTGTTCGTGCTTCCGGTCGCCGCCCGGCTGGTCCGGTCGGACCTGGACCTGCTGGCCGGGGCGGCCGACGCGGGCTGCACGGTCTTCTTCGCGGTGCTGCCCGAGACCTCCGGCTGGGCGCCGCCCAGCCACCGGGCCGGTGCCAGCTCGGGCGGCGACCCGGTGGCGGCCGCGGAGCGGCGCCTGCGGGCGGCCGTGGAGGCCCAGGTTCCGGCGCTCGCCGAGTGCCCGTGGTTCGGGGTGGATCCGCTCACCGGCGACGTCGCCTACCTGCGCCGGGCGCTGATCGAGTGGGCCGGTCGGGAGGGGCTGGCCCGCGTCGGCCGGAACCTGCCGCCGATTTCGGTAGCCTCCCGGGCCGTGCCGGTCGCCCCGGAGGGCTACGAGTCGGGTTGGTCGGACCAGCTGGACCGCAGCCTGCGCACCGGGGCGCACCGGCTCCGGCAGCGACTCGCCATCGAGCTGGCCAACATCCACCTGCGCTGCGTGCAGGAGGTCATCTTCGGCGTCGGCCCGGCCGGACTGCCGGAGGTGCTGGACCGCGAACTGGAGGCGTTGTCGCTCGCCGCGGTGCGGGGCGGGGACGAGACCGTCGCGGCGGCGCTGGACGAGGCGGCCGGCACGGTCTTCGGCGAGGCCCCGGACGAGGGCGTGCGGAGGCGGATCGTCGCCGCCGTACGGCGGGGCTTCGCCGACGACCGCGCGGCCCGGGATCTGGACCGGGTGCTGCTGGTCACCAGCACCGGCGGGGTGGCCGTGGTCACCGGCGCCGGGGCGGTGGCCGCGCTGGCCGCCTTCCCGGGCACCGAGTCCGGCCCGCTGCCGTCGATCGGGGTGGCGCTCTCCGGGGGCTGCTACCAGCTGTGGCGCAACCCGGGCAACGCCGACCCGGGCCGGGCACGGTCCTGGCTGCAACGCGCGCTCCGGGAGATCGAGGTGGAGTTGGGGCGGGAGGTGGCCCGGCGGTTCGAGGCGGTCCGGCTGTCGCTGACCGCGGTGCTGGCCGACGCCGTGGACCACGGCATCCTGCTCGCCTGACGTGCTGGCCGGACCCGCCCGGCGCCGGGCTGGCGCTCCGCCTCCGCGCAGCCGCGGTCGCGGTGGCACCATGGGGGACATGGCGGCTCCACAGGTTGCCCCGGTCGAGACGCCGGGCACGGACGATCTACCGGCCCCGGACCGGCCCTGGGTGACGATCGTCTGGGATGATCCGGTCAACCTGATGTCCTACGTCACGTGGGTCCTGCAGAAGCTGTTCGGCTACAGCCACGAGAAGGCCGAGAAGCTGATGCTGGACGTCCACCACAAGGGCAGGGCCATCGTCTCCAGCGGCGCCCGCGAACGGATGGAGTACGACGCGGCCCAACTGCACTCGTACGGGCTGTGGGCCACGGTGGACCGGTCGTGAGCATGTTCCGGCGCCGGGAGGGCCAGTACGTCGCCACCTTCGCCCCGGACGAGGCCAAGGTGCTGCGCAAGGTGGCCGGTGAGGTGGTGGGGCTGCTCACCGACGGCTTCGACCACGGGGACCCGGTGGTCGGCCGGCTGTTCCCGGCGGCCTACCCGGAGGACCCGGGCGACACCGAGGAGTTCCGCCGGTACACCGAGGGCGACCTGAAGACCGGGAAGATCGACCAGGCGGGCGCGATTCTCGCGGCCCTGCCGCCGGACGGCGCCGGGGACGTCTGCCTGGACGCCGAGGCCGCCGAGGCGTGGCTGCGGGCGCTCAACGACGCCCGGTTGGCCATGGGGGTACGGCTGGAGATCACCGACGGCACCGACCTGGGCGCCGAACTGGACCGGGCGCTGCTGGCGGACCCGAACTCGTCCCGGGTCTTCCAGCTGTCGGTCTACGCCTACCTCGGCTATCTCCAGGAGTCCCTGCTCAACGCGCTGCTCGACTAGGACCACCTTCACAACGACCGGCCCCGGGCCGGCCGTCCTGTGGTTCCCGCCGCGCGGCGGGAACCACAGGACGGCCGGCTGGTCGTGCGGGTCGCTCAGGCGGCGTCGAGCGCCGCGTACTCGTCGCCGGAGAGGGTCAGGTCGGCGGCGGCGGCCGAATCCTGGATGGTTTCCGGGCGGCTGCTCCCGGGGATCGGGATCACCCGCGGCGACTTGGCGAGCATCCAGGCCAGGCACACCTGCTGCGGGCTCACGCCGTGCTCCCTGGCCACCTCGCCGAAGGCGGCCAGCCGGCCGCCCAGCTCGGTCGCGCGGGCGCTGCCGCCAAACGGCGACCAGGGCAGGAACGCGAGATCGAGGTCGTCGCAGAGCGCCAGCTCGGGCTCGGAGCCGCGGAAGGCGGGGGAGAACTGGTTCTGCACCGAGACCAGCCGGTCGCCGAGGATGTCCCGGGCCTGGCGGATCTGGTCCGGGTTCGCGTTGGAGATGCCGGCCATCCGTACCTTGCCGGCGTCCACCAGGTCACGGACGGCGCCGATGGAGTCGGCGTACGGGACGTCGGGGTCGGGCCGGTGGAACTGGTACAGCCCGATGGCCTCCACGCCGAGGCGCTTGAGCGAGGCCTCGCATGCCTCCCGCAGGTGTGCCGGCGAGCCGTCGACGGTCCAGCTTCCGTCGCCGGGGCGCAGGTGGCCGCCCTTGGTGGCGACCAGCACGCCGGTGGTGTCCCCGCCGTAGCTGGCCAGCCCCCGGGCGATCAGGGACTCGTTGTGACCCACCTCGCCGGCGTGCAGGTGGTAGGCGTCGGCGGTGTCGATGAACTCCGCGTGACGTCACCCACGTTACGGACGGCGCGGCAGACGGTAGGCTGGGGCACGTGCTGAGCATCGACCGCGGAATCATCGACGCGATCGTGGCGCACGCCCGGCGGGACCATCCGGACGAGGCGTGCGGGGTGGTGGCCGGCCCCGTCGGCCAGGATTCCCCCACCCGGCACATTCCGATGGAAAATGCCGCCCGATCGATGACCTTCTACGAGTTCGACTCGATGGAGCAGCTTCGGGTGTGGCGGGAGATGGACGACCAGGACGAGGAGCCGGTCGTCATCTACCACTCCCACACCGCGACCGAGGCCTACCCGTCGCGCACCGACATCTCCTTCGCCGGCGAGCCCGGTGCGCACTATCTGCTGGTTTCCACCCGCGATCCGGAGCAGGCCGAGATCCGCTCCTACCGCATCGCGGACGGCCAGGTGACCGAGGAGCCGGTCCGGATCCTCGACCCGGGCGTGGACCAGCACGCCGTCCAGTCCTACATGTTCGGGCAGAGCCCGGCGACGGTCGACTACGAGTGTTCGGGCCGCTGACGCTTCCGTCCGGCCCCGTCCCGTAGTCAACCCTGTCGTCTGAGGAGCACACCCACCATGGCCATCGAAGTTCGGATCCCTACCATCCTGCGCAACTACACCGGCGGTGCCAAGGTCGTCGAGGGCAGCGGTGACAGCCTGCGCGACCTGCTCGCCGACCTCGACTCGCGGCACAACGGCCTGCGCGGTCGCCTGGTCACCGACGCCGACGCCCTGCACCGGTTCGTCAACGTGTACGTCAACGACGAGGACGTGCGGTTCCTCGGCGCGCTGGACGCGAAGCTGTCCGACGGCGACACCGTGACGATCCTGCCGGCGGTGGCCGGCGGCGCCTTCGGCTTCGCCGCCGTGGCCGCGCTGCGCGGTCAGCGTCTCGCCACGCGCTGACGGCGGTCGCCATGGCCAGGTACGACAGCCTGCTCGACGCGTGCGGGGGCACTCCGCTGGTGGGGTTGCCCCGGCTCTCCCCGGTCGTACCGGAGGGCGCGCCCCCGGTACGGCTCTGGGCCAAGCTGGAGGACCGCAACCCGACCGGCAGCGTGAAGGACCGGCCCGCGCTGTTCATGGTGCGGGAGGCCGAGCGCGCCGGCCGGCTCCGCCCGGGCGCCACGATCCTCGAACCGACCAGCGGCAACACCGGCATCTCCCTGGCCATGGTGGCCAAGCTGCGCGGATACCGGCTGGTCTGCGTGATGCCGGAGAACGTGTCGGCCGAGCGGGTGCAACTGCTCCGGATGTACGGCGCGGAGATCATCTTTTCGCCGGCGGCCGGCGGGTCGAACCAGGCGGTCGCCACGGCCAAGCAGGTGGCGGCGGAGCATCCCGACTGGGTCATGCTCTACCAGTACGGCAACCAGAGCAACGCCCGGGCGCACTACGAGACGACCGGGCCGGAACTGCTGGAGGACCTGCCCACCATCACGCACTTCGTTGCCGGCCTCGGCACCACCGGGACGCTCATGGGCACCGGCCGCTACCTGCGGGAGAAGGTCGAGGGCATCGAGATCATCGCCGCCGAGCCGCGGTACGGCGAGCTGGTCTACGGCCTGCGCAACATCGACGAGGGGTACGTCCCGGAGCTGTACGACGCCACCGTGCTGACCCGGCGCTTCTCGGTCGGCACCCGGGACGCCGTGCTGCGCACCCGGCAACTGGTCGAGGTCGAGGGCATCTTCGCCGGGTTCTCGACCGGCGCGATCCTGCACGCCGCCCTGGCCGTGGCGCATCAGGCGGTCCGGGACGCCCGTCGGGCCGACGTGGCGTTCGTGGTGTCGGACGGCGGGTGGAAGTACCTGTCCACCGGCGCCTACGGCGGCAGCCTGGCCGAGGCCGAGGACGCGCTGGAGGGGCAGCTCTGGGCGTGAGCCGCCGCCGGGTCACAGCACGCCGACGGTGAGCCCCACGTTCACCAGCAGCGGCACCGTCGCCAGCGACAGCAGCAGCCACGGCAGCCGGGCCCGGCGTACCAGCGTGAAGGCCGCGACCGTGCACACGACCGCGGCCAGGCCGACGGTGGCCAGCGTCGGTTCGTACCAGCCGGGCGCGGTGCCGGCGCGGATGGCGACCAGACCGCGGATCGCCGCCGCCGTGCCCAGCACCCCGATCCCGGTCGCCCAGCCGCACAGCCCGAGCATCCGGTCGCTGGCCCCCACGGAGTCCACCCGCTGGATCGGGAACGGCTGCTCGAAGCCGGGCAGCGGGGGCGGCGGCAGCGGCAGGCCGCGGATGACCGGCCGCTTCGCGGACGAGCCGGCCCGGTGGGCCCGGTGCGGCACGGGAAGCTCCGCGGCCGGCGCCGGCGCCGGCAACTCCGTGAGCGAGGAAAGCTCCGCCGCACGCTCGCCCTGGGAGCCGCCCGGCGGCTCCGGCGCCGGTACGGCGGACCGCAGCGCGGGCGGCGACGCCGGAGTGTGCAGATCTTCCCGCTGGGGCTCGGCCGCCACCACTGGTCCTCCCGTCGGTGCCACCACCGTTACCGTCGCCGACGTCCGAACGTCCGACGGACCTGACATTCCTCAGAGAATGCAACGGAATGCGGTAACGGGGCGTAACGGCGGAACCCGGATCTGTGGGGTGTCACCTTGGCGACATCTGGGAACGGATCGTTCTTGCCGCGAGAGCTTCGGGCGTAGGCTGCGCCTCGTGAACGACACGCCGCCGATGCCGACAGCGCTGATACCTGGTGGCAGCGTGATCACTAAGAGTAATCGTGGGAATGTCGGATGCGACTGACCATCCTGGGTTGTGCCGGGAGCTTTCCCGGCCCCGAGGCCGCGTGCTCGGCCTATCTGGTCGAGGCGGACGGTTTCCGGCTCCTGGTCGATTTCGGCTCCGGCTCGCTGTCGGCCCTGCAACGGTATGCCGGGCTGTCGGCCGTGGACGCCATCCTGCTGACCCACCTGCACTGCGACCACATCTCCGACGCCGTCGACTACGTGGTGGTCCGGCGGTACGCCCCGAACGGCCCCTACCCGCCGCTTCCGGTGTACGCCCCCGCCGGGGCGCCGGACCGGATCGCCGCCGCCTACAGCCAGGAGGCCGAGGGGGTGGAGGACGTCTACACCTTCTACGGGCTCCAGCCGGGCAGCTTCCCGATCGGTCCGTTCACCGTCACGGTCGACCGGGTCAACCACCCGGTCGAGACGTACGGCGTCCGGCTGGAGCACCAGGGACGCTCGCTGTGCTACTCGGCGGACACCGCGCCGTGCGACGCGCTGCTGCGGCTGGCTCAGGGCGCCGACGTGTTCCTCTGCGAGGCGAGCTACCTCGACGGTGAGGACAACCCGCCCGACATCCATCTGACCGGCCGGGAGGCCGGGGAGACCGCCACCAAGGCGGAGGTGGGCCGGCTGCTGCTCACCCACCTCGTCGCCGCCTGGGGCAGCGAGGCGATGACCCGGGAGGCGGCCACCTCCGCCTTTGCCGGACCCATCGAGGTGGTCCGGCCGGGCGCCGGCTACGACATCTGATCCGCCCGCGGCGACCGCCGGTACGAAACCGCCGGTACGAAT
The DNA here is from genome assembly GCF_002285795.1 of Plantactinospora sp. KBS50. Lineage (GTDB taxonomy): Bacteria > Actinomycetota > Actinomycetes > Mycobacteriales > Micromonosporaceae > KBS50. Next base: position 1,310,583 of record NZ_CP022961.1, read on the forward strand.
GTGCCGCACTGTTTCCCGGCTGGTCAGCCCGGGGTCGCCCGGTGCACCGGCGGCCGGTCCACCGTGTGCGCATGCGAATCGCGATCGTCACGGAGTCGTTCGCACCCGATGTCAACGGCGTGGCGCACTCGGTGGTGCGTACCGTCGAGCACCTGATCCGGCGCGGCCACCAGCCGATGGTCGTGGCGCCGGCGTCGGTCGGCCCGGGGGAGCCGGCAGGCGGCCGGCAACCCTGCCCGGTGGTGCGGGTGCCCAGCATCGCGCTGCCCGGGTACCGGGGTTTCCGGCTGGGGCTGCCCGGCCCGAAACTCGGCGAGGCGCTGGCCGAGCACGCGCCGGACGTGCTGCACCTGGCCAGTCCCTTCGTGCTCGGCGGCCGGGCGGCGACGCTGGCCGGGCAGCGCGGCCTGCCGATGCTGGCGGTGTACCAGACCGATGTCGCGGCCTACGCCCGCGCGTACGGCCTGGCCTGGGGCGAGGCCGCCGCCTGGCGGCGGCTGCGGACCATCCACAACGCCGCGCACCGCACGCTGGCGCCGTCCACCGCCGCGGCCACCGACCTGGTCGACCACGGCATCGACCGGGTCTGGCTGTGGCGGCGGGGCGTGGACACCGTGCGGTTCGACCCGGCCAGGCGGCACGGGCTGCTGCGCCGCGCGCTCGCGCCGGGCGGTGAACTGCTGGTCGGGTACGTCGGGCGGCTCGCCGCGGAGAAGCGGGTGGAGCTGCTCGCCGAGACGTGCCGGCTGCCGGGGGTACGGGTCGTGATCGTCGGCGACGGTCCGTCCCGCCGGGACGTGCAGCGGGCGCTGCCCGGCGCGGTGTTCCTCGGCGTCCGGCAGGGCGACCAGTTGGCCCGGCTCTACGCCAGCCTGGACGTCTTCGTGCACACGGGGCCGCACGAGACCTTCGGGCAGACGATCCAGGAGGCGCAGGCGAGCGGCCTGCCGGTGGTCGCCCCGGCGGCCGGCGGTCCCACCGACCTGGTCGTACCGGACGTGACCGGCGTGCTGGTGCCGCCCGAGGACGGGTCGGCCATCGCCGCCGCGGTGGCGGCGCTGGCCGCGGACCCGCGGCGGCGCGGCGAGTACGGGCGGGCGGCCCGGTCCGGGGTCGCGGGCCGGAGCTGGTCCGCGGTCGGCGACGAGCTGATCGGCCACTACCGCGCCGTGCTCGCCGAGGCCCCTCGGGCGGCGGGCGCCGCCGGCACATAAAGTGGGCGCATGGCGCGACCAGACGGGCGAGGGCCCGACGAACTCCGACCGGTACGGCTTCTGCGGGACTGGAGCCGGCATCCCGAGGGTTCCGTCCTCGTCGAGTTCGGCGACACCCGGGTGCTCTGCACGGCGAGCGTCACCGAGGGCGTTCCGCGGTGGCGGAAGGGTTCCGGGCTGGGCTGGGTCACCGCCGAGTACGCGATGCTGCCCCGGGCCACGAACACCCGTTCGGACCGGGAGAGCATCAAGGGCCGGGTCGGCGGCCGGACCCACGAGATCTCCCGGCTCATCGGTCGCAGCCTGCGGGCCTGCATCGACCTCAAGGCCCTCGGCGAGAACTCGGTGGTGCTCGACTGCGACGTGTTGCAGGCCGACGGCGGCACCCGGACCGCGGCCATCACCGGGGCGTACGTGGCGCTGCACGACGCGGTGAGCTGGCTGGCCGGTCGCCGCGCCCTGGCCGCCCCGGTCGAGCGGGTGATGCACCGCTCGGTCGCCGCGGTCAGCGTCGGGGTCATCGCCGGCGAACCCCGCCTCGACCTCTGCTACGAGGAGGACGTGGCGGCCGAGGTGGACATGAACGTCGTCTGCACCGGCACCGGGGACTTCGTGGAGGTGCAGGGCACCGGCGAGGCGGGAGTGTTCGGCCGGGACCGGCTGGACGCCCTGCTGGACCTCGGGGTGGCCGGCTGCGCCACGCTGACCGAGGCGCAGCGGAAGGCGCTGGCCGGATGAGCCGCCTCCTGCTGGCCACCGCGAACGCCAAGAAGCTCGTCGAACTCCAGCGCGTCCTGGACGGGCAGCTCGGCTCGGGACGGATCGAACTGGTGAGCCTCGCCGAGTTTCCCGACTACGCCGACGTACCGGAGACCGGCCTCACCTTCGGGGAGAACGCGCTGATCAAGGCCAGGGAGGGCTGTCGCCGGACCGGCCTGCCCACGGTGGCCGACGACTCCGGCCTGGCGGTCGACGCGCTGAACGGGATGCCCGGGGTGTTCAGCGCCCGCTGGTCCGGCCGGCACGGCGACGACCAGGCCAACCTGGAACTGGTGCTGGCGCAGCTCGCCGACGTGCCGGACGAGCATCTGGGCGCCGCGTTCGTCTGTGCCGCGACGCTGGTGCTGCCCGGCGGCCGGGAGCATCTGGTGGACGGGCGGCAGCAGGGCCGGCTGATCCGCTCGCCGCGCGGGACCAACGGCTTCGGCTACGACCCCATCTTCGTGGGCGAGGGCCAGGACCGGACCAACGCCGAGCTGACCCCGGCGGAGAAGGACCAGATCAGCCACCGGGGCCGTGCCCTGCGCGCGCTCGGCAAGGTCATCGCCAAGGAACTGACCTAGGTAGCGGCTGAAAGTTCGGCGGCGGCTGAAAGTTCGGCGGCGGCTGAAAGCGATGTCCTTTTTGATGTCTATACCTGAGAGTCATAAAAATGACTCTCAGGTATGACAACAGCAGAGGCCATCGCTTTTGGCGGGCGCCACGCCCGACCCCCGAGGACAGCGCACAGCGGACAACGCACAGCGCACAGCGGACAACGCACAGCGGACAACGCACAGCGGACAACGCACAGCGGACAGCGGACAACGACGGCGACGGCGACGGCGGCCGAGCCGGCTGGGCGGACCGCTCAGTCCTCGGGGCTGATCCACCCCGTACCCGAAAAGGCCCCGGACGCCCGGGGCCCTTGCCGTCGGTCCGGCGGGGTCAGCGGGCCAGGAAGTGCCAGCCGATCCAGAGCCACCAGCCGAACACCAGCAACCGGCCCACGGTGCTGCGCAGCGCCGCGCTCAGCGCCGTACCGAGCGGTGCCGGCCAGCGGCGCGGCCCGTTCCGGCGCAGCAGCCGGGCGGTCAGGTCCACCGCGATCATCACCGAGAGCACGATGAGGAAGCCGGTGATGGTGAGCGTCCGGGTGCTCATCGCCGCACCAGCCACGCTCCGGTGCCGACCCAGAGCAGATAGCCGGCCACCCGGCCCGGATAGTCGGCCAGCACCGGATCGGCGAGCATGCTGAACGTCGGGTGCGCGGCGTTGTTCCCGGTCAGGAACGCGGCCAACTCCCACAGGCAGAACGTCACCCCGAGGCCCAGCCAGGTCACGGCCGTGCGCCGGCCGGCCCGGGTCGAGGTACGCGGGCCGCGGCGCACCCCGTACCAGGCCAGCGGGACGCCCGGCAGCAGCACGGCGACCAGGGCGGGCAGGGTCAGCGGCCGGGCCAGCGCGGCGCACAGCGCGTACGCCAGCACGGCGATGGAGATCGGCACGCTTCCCGCCAGCGGTCGCGCCCCGGCCCGGGCGCCGGCAACGTCTCCAGGTTCCACCGTCCCAGTGTGCGCCCGCCCCGGGCCGGGCCGGGGCGCGATGCGATACCGGAACGAAAAATTCTCCTTTCTCGTAACATCTGGCGAGAATGGGTGCTTTCGCTCAGCCGAGCGGGCCGATATCGTCCTCGATCGCGGACCGCAGGCCGGTGCCGGCGACCACCGTCCGGGCCGCCTCCATGGCCGGCGCCAGGAAGATGTCCGGACCCGGCGCGCCGATCCGGTCGGCCACCGCCGCGCACGCCGCCCGGCCGGCCGGGGACGGCCGCAGCGGGGCGCGCAGCTGGAGCCCGCGTACGGCGGCCAGCAGCTCCACCGCGAGCAGGCTGGTCAGGTTGTCCAGCACCGTGCGCAGCTTCTTGGTGGCCGCCCAGCCCATCGAGACGTGATCCTCCTGCATGCCGCTGGTCGGCAGCGAATCCACCGAGGCCGGCGCCGCGAGCCGGCGGTTCTCCGCCACGATGCCGGCCGCCGTGTACTGGGCGATCATCAGCCCCGAGTTCACCCCCGGATCCGGGGTGAGGAACGCCGGCAGGTCCCGGTTGCGGGCCACGTCCAGCAGCCGGTCCACCCGGCGCTCGGCGATGGCGCCCACCTCGGCCAGCGCGATCGCCAGGTAGTCCGCGGCGAACCCGAGCGGCGCCCCGTGGAAGTTCCCGGTCGACTCCACCCGGCCGTCCGGCAACACCACCGGGTTGTCCACCACCGAGCGCAGTTCCCGGTCGGCCACCGTACCGGCGAACGCGAGGGTGTCCCGGGCGGCGCCGGCCACCTGCGGCGCGCAGCGCATCGAGTACGCGTCCTGCACCGCGTGCGCGAGATCGTCCCGGTGCGAGTCCATGATGGCCGAATCGCGCAGCAGCCGGGAGATGTTGGCCGCCGAGGCGGCCTGCCCGGGGTGCGGGCGGATGGCGTGCAACTCGGCCAGGAACGGCCGCTCCGAACCGAGCATCGCCTCGATCGACAGGGCCGCCGTCACGTCCGCCATCACCAGCAGGTGCCGGGCGTCCGCGATGGCCAGCAGCAGCATCCCGAGCATCCCGTCGGTGCCGTTGATCAGCGCGAGCCCTTCCTTGGCCGCCAGCTCGACCGGGCGCAGCCCGGCCGCCGCCAGCGCCGGCGCCGCGTCCCGCCGCGACCCGTCCGGGCCGAGCACCCAGCCCTCGCCCAGCAGCGTCAGGGCGCAGTGCGCCAGCGGCGCCAGATCACCGGACGCGCCCAGCGAGCCGTGCTCCGGCACCCACGGCGTGATGCCGGAGTTCAGCAACTCCACCAGCGACCGGGCCAGCAGCGGGCGTACCCCGGAACGCCCCATGGCCAGCGACCGCAGCCGCAGCAGCAGCATGGCCCGGACCACCTCGCGCGGCATCGGCGCGCCCACCCCGGCCGCGTGCGAGCGGATCAGCGCGTGTTGCAGCTCGGCCCGGCGCTCCGGCGCGATGGAGGTGTTGGCGAGCGCGCCGAAGCCGGTGGAGACCCCGTACACCGGCCGGCCGTCCCGCTCGATGGCGTCCACGATGGACCGGCTGGCGGTCATCGCCTCGACGGCGGCCGGGTCGAGCCGCACCGGGGCGTCGGCGCGGGCCACGGCGAGCACGTCGGCCGGACCGACCCCGGAGGGCAGCACGGTCACCACGTCCGGCCGTTCGTTCGTCTCGCTTCGCTCACTCACTGCGGTACTCCGTTGTGCAGGACCCGGTGGATCAGTGGCACCCCCGGCCGGTAGGCCAGGTGCAGGTGGGACGGCGCGTCGAGGACCAGCAGGTCGGCGCGGGACCCGACGCGCAGCACCCCCACGTCGTCGCGGCGCAGCGCCCGCGCGCCGCCGGCGGTCGCCGACCAGACCGCCTCCGCCGGGGTCATCCGCATCTCCCGTACGGCCAGCGCCACGCAGAACGCCATCGACGAGGTGTACGACGAGCCGGGGTTGCAGTCGGTCGCCAGGGCCACCGTCGCGCCCGCGTCCAGCAGCCGGCGCGCGTCCGGGTACGGCGACCGGGTGGAGAACTCGGCGCCGGGCAGCAGCGTCGCCACCGTCGCCGAGCCGGCCAGCGCGGCCACGTCCGCCTCATCCAGGTGGGTGCAGTGGTCGGCGCTGGCCGCGCCCAGCTCCACGGCGAGTTGGACCCCCGGCCCGGGGCCGAGCTGGTTGGCGTGCACCCGCACGCCCAACCCGGCCGCCTGGCCGCAGGTGAGGATGGCCCGCGCGTGGTCCACGTCGAAGGCGCCCCGCTCGCAGAACACGTCGATCCACCGCGCGTACGGGGTGGCCGCCCGCAGCATCGGCCCGCAGACCAGGCCCACGTAGTCGTCCGGCCGGTCGGCGTACTCCTGCGGAACCACGTGTGCGCCGAGGAACGTCGTCTCGTCCGTGCTCTCGCCGGCGATCCGCAGCGAACGCACCTCGTCGGCCACGGTCAACCCGTACCCGCTCTTGATCTCCATGGTCGTGGTGCCCTGGCCCAGCGCCTCCGCGCGCAGCCGGCGCACGGTGGCGCGCAGGGTGTCGTCGTCCGCCGCCCGGGTGGCGGCCACCGTGGTCCGGATGCCGCCCCCGGTGTACGGCCGGCCGGCCATCCGCGCCGCGAACTCGCCGGCCCGGTCGCCGGCGAACACCAGATGCGCGTGGCTGTCCACGAAGCCCGGCAGCACGGCGCCGCCACCCGCGTCGATCCGCCGGTCGGCGGCCGGGGCGTACCGGGCCGGCCCCAGCCAGACGACCCGGCCGTCCTCGACCAGCACGGCCGCGTTGCGGCGCAGTCCCAGCGGACCGTCCCCGTCCCCGCGTGGGGCGTTGGTGACCAGCTCACCGATGTTGTCGACAAGCAGGCTGCTCATGAGCGGACCTCGCGGATGGCGGCGCGCAGGTCGGCCGGCACGTCGAGGCCGACGTGCCGCCCGCCGCTCACCACCACCCGGCCGTCCACGACCACCCGGTCCACGTCCGCGGCGGTGGCCGCGAAGAACACCCCCGCCGGGGGTACGCCGGCGGTGCGCGGGCCGTCCAACCGCACGGTGACCAGGTCGGCGCGCTGGCCGGGGGCGATCCGGCCGGCGTCGGGCCAGCCCAGCGCGGCGTGCCCGGCCGCGGTCGCGGCATGGAGCAGCTCGCCCGGGCCGAAGTGGCCGCGGACGCCGCTGCGCAGCCGTTCGTCCAGTTCCATCCCGCGGGCCTCCTCGAACGGGTCGATGATGGCGTGGCTGTCGCTGCCCAGACTCAACGGGCTGCCGGCGTCGGCGAGGTCCCGGGCCGGGCCGATGCCGTCGGCCAGGTCCCGCTCGGTGCTGGGGCACAGGCACACCCCGGTCCCCGAGCGGCCGAGCAGCGCCCGGTCGGTGTCGGTGACGTGGGTGGCGTGCACGGCGGTGGTGGCCGGGCCGAGCACCCCGTGCTCGGCCAGCAGCTCGGCCGGGCTGCGGCCGTACGCCGCCCGGCAGTCCGCGTTCTCCGCGGGCTGCTCGGACAGGTGCAGGTGCAGCGGGCAGCCCCGCTCCGCCGCCCAGGCCGCCACCACCGCGAGCTGGCCGGCCGGTACGGCCCGCACCGAGTGGATCGCCGCGCCGAGCCGGACCTGGCCCGGTGCGGGTCCGAACGCGCCGACCCGCTCGGCCCAGCCCTCGGCGTCCCCGTCGGAGAACCGCAGCTGCGGCCCGGTCAGCGGCCGGCCGTCCACCGACGCGCTCAGGTAGACCGTGTCCAGCAGGGTGATCCGGATCCCGGCCTGGGCGGCGGCGGCCAGCAGGGCCGCGCCCATCGCGTTCGGGTCGTGGTAGCGCCGCCCGCCCGGCCCGTGGTGCAGGTAGTGGAACTCGCCCACGCAGGTGACCCCGGCCAGCGCCATCTCCGCGTACGCGGCGCGGGCCAGCGCCAGGTAGCTGTCCGGGTCGAGCCGGTCGGCCACCGCGTACATGAGGTTGCGCCAGCTCCAGAAGTCGCCGCGACCGCCGTGCGTGCGCCCGCGCAACGCCCGGTGGAAGGCGTGCGAGTGCGCGTTGGCGAACCCGGGCAGGGTGAGTCCGGGCAGCCGGACCGCCCCGGCCGGCGGGCCGCCGACCCCCGGCGTGACCGTCCCGAACCGGTCCCCGTCCACCTCGATCAGCACGTCCGCCACCGGCTCGGCGCCGTTGGCCGCCGTTGCCGCGGCACCACCGGCCAACGGCGGCGCCCCGCCAGGGCCGGGCGGCGCGGGCGGCAGCCAGGCGTACTCGGCGTGGTAGCGGGTCACCGGCATGCCAGCTCCGCCAGCGCCCCGGCCAGCGCCCGCACCCCGGCCACACAGTCCGCCTCGGTGGCGTGCTCGGCGGGGGAGTGCGACACCCCGGTCGGATTGCGCACGAACAGCATCGCCGTCGGCACCTGCCCGGCCAGCACCCCCGCGTCGTGCCCGGCCGCCGTGGGCAGCACCGGCGCGCCGAGCAGCCGGGCCAGCCGAGCGCCGAGGTCGTCGTCGAAGGCCACCAGCGGGCTTGTCGACTCGGCCACCACGGTCAACCCGGTACCGTCCCGCCGCGCCCGGTCGGCCGCCTTGGCGCGTACCGCCTCGACCAGCTCGTCCAGCACCGCCGGCTCGGCCGCGCGGGCGTCCAACCAGCCGGTGACCCGGCCGGGGACCGCGTTCGTGGCGTTCGGCTCGACGCGTACCCGGCCGATCGTGGCGTGCGCACCGCGCAGCCGGGCCTCCTTGTTCGCCGCCAGCACCGTGAACGCGTAGGTGAGCATCGGGTCGCGCCGGTCGGCCATCCGGGTCGTACCCGCGTGGTTGGCCTCGCCGTCGAACTCGAACCGCCACCGGCCGTGCGGCCAGATCGCGCTGGCCACGCCGACCGGCGCGGCCCCGCCGGCCAGCGCGCGGCCCTGCTCCACGTGCAGTTCCAGGTACGCCCCGACCCGGGCCAGCAGGTCCGGCCGGGCACCCGCGGGCCGCGCCCCCAACGCCTCGGCGAAGCTGACCCGGTCGGCGTCGCGCAGCTCGGCCGCCCGGTCCGGGTCGAACGCGCCGGCCAGCAGCCGCGACCCCAGGCACGGTACGCCGAACCGGGCGCCCTCCTCCTCGACGAACGCGGCCACTCCGATCGGCCGGACCGGGACGGTGCCGGCCCGGCGCAACTCGTCGATCGCCAGGAAGGCGCTGACGATGCCCAGCGGGCCGTCGTACCCGCCGCCGTGCGGCACCGAGTCGAAGTGGCTGCCGGTCAGCACGGCGCGGGCCGTGGCCGCGGTCCCGGCCTCGGCGGCCGGGCCGTCGTCGGCGGTGTCCGGCGCGGCCCACCAGGCGAACAGGTTGCCGTTGCCGTCGTCGGTCACCGGCATCCCGCGCCGCTTCGCCTGCGCCGCGAACCAGTTTCGCAGCTCCCGCTCGGCCGGGGTGAACGCGTACCGCAGGTAGCCGCCGCTGTCCGGATCCCGGCCGACCGGGGCGAGCTGATCCCACAGCTCCCGGAACCCGGCGCCGAGCGGATCTTCCGTTCGATGATGCGACACCAGAGGCCCTTCCCTACGCTTCGGCCATCGGGACGCGGACCCCGGTACGCCGGGCGACCTCGCCGGCCGCCTCGTACCCGGCGTCCACGTGCCGGATCACGCCCATCGCCGGGTCGTTGGTGAGCACCCGCTCGATCTTCTGGCCGGCCAGCGCGCTGCCGTCGGCCACGCACACCTGCCCGGCGTGGATCGAACGCCCGATGCCCACCCCGCCGCCGTGGTGGATCGACACCCAGGACGCCCCGCTCGCGGTGTTCACCATCGCGTTCAGCAACGGCCAGTCGGCGATCGCGTCGGAGCCGTCCGCCATCGCCTCGGTCTCCCGGTACGGGCTGGCCACGCTGCCGCAGTCCAGGTGGTCCCGGCCGATCACCACCGGGGCGGACAGCTCGCCCGCGGCGACCATCTCGTTGAACCGCACCCCGGCCCGGTCCCGCTCACCGTAGCCGAGCCAGCAGATCCGGGCCGGCAGCCCCTGGAACGCCACCCGCTCACCGGCCAGCCGGATCCACCGGGCCAGGGACTCGTTCTCCGGGAACAGCTCCAGGATGGCCCGGTCGGTGGCCGCGATGTCGGCCGGATCACCCGACAGCGCCGCCCAGCGGAACGGCCCCCGGCCCTCGCAGAACAGCGGCCGGATGTACGCCGGCACGAACCCCGGGAAGTCGAACGCCCGCTCGTACCCGCCGAGCTTCGCCTCGCCGCGGATCGAGTTGCCGTAGTCGAAGACCTCGGCACCGGCGTCCAGGAAGCCCACCATCGCCGCCACGTGCCGGGCCATCGACGCGCGCGCCCGGTCGGTGAACTCGGCCGGCTTGCTCCGCGCGTACTCGGCCGCGTCGGCCAGCTCGACCCCCACCGGCAGGTAGGACAACGGGTCGTGCGCGCTGGTCTGGTCGGTGACCACATCCACCTCGACCCCGCGGACCAGCAGCTCCGGGAAGACCGTGGCCGCGTTGCCGACCACGCCGACGCTGAGCGCCCGCCGGTCCCGCCTGGCGGCCAGCACCCGGTCCAGCGCCTCGTCCAGCGAGTCGGCCACCTCGTCCAGGTAGCGGTCCCGCAGCCGGCGCTCCAGCCGGGTCCGGTCCACGTCCACGACCAGGCAGGCGCCGCCGTTCATCGTCACCGCGAGCGGCTGCGCCCCACCCATCCCGCCGCAGCCGGCGGTCAGCGTCAACGTGCCGGCCAGGCTGCCGCCGAACCGCTTCGCGGCCACCGCCGCGAACGTCTCGTACGTACCCTGCAGGATGCCCTGGGTGCCGATGTAGATCCACGAGCCGGCGGTCATCTGCCCGTACATGGTCAGGCCGAGCTGTTCCAGCCGGCGGAACTCCGGCCAGGTGGCCCAGTCGCCCACCAGGTTCGAATTGGCCAGCAGCACCCGGGGCGCCCACTCGTGGGTGCGCAGCACCCCCACCGGCCGGCCCGACTGCACCAGCATCGTCTCGTCGTCGCGCAGCGTGGTCAGCGTCCGCACCAGCGCGTGGTACGAGGGCCAGTCCCGGGCCGCCCGGCCGGTGCCGCCGTACACCACCAGGTCGTCGGGGCGCTCCGCCACCTCCGGATCCAGGTTGTTCATCAGCATCCGCAGGGCGGCCTCCTGCGGCCAGCCGGCCGCGGTCCGGGTGGTGCCGCGGGCGGCGCGGACGCCGCCGGCCGGTGCGCGGGTCTGCGTGGACATCGGCTCTCCTCCTCGGTACGGGTCTGGTGCCTTCTCGTGCCCGGTATGCACCGGGCGCCCGGTGCGGTCAGCTGGTGAACAACTGCCGTCGCGCGGCGGACGCCTCGAACGCCTCCAGCCGGGCCTGGGTGTCGGCCGGCGCGGCGTCGCAGATCGCCTGGAGCAGCACCATGGCCAGGGTCATCGGGGCGGTGTGCAGGTCGAAGACGAGATCGGTGCCGACCGCGGCCGGCAGCACCACCCGGGCGTACTCGGCCGCCGGGCTGACCGGCGAGTCGGTGATGGCCACCACGGCGAGGCCGGCGGCCCGCGCGTCGCGCAGCGCGTCCAGCGTCTCCCGTGGATACCGGGGCAGGACGAACGCCAGCATCGCGGTGGCGCCGGCGGCGGTCGCCTGCTCCAGCCGGTCGGTCAGCAGGGTGCCGCCGGCGTCCAGCACCCGCACGTCCGGGTGCACCTTGGCGGCAAAATAGCCGAAGTACGCCGCCAGCGGCGCGGCGGCCCGCAGCCCGAGCACCGGCAGCGGCCGGCTGGCCGCCAGCGTCGCGCCGGCCGCGGCGATCCGCTCCCGGTCGGCGAGCTGGGTGGCCAACCGCTCCAGGTTGCCCGTTTCGACCCGGACCGCCCGTTGCAGTTCGTTCTCCCCGTCGCCGTCCGGCGTACCCGGGGCGATCACCTCGCGGAGCCGGCGGCGCAGCGCCGGATAGCCGTCGTGGCCGAGCGCGACCGCGAACCGGGTCACCGACGGCTGGCTCACCCCGGCCAGCGCGGCCACCTCGGCCGCCGAGAACGACGCCGCGGCCGGGCCGTGCTGCACCAGGCAGTGCGCGATGCGCCGCTGGGTCGGCGTCAGCCGGATGCCCCCGACCAGGTCAAACACCCGATCGCCGGGTCCGGGTGCGCCGCTCTCATTCATGTGTCGACTCTATGCAATAAATCTTTCAGAGCGCAACGATCGGCCCGACCTCCCGGCCCGGCGGACCCGGTCGATGAGCGGCCGGAACGTGAGCGCACTCTCGGTACTATCCGCACGGCGGGCGAACGGAGGAATGGGCATGCAGCCGGAGGGTCCGTACCGATTCACCGAGCTGGTGGGGGAGTGCCCCGTCGGCAAGGCGTGGTCCGCAGAGGACGAGTACGGCCGGATGCTCACCGTCGCCATATTGGACCCCGCGGTGGCCGGCGATCCACGGTGGAGGCAGGCATTCGAGGTCGCCGCGAACACGATGGCCCAGCCGCAGAGCGGCGACATGCCGTACGTCAACGCCGACTTCGCGGCCCAGCAGCCCTGGGTGGCGTACTCGGTCGGCCGCGGCCCCGGCGCCGAACGCCTCTTCCAGTCCCTCGGCATGGACTTCCTGCGCACACCGTCTTCCGAGCCGGCAGCACCGTCCGCTGGTGTCCCGGCATCCGGTGGAGTCACCACCCCCGTCGGCGGACCACCGCCGGGCCAGCCGCCGGCAGGGCCGGCCGAACAGCCGCCGGTGTCAGCGCCGCCGGGTTCGGGCGCCCCGGTCTCCGGCGCGTCGGGTCCACCCGACCCGATCCGGTACCAGCAGCCCTCGCCGGTGTCCGTTCAGCGTGAGACAAATCCGATATCCGGCTCGCCTCTGGCATCGTGGGGCACCGCTACCGCTACCGCCGGATCGCCACCGGCGCCGTCGTCAACGGTCGCGCCCAGCGGGCGCCGGTTTCCCGACACGTCGCAGTCGCACAGCGCCTCCCGGTTCGTCGTCGCGGCGCTCGTGCTGCTCCTTGTCGCGGCCACCGGCGGGATCGTCTGGTGGGCGGCCGCGGGAGTCGGTAAGCCTGCCACCCCGGCCGAGACAGACGTCTTCCCGACCACCCCATCCGTGGATCTTGGGCTGCGGCCCTGGGCCCAGGGCGCTCCCTACGGACCGCAGGAGCGGGCGCTTGCCACCGCCGCCCCGGCACTTGTCTTCATTGAGGCGGTCTTCACAGGATATCTTCGTGACACAGCTACCAAGGCTCCACTCCGTGCCGCCCCGATCATCTTCAGCCGTCGTTGCAGCGGTTTCGTCGTCAGCCCGGACGGTTACGTTCTTACCAGCGCCTTGTGCGCCAGGCCGGCCGAGGACAGCGCACGCCAACTCGCCCTTGACACCCTCGCGCGGATTCTGGTGCGGGAGAAGGCACTCAACCCCAAGCAGGTGGATTCCTACATCCAGGACAACATGTCGAAGACCGAGTTCACCGGCGCCGACGCGGCATCACCACCGGCCAGCCAGATCCATGGGCAACTGAACGTGGCGAAGGGCAACCTGACCGAAGACCCCGCCATTCTCGCTGAGCTGGTCGACAGCCCGGTAGCCGAGGCAGGCAACACGGTCATGGTGAAGCTCGCCCGAAACGACCTGCCGTCCGTGGAGTTGAATGCCTCCGCTGAGCCTGCTGTCGGGACCTCACTTCTGATCGTCGGCTTCCGCACGGACGACACCGACTTCCGCACCGCGTCGTATCGCCCGCAGGCAAAACTGGTGACCGTGACCGGGACCGGGCGTCGCGGCGCCCTCTCGATTTCCAGACTCAATGACGATGTCGGAGGCACGTCGTACGGGGGAATGGCCCTGGACGCGAACGGTCGCGTGGTCGGGATGCTGGATCAGGACGAAGCTCGACCTGACCGGGCGACCCGGGTGGTGTTGCCGGCATCGAGCGCAACAGGGCTGCTCGAGTCGTCCGGTGTCGCTAATAGGTTGGGCCAGACCGATCAGACATACCGGGCCGGCCTAGCCGCCTACTACGCCGGCCAGGATCGAGAGGCGATCTCCCAACTGGAGACGGCGGCCAAGGAGTGTCCGACCAACCTGTTGGCCGACGCGTACCGGCAGATGGCCGTCGAGCGAGGGGAACTGAGGATTCGACCGTCCGGACGGCCACCGTGGATTGTGGCGGTCCTCGCGGGTCTTTTCGGTGCGGCTGCCGTCGGCCTCACCGCTGTGGTGCTTGTCGGACGCCACAGGTGAGTTCGGCGGACGTGGTCGAGAGGGCAGACCGGTCGACGACCGGACCCCGGTGGACGCCCTCGCGGCTGCTTGCGGTTGCGCTCGTGGCCACGGTCGGAGCCCTGCTGGTACACGTACTCTTCGAGACGTGGGCGCAGGTGTTGACCGGCCCGACCAGCACCGATCCACGGGTCAACCTGGAGAACGCGGCTCAGTGGCCCAAGCTTCTGAAGTCCTGCCTCTACGTCGTGCTGGCGCTGCTGACGGTGGCGAAGGTCGCCCTGGAACGGCAGTGGCGTCGCTTCGGGACACCGGCCGATCTGGCTCTGCTGGTGCTGGGGCTCGTCATGGTGCTCGCTGGACTCGTCAACGACTCCTCTCTGACGTTGATGGGACAGGCCCTCTTCGTGTACTTCCGCGGGGTCCTCGTCTTCTATGCGCTCCGGGTGGCGGACCTGAACTCGTCCACGGTCCGCCGGCTGCTGTCCGTCGTGGCGGTGGTGGTGGCGCTGAACATCGCGGTTGCGCTGGTGCAGATGTTCGTTGGCACCCCGGCGTACCAGGCGGTTGGCTGGGTGGACCTTGCCTGGGCCGGCCAGCACCGGGCGCAGGGCTTGCTGCCGCACCCGAACCATCTGGGGCACGTGCTCGGGCTCGCCCTTCTCGGGATCATGTCGTGGGCAGTGGCTACGGATAGCCCTCGCCGGACATGGTGGGTGGCGGCGACGCTGGTCACGCTCGGCCTGTCGGCGACCCAGTCCCGAGAGTCCCTACTCGGCGTCCTGGTCGCCGGCGTCATAGTGGCGATGCTGGTGCGCAGCGGTGCACGCCGGGCGCTCGGCATCTGTCTTCTGTTGCTCGTCTGTACGGCCGTGCAGATCGCGGCCCGGCCGGAGAACCGGGCGGAGTGGGAACGGCGGTTCGACAACGCCTTCTCCGGCATCTACCACCCTGCGGGCAGTGAACGGATTGGTCCTTCTCCGTCGATCCACCCCACGCCCGGCTCGTCGGCCGCTTCCGTCCCGTCGGCGTCACCGACTCCGCCCGTGTCAAGAACTGTTCAAACGCCCAAGCCCGCGAGTGCGGATCGATCCGGTGCGACGGAGCGGCCGGCGTCGCCGGGCGAGCCCGCCGCCGTGCCGTCGGCCACTCCGGTACGGGAGATCCGGGTGCTCTATCTCCAGCAGGCCGCCAGGATTCTTCCCCGGCAGCCACTTCTCGGGTTCGGCATCGGGCAGTTCGGTGGGGTGGTCGCGGAGAAGAACAATCCGCGCTGGAATGAGAACCCCAAGTTCGGGCCGAGAGGCTTCAATCGATATGGCTTCCAGGCGGTGCAGATCGATTCATTCTGGTTGCACCTCGTGATGGAGGCGGGAGTCCTCGGGCTGGCGGCATTCCTGGTGTGGCTCCTGATGGTGGTGAGACCGCTCCTCCGGCCGACGCGCGCCGCGCTCCGACAAGGGTCGTTGCCTCCTCCGACAGCGACCCTGACATGGGGCATCGCCGCCGTCGTCTTCGCGGTTGTCGTCGCCTTCCTGTCTCCCTCGTTCGAGGATCCACTGCTGCCGCCGCTGCTGTGGACGGTGGTCGGGCTCGCCTGGTCCGCGCTACGGCGCTGGTCCGAAGCCGAAGCCGCGGTCGACGCCGCGGAGCCAGAACGGACATCACCGTGATCGGGATCAAGACTGACCATGGCGGACCGGAGTCGTCGCTATAATGCCGGTGCCAGAACGGAGTTCGTCTGCTGACGATGGGTCTGCCTAGTTGATCCGACCGTGACAGACTCTCCGTCACTGATCCAGCACGGGGGGCGGGATGGCTGATTCGTACCGGGCCTCGGCAGCCTGGACAGTTGCGGTCACCGGACGATGACCTACGCTTGTCGTTCCTGGTGACTCAGCTTCCGCGCGATCTTCCGGGTAGCGGTGGCCGGCTTCTCCCGGCAGCCCGGGTGCCTCCGACGCAACGGCAACCGGACGAGGCGATGGAGTCCACCAACGCGGCTCCTCCCGCCATCTCTGTCTGCATTGTCGTTCGAGATCGTCCCGAGTCGCTCGCGAAGTCCGTGAACAGCGTACTGGCCGGCACCTTCGACGATTTCGAGATCGTGATCGTCGATGACGGTTCGGCGGTACCGGCCCAGGAGTGCCTTGCCGGTGCCGATCTGTTGGCCGATCCACGTATCCGTCTCGTCCGCCAGAAGCCGGCAGGCATCAGCTCCGCGCGAAACACCGCGTTGCGAATGGCCCGCGGCCGGGTCGTGACGGTGCTGGACTCCGATGACGAACTCGCCCAGGACGGCTTGAGGCAGATTGATCAGCTACGGGAACGCACTGGTGCCCAATGGATTTACACGGACTACGTGGAGATCGTCGGCGGCCGCGTCAAGGTGATCCGCCTGCCCACGTACCACACCTCGCGGCAGATGCTCCGTTCCGTCCTGCTCCGGCCCCGACTGCCCTTCAAGCACTCCGGTATGTCGATCGATCGTCAGCTGCTGCTGACCATCGGTGGGTACGACGAGAGCCTGCGGATCAAGGTTGACGTCGAGTTGGTCCTGCGTGGGCTCACCGAGGGATACCTGCCGGTCCACCTTTCTCACCCGGCGGTCCGGTTCCATCGGCACGGTGCCAATGTGAGTCGTCGGCGGCTCGCGGGGCTGCGTGCCTGGTCGGTGCTGGTGACCAGATACTGCAGGTCACGGGTCCCGGGCTACCGGTTGCTGGTGCTCGCCCTCCGGGCGCTGAGCGAGATCGGAAAGTGGCTGGTCACGGCGTTGGGCAGGTAGCCCGGGCGGGCTTGGCGCGTCCGGCGCAGGGCGCTCCGACGGCAGGAAGCCCGACGGATTCTCGGAGAACATCCGGTTTGCGAGGTGGTAGTCGTCCACTCGCCCGATGTCGAGCCAGAACCCCCGGTGTCGCCAGCTGTTGATGACGTCCGATCTGTCGAGCAGGTCGAGTATCAGCTGCGGCATGTCGTACCGGGCTGCCGGCACCATGGTCAGGGCTTGCGGGGACATGGCGTAGGCCCCCATGGAAACATCGAGACTCAACGTTGGCTTCTCGTCGTAGCTGGTCACCTCCCCCGATGCCGCGAGGGTGAGAACGCCAAGTTCGATCTTTTCGACCCGAGTGTAGACACTGACCGTGACCGACGCGCCCCGCTCTCGGTGGTGCCGCATGAGAGCGCCGAAGTCCAGATCCGTGAGCAGGTCGCCATTCAACACGAAGAAGTCGTCGACGAGCGTGCCGGCCAGCTGACGGAGCGGGCCGGCCGTGCCGAGCGGCTGGTCCTCCCGCACATACCGGATGTTCAGCCCCAGCCGACGGCCGTCGCCAAAGTAGCCCTCCAGAAGGTAGGCCAGGTGACCGGTCAGCAGGGTCACATCGGTCACGCCGTGGGATCTCAACTGGGTGAGCAGGATCTCCAGGATGGGAACCTCGCCGATCGGCATCAGCGGCTTCGGAAAGCTGGTGGTGAAGGGATTGAGCCGGGTGCCCTTCCCGCCGGCCAGGATGATCGCCTTCACACCGCGTACCGATCAACATCGAAGCGCTCCGGATGCTGGCGGACGTACTCCACGACCTTGGCCAGGCCGGTGCGTAGTGGCGTCTCTGGTCGCCAGCCGAACCGCTCCTGAGCCCGGTCCGTGGCCGCTACCAGCTCGAACACCTCACTCGACGGTGGGCGGATGCGTTGCTCGTCGGCGACGATCTCAAGATCAGGGCGGCCCGCGACGTCGCAGATGAGCCGTGCGAGGTCGCCGATCGCTATCCCACGGCCGTTGCCGATGTTGGTCGTTCTGCCCACGCACGCGTCCGTGCTGGCGACGGCCAGGAATCCGGCGACGGTGTCCGTGACATAGGTGAGGTCTCGCACCGGTTTGAGACTGCCAAGGCGGATCCGGTCCCGTCCCGCCACGGCCTGGGCGGCAATGGTCGGGATTACCGCCCTCGCGCTCTGTCTCGGGCCGTAGGTATTGAACGGCCGGATGATGGCAACCGGGACGTCGAACGACCGGTAGAAGGAATCCGCCAGCGCATCGGCGCCGATCTTCGAGGCCGAGTACGGCGACTGCGGCTGAAGAGGATGTTCCTCGTCCATGGGGGTGTACCGGCCGGTTCCGTAGGTTTCCGACGTGGAGGTGTGCACGATTCTGGACACCCCCAGTTCGCGTGCTGCCTCCAACACGTTCAAGGTGCCGACCACGTTCGTGCTGACATATGAGGCGGGTGCGACGTAGCTGTACGGGATGGCGATCAGCGAGGCAAGGTGAAAGACGGCGTCCCGTTCCGACACCGCGCGCCGAATGGCGAACGGGTCGGTGATGTCCGAGTGGATGATCTCGACCGAATCGCGGACCTCCGGGTCAAGGTCCCGCAGCATGCCGAGGTCGGACCGACCCGTGTAACGCACCATTGCCCGCACCTCGGCTCCGGACCGGACGAGACGCTCGGTGAGGTGCGATCCGATGAATCCGCCGGCTCCCGTGACGAGCACGCGGCGGCCCGCCCACTCTTCTGGTGCCGCCATCGTGGTCATGTCGCGCCTTTCGTGGTTTCCCCGCCGGATCGCAGCGGCCCGGACCAGTGCTCGGCCAGCAAATCCCGAAGGCTTTGCCGGAGAGGTATCCGCGGCGTCCACCCGGTCTCGCCGCGCAGACGGCCCGCCGAACCGACCTGATGGCCGATGCCGCCGCGGTCGGCGCCGAGATCGACAACCGAATGATCCAGGTTGGCGAGGGCGAGCAATATGTCAAGAACCGTCCGGATCGCAACCCCCGATTCAGAGCAAACATTGTAGGCGTCGCCGGACTTGCCTTTCTGCGCCATGGCCAGGTACGCGCGTGCGATGTCCCGCACATCCGTGAAGTCGCGTACGGCGTCGAGATCCCCGACCCGCACCCGGCTTGAGCGACCCGCAGCGACATCCGCGATCCGCCGCGCCAGCGCGCCCGCCACGGTGCCGACCGTTTCCCCGGGCCCGACATGGTTGAAGGCCCGCGCGGCCACGACCTCGATGTGCCCGTCTGCGGCGAGCGCGAAAGCCGTCGCCTCCGCCGCCAACTTGGCGTGGCCATACGCTCCCGTCGGACGCGGAAGTGCCTGCTCCGACACGGGGTTCTGCTCCCACGGAACCGCGCCGTACTGCGCCGAGGAACCGGCCAGAACCAGCCGCGGCCGGTAACGGTACCGGCGTGCCACGGTGCGTAGGGCGTGGCCGATGGAGTACGTGCCGCCTACGCAGTCGGCCACCAAGCGGCCCACCTCGGGCTCGCGTTGCGGGGTTGCCCCGGCGAGGTGGAAAACGACGTCTGGTCGGACCTCGTCGAGAGCGACATCGACGGCCGCCGCGTCGTGCAGGTCGAACTGCAGATAGCGCCCGGCCATGGTCTGAGGCCGACGTCCGACACCGACCACGCGGTGGCCTTGGCCGGCGAGCAGCCGGCAGATGTGGGTGCCGACCCAGCCGTGCGAACCGGTGACCAACATCGTCGTCACGAGGCCAGCACCTGACGATAGACCTCGACAACTCGCTCAGCGACCAGTCGTTCGTCCAGCCAGGCGTTTCGCCCGCGACCGTCGGCCCGATCCGGGCAGGCCAGCACTGTGGCCACCTGGTCGGCGAGGGCCGCGACGAACTCCGCCGGCGGGTCACCGCCTGCCGGCCCCGACCAGAACGGCACCACCGCGCCGGGACGCACACCGGCGAGGACACCTGCGACATCCCCCACGTCCACCGTGACCACGGGAAGCCCCATCGCCGTCGCCTCTTTGACGACCGTTGGTGAGCCCTCGCTCCCGCGCACGGAGGTGAACAGCAGCACGTCGGCGGCGTCGTATTTGTGTACCAGATCCCTTTCTGGCTGTCCGGGGGCGGAGAGGATCAACTCCTGCACCCTGGGGTCGCGCCGTCGCAACTCGCTTACCACGGCGTGAAAGAGTTTGTAGTTTTTCACCGGCCGCCGGGGATCCGCGCCGAACAACACCACCTTTGACTCATCTGGGATACCGAGGCTCCGCCGGGCATCGAGCCGGTCGCCGGGCTGGAAGAGTTTGAAGTCCACTCCATTCGCGATCACGTGGCCGGACGTGTCGCCGGCGGTCTGGGCGAGCCTGCCCGACACGTAGATGCGGGCCTTGCTCCCGCCCCATCCGAGTCTCGTGAGCAACCGTTGACGTGGCGAGTTGACGTCACTGCCATACAGCGACAACACCCGACAGGGGTGACCGGCGAGGCGCGCCGCCGGAGCCGCCATTCCGTAGTGAACATGAAGAATGTCGTAGCGGCCGTCCCGCACACGGCGGCGTACCCGAGGCGCGCTGGTGAGGTAGTCCCGCTTTCCTCGGGACTGGGCGATCACCTCGACATCGATGTTGTGCCCCAGAGCCCGTAACGCGGATACCTGGCGCTGTACGAAGATGCCCCGGTAGCTGCCATCACTGGGCCAGAGGTTGGTGACGGCGAGGACCCGAAGCGGCCGGCCGGATCGCTGCGGAGGGGTCTGCGGCACGAATCGTTCTCCTAACGTAGGGATTCGGTGGCCATGCTGTCGGACGGGAACCGGCGGGTTTGGGAGGAACGGGCGAAGCGCAGCAGCCGGTGCAGGTCGCCTCCGACCAGCGCCAGTGTGCCGGCCAGCGCGCCGGCCGTGACTGCCGCCGCGGTCCAGGACCAGGTCTGCAACGCATCAATCTGGACCAACAGTGCTCCGGCGGTGAGTAGGCCGGTACATCGGGCGAGTGTCGAAGCCCAGGCCAGGCGGTGGAGTCGCCAGGTCACGAGTATCGGAATCGTTGCCGTGACGGCAGTGCCGACCAGATATCCCAGACCGACACCGGCCGCCCCCAGCGGGCGAGCCACGACCGCCACCACGCAGAGTCCGATCAGGCAGCCGACGACGGCCGACAGGACCGGGATACGGGCCTGTGCCGGCGGACCACTGGCGAGCGCGTTCACCGACGGAATCTGCAGGATTCCGAAGAACGAAGCGCACAACATCAGCCGCAGAACCCCCGCGCCGCCGGCGTAGCCCGCGCCGCCGAAAACGCCGAGAACCAGCGGCGCGCCGATCATCCCGGCGAGCAACATCGGAGTCATGGTCAGCGCGAGTCCCCGGGTGGAGACATCCACCTGCGTTCGTACCGCCTTCCGGTCGCCGGCGCCCCGGGCTCCGGCCATCGCTGGGAACATCGCCAGAGCCATCGCCCGCGGCAGGAAATACAGCGGGGCGATCAGCGCGACAGCGGCCACGACGTACGCCACCTGGGACGGCGCGGCGAAGTGTCCGGCCAGCAACTGGGTTCCCTGAAGGAAACCGGCACTCGCCAGCGTGCCGATGCTGCCGAGGACGGTGAAGCCGATCACCTCCCGGCGGTCGAAACCCGCAGACACCCCGGCGCGGTCGCGTTGCCGCCAGGCGTGCAGTTGCCGGCGACACAGCAGGATGAACGTGCCGTAGCCGATGCACAGCGGTAGGAGGAACATGGCCTGCCGGGTCAGGATCACCACTACGGTGGAGATGATCGCTACCACCGAGGTGGCCAGCTCGATTTTGGCGTATTGCGACACCAGGCCATGTCCATACATGGCGGACTTGTCAAGTGTGTACAGCGAGTACGTCGCCGTCAGGATGGCCAATGACACCGTGTCGACTGTGCCGAGCTGGTAGATCCGCTGTAACACCACGGCGGTGAGCACGCCCAGCGCGACCGATGCCCCCAGGCCGAGCCGTCCCAGGAATCGGTGCACCGCCCATGCGCCGGCTACGTCGCCGGCGCCCCGATGGTAGGCGACGAACTTGGCGGTGCTGCTGGAGAGACCTCCGGGCAGCAGCAGGCTCGCGATGGTGCTGGCGGCCAGCATGACGCCCACCACGCCGTAGCTGGTGCGGTCGGTGGCGTGACTGGTCAGCGACCCATGCACGAGACGCGTCCCGCCGACCGCCACCAGCGCGAGCATGGACAGGGCCCCGGTGCGAACTACCGTCGATGACGTCCGACTGGTGGGGTTGGGTGACCTGGGACGCCGTGGCGGGCCGGCCGATTCGGCGGTGCCAACCGGCTCCCCGCCGAGCGATCGTCGGCCTGTCATCGATCCATCACCGTGCCCGTCCTCGGATACACGTCTTTCCGTGTTGGCAGCGGCCGTCGTAGGGTCACGCGCTCCTAAGCGGCTCCGCTACGCTGGCTTCGCTGCTACACCTGGGGATGGTAATGGCCAGAGACGTCAGCGTCGGACCCGCCGC